>NVUB02000249.1 GCA_002401775.2 Ectothiorhodospiraceae bacterium
ATGTTTTGATGCCGGCGCAGACGACTATCTTGCCAAACCCATTGACTCTGCGCGTTTTTATAGCGTATTGGCCAAACATCTGGCCGCTCAACATACCGTGATGCCATCGCCACTTAATGAGCAATCGGCATAACGGTAAACCTCCTGAAAAATCACCGTCAAATATGATGTTGGGTGTGATAAAGATACACTGCTCGTGTAAAGCACTTGACCTGAGCACTGTCTGGCACGAATAATCCGTGCCATGAATATCAAAACGCCAAAAACATCCTCCCTGAGTGAGGAATTCTCCTTAGTCGATGACATTCTTTACCTAAACCATGCTGCCGTTGCACCCTGGCCAAATCGTGTTGTCGATGCGATTGAAAAATTCTCCCGTGAAAATGCCGCGCAAGGATCTAAATATTATCCACGTTGGGTAGAAACTGAAACGCATCTGCGTCAACAGATCCAACAGCTGATCAATGCCGGGTCTCCCAATGATATCGCCTTGCTCAAAAACACTTCAGAAGCCCTGTCTGTCGTCGCCTTTGGTCTTGACTGGAAGGCCGGTGACAATGTCGTCAGTGTTGCCGGGGAGTTCCCCTCCAACCGTGTGGTCTGGGAGGCACTTGCGCCCAAAGGCGTCGAGCTTCGTAAAACCGATATTCAGTGTAATGACCCGGAACAGGCCTTATTTGACCAGGTTGACGCTAAAACGCGATTGATCGCCATCAGTTCCGTGCAATACGCCACCGGCTTTCAACTGGACCTGGTGCGTATTGGAGACTTTTGCCAGAAAAACAACATTCTATTTTGCGTTGATGCTATTCAAAGCATTGGCGCACTCCAGTTTGACGTGCAAGCCATCCAGGCAGATTTTGTCATGGCCGATGGTCATAAGTGGATGCTAGGCCCAGAAGGACTCGCCTTATTTTATTGTCGCCCGGAACGGCGTGAGCAATTAACCTTACAGCAATATGGTTGGCACATGACCGATGCCTTTATTGAATTTGACCGAGAAGATTGGAAGCCCGCAAAAACGGCCCGACGTTTTGAATGCGGCAGTCCCAACATGTTAGGCATTCATGCCCTTAATGCCAGCCTCTCACTATTACTGGAAACCGGTATGCACGCGGTTGAAGAACACGTGTTAGCCAATACGCGCTATCTGTTTGAGTGCATCAATGAAAGCACCCAACTGGAATTACTGACCGACACCACCCCCGGGCGCATCAGCGGCATTGCCGTTTTTCGACACCGTAACATGGATAATGACACGCTCTTTTCCCTGCTCACTGAGAATGGTGTGATGTGCGCACAACGCGGTGGCGGCATACGTTATTCGCCGCACTACTACACACCAAGAGAAACAATTAAGCGAGCGGTGGAAATGGCAGACATTGCGGTTTAAGCACTTCATACAGCCGTTGTAAAAACTAAAGCTAAAACCAAAGCTAAAACCTAACGCAGAGTCGCAAAGGCGCTAAGAACGCAAAGGCAGCTGTTTTTAAATCTTTCTTGGCGCCCTTTGCCCCTCAGCGCCTTTGCGTTGGGTTATCAATAACGCAAAACAACCAAAACACTTCCGGTTCACACCACGATATCAACTCACCGTCATACCGGCGCAGGCCGGTATCCAGAATATCGTTAATCCCACTAGATTCCGGCCTTTATGCCCCAGAGGGTATGCGCCGATATGACGGTAATTTCAGTAAAATCTGATTTTGAAATCTAACGCGGAGTCGCAAAGAACGCAAAGGCAACTATTTTTACATCGTTCTTAGCGCCCTTTGCCCCTTTACGCCTCTGCGTTGGGTTTTTTATTAACGTAAAAAAAGACTCAACCAAAACGCCGCACATAATTTTCAGTCGTATGTTCCGCAATGCTTTCCCAGGTAGTACCCCGAATTCCAGCAACACATTCCGCTACGTGCCGCACATACGCCGGTTGGTTGCTTTTTCCACGATGCGGCATGGGGGCCAAATAAGGTGAGTCTGTCTCAACCAGCATACGATCGATGGGTATATTTTTAGCAACCACTTTTAATTCCTTCGCTGAGTTAAAAGTGACAATGCCTGAAAATGAGATATCGAAGTTCAAATCCAGGGCGCGTTGAGCGACTTCCCAGTTTTCGACAAAGCAATGCATAACGCCGCCCACTTCATCGGCACCTTCTTCTTTTAAGATACGCAAGGTGTCTTCTGTGGCATCTCGCATGTGAATGATTAAGGGTTTACGGGTCGCTCTCGATGCCGCAATATGGGTGCGTAGTCGATCACGCTGCCATTCCAGCTCGCCCGCTTCGCCTTCCTCACAACGAAAATAATCCAGCCCGGTTTCACCGATAGCAACCACCTCAGGCTCTGCGGCGAGGGCGATTAATTCTTCACTGGTAGGTTCTTGGCTGCCTTGTTCTGTGGGGTGGACACCCACAGAAACGGAAATCTGCTCGTAGGCTTTGGCCATTGCCAATAACGTAGGATAATGTTCCAGATCAATGGAGACGCACAAAAAATGGCCTACGCCCTGTTCTGCGGCCTGTTGTAAGGCACCACTGAGTTCGCCATCCCAGGGAGACAAGTCGAGTCTGTCGAGGTGGCAATGTGAATCAATTAAAGGGGTATTCGGGGACGTTTGAATAGACAAGGTAAAACACCGTAGCGCAGATTCGCTTCGCTAAGCGCGAATGACGAACATTGTGAATGAGGCTACATGGTATGTGTCTGGCGGTCGGACTTCAATGCACCGGCGAGATAAGTTTCGATCTTGTTGCGGACAGCGCCATTGTCCTGGTTGCTGAATTGCACGCCAATTCCGGCAATACGTGCTCCCTGTGCCCCAGCGGGGGTGACCCAAACGATCTTTCCGGCAACGGGTAATTTCTCTGTCTCTTCCATTAGAGAAAGCAACATAAAGACTTCATCCCCTAATTTGTACTTTTTATTGGTCGGAATAAACAATCCGCCGTGTTTCACAAAAGGCATGTAGGCGGCATAGAGCGAACTCTTGTCCTTAATGGCCAGGGAAAGAATACCGCCTTGTCGGAAATCACTGCTCATGTCTTCAATCTACTCCATTGTGTTTATCTACGTGAATACTGGCTTATATTATTGTTTTCACGATATGTACGGTAATGTTGCTGACGGCTACTTTACTCGCTGACGGCTCCAACTAATCATCAACTCTTCCATGGCCAATTGGGCATTGAGTTGTCCATTGGCCCAACGGGCATATTCGGTAATTTGTTCTAAAAAAGCAAACAGTCCTTTGAGTTCAAGGCCTGTGGCCATTTTTTGCAGCTGTGGACGTATGTCACCATTAGAAATAGCGTCCGCTGGAGCGCCGGACTTGAGTCGGATCAGGTCCATAGTCCAGCTACTCAACCATTGTGTTGCCTGCGGCAATCCCAGCTCAGACCATTTCTTCGCCGTCGCCAGGGGATCACTTTTGCCGGTGTGTACCTGAGCCCATTGCACCATTAATTCCTGGCGAAGGCTCAAGCTATCGTTTTCGCACATTGCCAATGCGCGCAATGGTGCGCCATCACATAACGTGAGCAAGTCTTCAACATTAACATCCGCTCCCAAGCGACTGAGTCGGGGGGCTAACCA
>NVUB02000025.1 GCA_002401775.2 Ectothiorhodospiraceae bacterium
TCCGGGCGGCGCGCTTGCGGTTGACGGCGGGCACGAGATCGTCGGCCGGATCAACAACCTGATGGCGGACTTCGACGCCGTGGTGCTGACGCAGGACTGGCACCCGGCCGATCATGCCAGCTTCGCCGACAACCATGCCGGCGCGAGGCCGTTCGAGACGACGGAAATGGATTACGGCGAACAGGTCCTGTGGCCGCGGCATTGCGTGATCGGCAGCGAGGGCGCCGGCCTTCACCGCGATCTGGACGTCAGCCGTGCGGACCTGGTGATCCGCAAGGGCTTTCGCGCCCATATCGACAGCTATTCGGCGTTTATCGATAAGCTTTCTTGCTTATCGTGGAATCATTGAATTTTCTGGATTCATGTCGCGATAGTAAAGGAGCCAATGGACGGCAATATGAATATTAAATGCGAGTACCTGTGATGAGTAAGAGCGGTCATATTTTAGCAGTTGATGATGATGCATTAAACCGGGGTGTCATTGAGCGCATCGTGGCACGCAAAGGCCATAGGGTGACGCTGGCCTCTGGCGGCAACGAAGCACTGCAATTAATAAAAGAACATTCTTTTGATCTGGTTTTACTGGACATTATGATGCCTGATGTTGATGGCGTTGATGTGCTGAAAGCCATTCGTGAAGACTTTTCCATGTCCGCCTTGCCAGTGATTATGGTCTCTGCGCTGGACGACAGCGATAAAGTGGTCGAATTGCTGGAGCTGGGAGCCAATGACTACGTCACCAAACCCATTGATGCCAAGGTGTTACAAGCTCGGGTCGACACGCAATTGAGCGTCGTTATTGCCCATAAAAAAATCTCTGCACTGTCTGAAGATGCCAAACGGCGTAACAAGTTGTTGCTGAAACTATTCGGTCGGTACGTCACTGAAGACGTGGCGCGAAACCTGGTGGCCTCGCCACAGGCCAGTTTGATTGGCAGCGAACTCAGAGAAGTCACCCTGTTGTTTGTTGATATCCGTGAATTTTCAGAAGTATCTGAACGCTTGTCGCCGGAAAAAGTCGTGGTCATGCTGAATAACTTTTACGATGTGATGATTGACGTCGTGCAGAAATTTCAGGGCACCATCGACAAACTGATGGGGGATGAAATGCTGGTGACCTTCGGTGTGCCCAAAACACGAGATGATGATATTGAACGTGCCCTGGCCTGTGCATTGTCCATGCAATTGGCGGTCGCTGAGGTCAATGAACGTAATGTATCGCAGCGTTTACCCGAAATTCAGGTTGGTATCGGAGTTAACACCGGTGAGGTCATGGTGGGCAATGTAGGCTCTAGTAAACATGCCAGCTTTAGTGTGGTGGGTAAGGAAGTCAATTTAACGGCTTCCATTGAAGCGCATGCTGAAGGCGGCGAAATATTGATTTCAGAATCGACCTTTATGGGCGGCGGCCTTGAAGTATGGATTGATGGCAAACGCGAGTTACGCCCCAATGGGTTTACTTACGGTGTCATGGCGTATCGACTGACGGGCATGGACGGAAAATACAAACTCAACCTGAATCAAAATGAGGACGCTTCCCGTGACGCGCCAACGGATGCATTGGAAATCTAAAATACTCAGTCTTCATCACTGTTAAGTGACTATTGAACTAGTAGAAAAGGATACCCGAAGTCAGTTCGTTTTATTACTTTCGCAAAGACGCAAAGACGCACAGTATGCACAGCCGCAAAGTATGCACAGACGCACAGACGCACAGTACGCAGAGGTCTGGTGGAAATGCTGGGGAACGCGATAATGATAAGTGTTGTCGGTCGAGCCACTCACTTCAGCGTGATACGGCGTTGGCATTACTTTGAAGCGGTATTATCAGGTCAACTTTGGGAATTGAGTGCAACGTTTCCAAAATAACTTCACCATTAAAAGCAAGCGTACGCTTACCTGTTTGAGTAAAATGCTTTCCTTTGCATTCTTGGCGCCTTTGCGAGAATCTATCCTATGTGTAGGCTACCTTGAATTATCCGCTAACCGTTAACGACTAATGGTTAACGGTTAAGAGTTAACAGTTAACAGTTACCTGCTGATCTCCCAGAATAGCCAAAACATTAAAAACCCAGCCATTGGCCGGGTTTTTAATGTTGCTTACTTACCTTGGCGAATATCTTGGCGAAAAGGTAAAAAATTTAGGACATACAAATTATGCCAGAGCTGTTTAAGGATAATTTTAATAAAAAAATAATTCGTAAAATGGCTGCGCATTTTGCGAAAAACAGCCCTGAAAAAAAGGCGTTTAATGAAAAAGCTTTTATTGCCGCCGCGACAAAAGGACTGGATGCGCTTGAATTAAAGGCTCGGTCAGCGCAAATAACGCAGGCGATGATTGACTATTTTCCGGCTGACTTTACTAAAGCTGGCGCGATCATTCTAGCCAGCCTGAATTCACAGCTGACTGACGACATTGGTGATGCCACCGTTGACAAAAATGGCATTGCCGGGTGGGCGATTATGCCCATGACCCATTATGTGGGACAGGTCGGCCATCAGGACTTTGAATTATCGATGACGCTTTTGAAAGAAATGACGAAGGGGTTTTCATCGGAATTTGGCATTAGGTTCTTCTTGCTGGAAGACGTTGAAAAAACACTGGTGGTACTGACAGAGTGGACTCGGGACAAAAACCGGCATGTACGTCGTTTAGCCTCTGAAGGCTCACGCCCAAGACTTCCCTGGGCCATGCAATTACCCCAGTTTATCAAAGACCCTGAACCCGTCATCGCATTGCTGGAAATACTGAAAGACGATGACGATGCTTACGTAAGACGTTCCGTGGCGAATCATTTAAACGATATCGCTAAAGACCACCCGGACACCGTGGCGGATATCGCCGCTCGATGGATGTCTGGGGCCAGTAAGGAACGGCAGCAGTTATTGCGACATGCTTGTCGTACCTTGATTAAAGCCGGCCACAAAAAAACGCTGAAGGTGTTCGGGTTTGGCCCGCCAAAGCTGGCATCGGTAGGCTTAGCCATCGACGTGCAGGATGTCGTGTTTGGTGATGGGTTGGGTTTTGAATTACGACTTTGTTCCAGTGCGCGCACTTCGCAATCTTTAGTGATCGATTACGTGATACACCACCAAAAAGCCAATGGCAGTACTTCCCCCAAAGTATTTAAGTGGCGGAGTATGACGTTGTTATCAAAAGACTCGGTGACAATGTGTAAAAAGCACGCAATCCGCCCCATCAGTACACGGGTGTACTATCCCGGATTGCACAAAATTGAGATTATGATCAATGGTAAATCCGTTGCCGAAGCAGAATTCCAATTACGGATGGATTAACCGGGTCGGTATGAACTTACTTGGCCAGTATGGCAAAGACGATTAGTCAGAATTAGAGTCCGTGTATTTGTCCCGCTCAGGCAAGGGCTCCAACCCCAGTTTTTTGCGCTGATCTTCCAGCAAGTTTATTTCATGAATTTGGGGGGGGATTTGCAGGTAATAGCCTTGCTCAGTTAATGACGCCATCACTTTATTGACGTCGGTCTGGGCGAGCTTCCGCTCGGGTGACAATTCCAGGTTCATGACCAGTTTCAGCTCACCCATCATATCTAGCAATGTTTGTGGTATACGGGAAAAATCATCTACCTTTTCCACGTACAAATAATCGCCTGGCTTTTTGATACCCTTGTAAATAGCGCAATGCATGTGTTTCTCCAAAATGTTGGTGTCTGAACAGGGAGCTGAACAGGTGTCTGAACAGGGGGCTGAACGGATGTGAGAATTGGGGTGTGAATTCTAGCGAAAATGCCTTTCGGAAGTAAGAGTTTCAGGTTGTATTTTGTCAGATAGATAATGGTCATCATTTGACGGGCGGTGGTTAGCTGTCTGTCAGCCCTTTGCGGTAGCCACAGCTGTACAAAGCCTTTTCTCTCGACTATAGGTAAGTTATGGGTCGGATAAAGAGGAGGATTTCTCATGGCAGTAGCAATGACATTACAGGACTATCTTGACCGCTGGGGTGTTGAGTACGACATCGTACCGCATCCTCATACCGGTAGCAGCTTAGAAACGGCGGAGGCGGCACATATACCGGGTGATCAGCTCGCGAAATGTGTCATGACGGAAGATTATCGCGGTTATCTCATGGTGGTGGTTCCGGCGAGTCATCAAGTGGAATTTACCCTGCTGGACGATCAGCTGGACCGCCGACTGGAATTGGCGACAGAGGAAGAGCTGGCCGACATTTTCACCGATTGTGAACTAGGGGCAATTCCTCCCCTGGGTGAAGCGTACGGTGTGGATGTGGCGATTGATAACAGCTTGGCTAATTGCGACGATATCTATTTTGAAGCAGGTGATCATGCTGAATTGATTCACCTTAGCGGCGAAGATTTTCGTGATTTGATGGCCGGTGCCGAACACGGGCAATACAGTCGACACTTGTAAATTTACAACGTGGCAGACTGAGCGGTTTTAGCAGACGCTGGCGCGTACCTTTCGGTATGGGCTTGGTAATGTGTACCGGAATACGGGTACTTATCGTTGTTTTTGCTAAAGCTGGTTTTACCCGAGAGTCATCCAGACCAGACATCCCTGGCATACCGTCAGCCGTGCATTTCTCTAGGCTGCGAACATCTGTTCGTGGCCTGATTTTGTGTATCGGGTGGGCTTAGGGTGAATTCAGACTGTAGTTAAGGCTGTAGTTTAGGCTGTAGTTTAGATTGTTGTTTAGATTGTTGTTTAGGGTGTAGCCGTACGCCGGGTACGCACCGCCGCCGCGAGTTCGTTTAAAAGGGGCAAACTGCTGTCCCAGTCAATACAGGCATCAGTAATGCTTTGGCCGAACAATAATTCTTCACCTGCGACCACATTCTGCCGGCCCGCAACCAGATGGCTTTCAATCATTGCGCCCATAATACGTTTATCCCCACCGGCGATTTGGCGGGCGACGTCTTGCCCCACATCCAACTGACGTTGATGCTGTTTATTGCTGTTGGCATGGCTGAAGTCGATCATCAAAGAAGGCGCCAGTCCCGCGTTTAGCATTTCCTGGGAGGCGGTTTCGACGTTGTCGGCATCGTAATTGGGCGTTACCCCGCCGCGCAGGATGATGTGGCAGTCTTCATTACCCGTCGTGGAAAATATGGCAGAGTGACCTGCTTTCGTCAGGGACAAAAAATAGTGGGGTTGGCTAGCGGCATTGACGGCGTCAGTGGCAATTTTGAGGCTGCCGTTAGTGCCATTTTTAAAGCCCACTGGGCAGGACAGACCAGATGCTAATTCACGGTGAGCCTGGCTTTCAGTGGTACGTGCGCCAATGGCCCCCCAGCTAATTAAATCGGAAATATACTGCGGCGTAATCAGGTCAAGGTATTCCGTGCCAGCCGGTATGCCGAGGTTATTGATGTCCACCAATAATTTCCGCGCCAGATTCAATCCTTTGTTAATTTCAAAGCTGCCGTTGAGATGCGGGTCGTTAATCAGTCCCTTCCAGCCTACGGTGGTGCGCGGTTTTTCAAAATAAACCCGCATGACAATAACCAGATCTCCACCCAGCTCGTCGCGCACGGCCTTCAGTCGGCTGGCATATTCCATTGCGGCCTCCGGGTCATGGATGGAGCAGGGGCCAATGACCACCAGCAGGCGGTCGTCCTTACCGGCGAGAATGTCATGAATTGCCTGGCGGGTCTTTGAGGTTGTCGCCGCGGCTGCATCGGTGAGTGGGTGTGCGGCCATGACCGTTTCAGGTGCTACGACCTCTTTGGTGGACTGGATGCGTAAATCGTCGGTTTTGGTTGGTGTAGACATGGGTGATGGTTATCTGTGAGCCACTGTGTTGTGAGTTGGCCGGGGTTAAAATACCGCCGGCAGTATGAATTTAGCCAAATGAGAACCCTTTCAAGCGCTCAAGGTAAGCCATCTATTGTCGCTTAAACTCTGTCAGCAGTCGAGTTGCCTGGACTATTTTGTCATCAATGGCCGCAAAATGTGACGTGTGACGCTTGTGTGAAGGTTATGTGTGATTGTAACGTGTGTCGGCATTACCACTTGTGAGAGGTAGTATGAAAAATATTGAGCAGTTTATGGGAGCAGTTTATGGGTGCGGTTTATGAGTAAAGGCATTTGGGGTTCAAAAGCCACATATTTAGCAGATACGCTGGGAAGGACTTGGCAAGTACGGCGCATGGCGATATTGGTTGCGTTGCTGGGGTTATTACAAATGACATCAGCGATGGCTGTTCATTTACCTAAATGGGAGCTTGGGCTTGGCGCGGGTGTTTTAGGCGTACCCGCCTATCGGGGAGCAAAAGGGCAAGAAACCGTTTGGTTGCCGGTGCCGTTCGTGGCTTATCGTGGCGACCGATTTAAAATAGACGAGGAAGGGCTGCGCGGAGAATTAGTGCATCGTAACCGTCTACGATTGGATTTTAGTGTGGCAGGGAGTTTACCCGTGCCCAATGGTGCGGGTGCTCGTAGGGGTATGCCAAGCCTCGATCCGGTGGGTGAGGCGGGGCCATCGTTGAAAATTATACTCGGACAAAGCGGCAATCGACACAAGGAATGGGAGCATGAATGGTGGATACGGTTACCGGTCCGGGCGGCGATATCGGTCGGTAATCCTTTAGTTGATCATCAGGGATGGGTTTTTTCGCCGTATATTAACTGGGTTTTGACGAAAGGAAAATCGCGTTCATTGTGGCGGTGGAGTCTGTCTGGTGGGCCCATTTACGCATCACAGGCGTACCACGATTACTTTTACACGGTGGATTCACAATACGTGACGAGTTCTCGTCCGGCTTACGAGGCAGAGGCCGGTTACGGAGGTAAGCGCATTAGCCTGACGATGTCGGTGCATTCCAATAAATGGTTTGTGGGTAGTTTTATTCGCTACGATGACTTGGGAGGCGCGGTATTTGAAGATAGCCCATTGATAGAAACTAAAAATTATCTCGCGGTGGGACTCGTCATTACACGCGTCTTTGCTCGCTCCGATGAGCGTGTGGCACATTAAAAACGCTCGCTAAAAAGGCGTTATTCCATTGCACCCTTGCTTTGAAGCAGGGTGACCGTATCCACGCTGGATGAGCGCATGGCATAGCCTAACGGCGTAATGTCATTGATGTCCCGCAGATTAATGTTGGCCTTGGCGTTGATGAGCAATTCCACCACATCGTAGTAACCCAAACTGGCAGCTTCGTGCAATGCGGAGTAACGGTATTGATCATGCTGATTGGGGTCGGCTTTTAGCGTTAACAACAGCGCAATGACTTCTAAATTGCCATCCGTTACAGCGGCCAGCAACGGCCAGATACCGCGTGAATCTATCTCAGCAATGTTAGCACCTGCCGCGACCAATGTTGTAATTCTGGAGAGATCACCCATTTCAGCGGCGTCATGCAGGGGAGCTGCCCAGAGTGCAGGGGTGAACAGCACACTGAACACACACAAGACAAGCCTGGCGGTTATGGAACGTTGAATGCGTAACAGTTGAATGAATAACATGGTCTGCGCTCGAGGTGTATGTCCCAATTGTAGTGTGTGTTCGTTGAGTTGACCTTACCTTACCATTGCGTAAATCGAGAGTGTAAAGCGATAAACAGGCTGTCAATAAAGCGAAAAACGGTCATTGTTTGTTGCTGGGATTCATTGCGGGTGAAATCTAGAAGCATGTTAACTTTCGGACTCAAATTATTAGCAATTGCACCATTTTTAGGGCAGGTTCAAAAAGCACCTTTTTAGGTAACGTTAGGGTTGATAGACGTTATTGGAAGGTAATGGGAGCACTGACCAGGTACCAGCGCTTGCTGTCTTCAAAAAATTTCCACTCTTGAGGGTAGCGCATGGATTTCTCGCGCTGGTATTCAGTATTGTAGTAGCGCAATTTTACGGTTCTTTTCATGACCTTGTTTTTGGGGTCAAATTTTTCACCCATGGTTTCAAAATGGGTAACGCGAATGTTTTCCATATAGGAAGGTATTGAGGCTTGTTCGTCATCATCCCACTTGTGGTAGGAATAGGCCGAGTCAAACTTGGCCCATCGAATTGCTTTTTCATAACCGCGTAATGAGGTATTGAGCTTGTCCATCATATCGCTCGTGGTGGCGCAACCGGTGAGTAACAGAATGGCCATCATTGCGGCCACTAGCGAACAAAATCGGAAATTGATGTGAGTGCGCAATGCGCAAGCTCTACGTGGTGAGGACATGAATAACATTTTCTTTCCTATGCAAGCCCTTACTGGAGGGCAACAGGTTGTTGATATTTGATAACCAATAAATGCGCTACGGGCACTCTACCATGAATTTTTGTCAGGGAATGAGACGGCCAGGCAAACATACGTTTGATGACGGGTAGCAATACGTCTCACAAAGGCGGCTTGTTTTGTCGGGGCGCTATCTGAGTAAGGTTTACGCAGACCGGTAATCACCGGTTAAAGTATTAACACCACCACGCCGATCCCGTAGCAAAGAATATACTGCGTTGCGGCGGCAGGTTTACTGCAAACCTGAAATCGTCGGTATAAAAGTTTCTACTTAAGTTCTATAACTGGCTTCATGGACGACATATGCCCAAGATAGTTTCATTATAATCAGAAACCGGCGACTTCTCCGGGTTTGTGCCCTTTAATGAATGTTCCGAAGATGAACTGATTGTATTAGCCACACACTCCCTGCTGGAAACGGTGCCTCGCAGCCACACCCTGGCGCGTGTGGGAGAAAGTGATGGCTGGGATTATTACCTGATTGAAGGCACCTTGAAGTTGGTGGCAGAAGATGGCATGGAACTGTTTGTAATGGGCGGGAGCCGAAAGTGCCCGAGCACCCGTGGCACACTTACAACCGAGGCGTTATACCTTGTTAGCGATGACGCCAATAAAACTGTTGCGTGTTGATACCGCGTTGCTTAAACATCTTTCCTTTAGTGGTTTGCAAGAAAGCATTGAGGTAACAGAAGAAGTTGAATCTGGGGAGATCAGCGAGAGCCCGTTGTACGTTGAAATTCATGCGGACCTCATGAATGACCGCCTGGCCATCCCCAGCATGCCTGAAGTGGCTTTGAAGATCAGGCGTATGATTGAACTGGATGATGTACCTATTAAGGCCGTGGCGAAGTTGATTAATACCGACCCGGCTATTACAGCCAAGATTATAAAATCCGCCAATGGCTCGTTGTATCATGGCCAACCACCGGTGGAGACGTGCGCGAGAGCGATTGCACACTTAGGACTGAATACCACGAAGCATCTTGTGGTCAGTTTTGTTGTTCGCAACATCTTCCAGGAAAAAATCACCACAGAATTGTTGAATAACTGTGTTCGGGACTTGTGGAATCACAGTGTTGAGGTCGCAGCCATTAGTATGGCCTTGGCTGCCGTTACTCCTGGGCTGGATTCGGAAGAAGCATTGTTGGCGGGGTTGTTACACGACATTGGTGCGCTGGTGATACTGACCTATGCTGACAATTACCCCACCATATCGTCCGACAGAGATACCCTGGAAGCCGTTATTGAGCAATTGAAACGCGAAATTGGGACAAATATCTTACGAGAATGGCAATTTCCAAGCGCATTTGTGGGCACCGCAACCTATGCCGAAGACTGGATGCGCGAAAGTGAAAATGGACCGGATTATGGCGATGTCGTTAACGTAGCGCACCTTCACAGCTATTTCGGCACCTCTAAAATGGTGGGCCTACCGGGATTAAGCGAAATACCAGCCTTCGGCAAACTTGCCGACGGAAACCTCACCCCCGAAGTCAGTATGGCCGTGTTGGAAGAATCGAAAGAAGGAATCCAGGAAACTAAGCAGTTGTTTATGAGTTAACGGCCAGTGTTTAGGATCCGGTTCTGAGTGGTAAGTGCTGAGTTTTTAGTAGTGGTTAGCACTCAGTTTTCATTCTTGATTCATACACCGTAGGTCACGTTGCGAAGCTACGTGACGACCATCTCCATCCGAGAAAATATGTGCTCGATTAATCCATTGCGTCACGTAGCTGCGCAACGTGACCTACGAAACGTTAAATAAAGCCCAGTGCCTAGTGCCTAGTGCTTAGTGCTTAGCGCCCAGAGTGAAGTCCTTAGTAGTGGTTAGCACTCAGTTTTCATTCTTGATTCATACACCGTAGGTCACGTTGCGAAGCTACGTGACGACCATCTCCATCCGAGAAAATATGTGCTCGATTAATCCATTGCGTCA
>NVUB02000026.1 GCA_002401775.2 Ectothiorhodospiraceae bacterium
AGTGCTAAGTGCTAAGTGCTAAGTGCTAAGTGCTAAGTGCTAAGTGCTAAGTGCTAAGTGCTAAGTGCTAAGTGCTAAGTGCTAAGTGCTAAGTTTGGCGGTCTTTCATACGTTGTGTCAACCGGCTTCAAGGTGGAAATAATCTGTCAGGTCACTTCGTAACCTGACCTACGGGGTATGAGGTTTAAATGGATTCCGTGTTGTAAACGCAGAGTACGCTAAGGCGCAAAGAACGCTGAGAAAGATTAGTGCAGGTTTTCTTTACTCTGTCCTCAGCCTTCAGCCTCAGTCTCAGTCTCAGTAACCCAGTAAGGTAACATCGGAGTCGTTCTACATTTGGTCTACGCAATAAGTACAGGTATAGGCGGTAAAGTCGTCTTTTGTAGGTCAGGTTGCGCAGCTACCTGACAATTACACGGGTGTTTAGAGTGCATGTGTAAGAGTGTAGTTATGAAAAATATACTCTGCGTTCTTAGCGCCTTTGCGACCTTTGCGTCAACCACTCCCAAGGTGGAAATAATCTGTCAGGTCACTTCGTAACCTGACCTACGGGGTATGAGGTTTAAATGGATTCCGTGTTGTAAACGCAGAGTACGCTAAGGCGCAAAGAACACAGCGAAAGATAAGTCCGGGTTGTTTTACGTAGCACTTAGTTCTCAGCACTTAGCACTAATCCCTCAGCCCTCAGCCCTCAGCCCTCAGCCCTCAGCCCTGTAGGTCATGTTGCTATGCACCATGACGATCATTTTCAGCCGAGAACATGGGTGGTCAATTAAGCTATTGCGTCACGTAGCTGCGCAACGTGACCTACGAAAGCCGTCCTGACCACAGTCCTTAAACTCTCAGCATTTAGTCCTCAGTCCTCAGTCCTAATCCCAAGCCTTTCATAATTTCAGCTTCAATTCAGTTTCGTCTGTCAGTATTCCTTCATTGTTTATGTAGTCCTTTTTTGGTCTACGCTGAAATAATCAAAGACAGACACCATTTGCTTATGATTTAGGGAGATATTCCATGAAAAACCACACACACCCGGCGCCATTGTTACTACTTGGGCTACTTGCAATACTCATTGTTGGCTTGTGGCCGCAGCCTTCAGAGGCCATACCGGCCTTTGCCCGTAAGTATAATTTGAGCTGTGTTGCCTGCCACGCGGCCTTCCCTAAGCTGAATGAATTTGGCCAGGACTTTGTGGCATCAAATTATCGTCTGCCCAATTGGAAAATAGATACGGTTGAAACAGGCGACGAGATGCTGGCCTTGCCGAAAAGCATACCCCTGGCCATACGGGCCCAGGCTTATGTGCAAACTCGTCAGGCTAAGGCCATTGACGTGAATACCGGGGCTACTCTGGCTGAGGCGGATGTTGATATTCAGGCACCATACCTGATTAAGTTTCTTTCCAGCGCGCCTTTATCTGAACATATCAGTTATTATTTTTACGGCATCTTTGCTGAGAAGGGTGGCAACGGCAGTACCATTATCGAAGACGCTTGGTTTTCCCATGACGATGTGTTTGGCACGGGAGCGGGCATGATGCTGGGGCAGTTTCAGGTCTCGGATTTGATGTTTGCGCGAGAAACCCGGCTGACCTTTCAGGACTTTATGGTTTATCGCATGGCGGGCCTCACTTATGACCGTGGCGTAGTGGTTGATTACACGGTTGGGCCCGTTGATCTGGCACTGGGCTGGGTTAATGGTAATGGCATTGAGGCCGACCGAAAGATTAACAGTCCTGGCTATAATCGCCCTGATCACCTGTTTGATACCGATAATAACAAGGCATTGTTTGGCCGCGTTGGGTCTGAGTTGGGGCCGGTTAGCGCGGGGTTATTTGCTTATAGTGGGTCACAAAAAAATGCCTTGGCACCGGATCAAAGTGGTGGCCGTGATACGGACAAAAATGCCTGGGGTATCGATATGTCTGGTAAAATTGGCGATAAGATCGGCTGGTTTAGTCAGGCAATCTGGAACGAATGGGATGGCTTTATTGATGCGAATCAAAAATATCGATGGTTTGGTGCCTTTGTTGGCATTGACTATATCCATAGCCCGCGCTGGGCTTACTCCGCACTGTACAATTATGCCGATGCCAATGACCTAAAAGACACCGATACTATTTATGAAGGTATTGAAATGAATTCTATGACCTTCACAGCGTCGTATTATTTCATGCGCAACGTAAAGGCGATTATAGAAGCTAATGTGGACTTGCTGGAAACCACTGAGAAGACAGGCACGTATTGGACGGGGCACTTGACCAATGAGAATTACTTTTTGGTCGGCCTGGATACGGCGTTCTAAGCCATATAACCGTGTAGAAGCCTAACAGTCGGGGCCGAGACACTGATGGTATACAAGCAAATGGTACACAAATAAAAGGAGACCCTGCATCCAGAAAATGTCGTAAACACATCCCTGCGGCAGATGCTTCTGAATACAGGGTATCTTTTTTACAGGCTCATTTGTCAATCAACAAATAACGTCGTTGAATGGAGTTTTTATGCTGAAGTCTATGATTGTCTTGTTTACAGATTACGGATGGCAAGGTCCGTATGTTGGCCAAATGAAAGCGGCTTGTCTGCAAGTGGCGCCAACGGTACCCATCATTGACCTATTGCACGATGCGCCTGTTTTTGATGCGCACTCATCCGCGTATTTACTCGCGGCGTATGCTTCGTCTTTTCCTGAAGGCACCATTTTTCTAGGCGTTGTGGATCCGGGAGTGGGTAGCGACAGCCGACAACCCGTGATGCTGCACGTCGATGGACGGTGGTTTGTGGGGCCAGATAACGGCTTGTTTGATATTGTGTTTCAGCAGGGGAATGCGTCAGAGTGGTGGAATATTACCTGGCAGCCTCAGTCTTTATCCCGCACATTCCATGGCCGTGATTTATTTGCGCCCGTGGCCGCAAAGCTCGCTATGGGAGAGGTACCTCCAGGCATCACAATGCCATTCTCTGAAAATCAGAAACACCCGGTTTTTTCGGCTGCACTTGATTATTACCGCGTTATTTATATCGACCCTTTCGGTAATGCCATTACTGGATTACGCGCTTCAGCATTTACGGGTAAGCGTAAACTACAAATAGGAAAACACCGGCTGAATCAAGCACAGACGTTTTCAGATGTGGCCGTGGGCGACGCCTTTTGGTATGAAAACGCCAATGGGCTGGTAGAAATAGCGATAAATCAGGGCAGTGCCGCAAAGGTGCTCGAAATCTCTGTGGGTGATACCATAGGGGAATGATGACAGATGAAAGAATAAACTCCCGCGGCCTCTTAGCTTATTTATTGTTTACGGCGGTGCTGAGCGGCGCACTGGTTATGGTGATCCAGGTATTAGGGTCCCGGGTCGTCGGGCCATTCTTTGGTGTCAGCCTGTTTGTGTGGACCTCGCTAATTACCGTCACTCTGCTGGCTCTGGCCATTGGTTATGCGGTGGGAGGCCTGCTGGCTGATCGGTTTCAACGGCCGGAGTATCTGTTTGGCATCATCCTTTTTGCCGGTTTGCTGGTATTGCTTATCCCCATATTGAAAGGCCCCATCTTAAAGGCTTGTTTACCCTTGGGGTTGCGGACAGGGGCGTTTGCCAGCACCTTAATCCTATTTGGCCCCGTTCTGCTATTGCTGGGGTGTGTATCGCCCTATTTAGTAAAACTGGCGACCAATGGCTTGAAAAACCTCGGCCGCACTGTGGGTGGGCTTTATGCCTTGTCGACCATCGGCAGTACCGTAGGCACGGTGCTCACCGGGTTTGTGCTCATCGCCTATTTTAGCGTCGATCAAATTTTTGCCCTTTCTGGTGGCCTGTTAATGGCTCTGGCCGCATTTTATTTTGTTATCTTCCAGCGTCGCTGGTGGGTGTTGCTGGTATTGGTATTGCCCTTCTTACTTTACCAGCCGCAACAGCCAGTTTCGAAAATTGGGGCGGACGGCACAAAAATTGACCTTGTTCATCGTGAGGATAATTTCTATGGCGATGTTAAAGTCGTTGACTACAGCTATGGAAAAAAACACTACCGGGAAATGCTTATCGACGGCATGATCCAGGGCGGTATTGACCTTGCGGATAATGAGTCGATCTACGAATACAACTATTTCATACAGTTCTTGACGTACATGCTGGCACCGGAAGGCAAACGCTGCCTGGTTATTGGTTTGGGGTTGGGGGCTATTCCCACTTGGTATGAAAAGCAGGGTATCAAGTGTGACGTGGTTGATATCAACCCGGCAGTGGCGAATATCGCACGGGATTATTTTAATTTTAAGATTTCCGGT
The DNA here is from genome assembly GCA_002401775.2 of Ectothiorhodospiraceae bacterium. Classification (GTDB taxonomy): domain Bacteria; phylum Pseudomonadota; class Gammaproteobacteria; order SZUA-152; family SZUA-152; genus SZUA-152. The sequence goes on from NVUB02000026.1 coordinate 4,279, forward strand.
GACATGGTCATCGAAGATGCGCGTTACTATTTGAGCAGTACTGACAGGCGTTATGACTATATTGTGCTGGATGTATTTAGTGGTGACATCACTCCCGCGCATTTGCTGAGTGTTGAAGCGCTGTCATTAATCCGTGAACGTTTGTTGCCGGGAGGGGTGCTTGCCGTCAACCTCATTGGCAGTTTGCAAAAAGAAACATTTATGACGGCTTCGGTGGTAAAAACCTTGCAGACCGCTTTTGATGTCGCGGAAGCTTATCCAGCGTTTGATGTTAAAACGTCTCCCAATGGCGTCGGCAATATCATATTGATGGCCTACCAGGGAGAGCGCAGAACAATGCAGATAGATCATGCTCGCTTTAAAAGCCATGCCATTGTGCGTGAGCAAGTATTTGGCGTCTTGGGCAAACGTTTTGAGTTTCCAGCGGATACAAAGGCGATGGTGTTAACGGACGCCTATAATCCCGTGGATTTTTTCGATGGCTGGTTGCGTGAGATGGTGCGGAAATCCATTTTGAAAACCACGGATTGGGACATCCTGATCAGTTAACACTTCGTCGCGTTATCTGAACAAAAGTCGTTCTGCAAGCCCGATTATCGTGGGGATCTGTTGATGAGACCGTTAGCAGGTTTACAATATTTATGTTTTTCAGCAGTTTTTGACACTTTTTAGCTTTTTTTTAGCTTTTTTCGTCATTTTTCAGTGTTTTTCGTCTTTTTTTTCAAATTTCTGTCATTTTTTCGGTTTTTTATCGATTTTCTATTTTTTAGCTTTCCCGGTGACAGCAGGGCTTTTCAGAAGTCCTTTTTCACCCATATTCTCTTTTTTTCAGAAATAGCGCTTCATTATGGCGTCGGGTTTGCCGCTACACGGTTACGCGATAATCCCTGAAAACAGCGCGACTTTTGTTGGCTGGCAATACGGCTAAAACGTGACTAAAAACATGGCTAAAAATGATGACTGAAAAATCCCCCCGCCAGCCGGTATTGCTGGTTATTCTCGATGGCTTTGGTGTTAATCCCGGCGGCCTTAATAATGCCGTGATTCAGGCCAACACACCGCGTTTGGATAATTATTTTTCCCATAACGCCCACACATTGTTACAGGCATCCGGTAGCGCCGTGGGGCTGCCGGACGGCCAGATGGGTAATTCCGAAGTGGGTCACCTCACCATGGGTTGCGGCGATATTGTGCAGCAGGACCTAGTGCGTATAGGTGAGGCTGTTAACGATACGAGCTTTTTTGAGAATCCGGCACTCACTGAAGCCGTTAACCATGCCCGCACGGGGGAACGCCCCCTGCATCTGGCAGGGCTTGTTTCCGATGGCGGTGTACACAGTGATATAGCACATGTACTGGCGCTCATCGAAATGTGTCGCCGCAATGGTGTGCGGCCAGTGCTGCACATGTTTACCGATGGCCGGGATACAGCACCGAAATCGGCATTACATTATTTGGCCATTGTAGAACCAGCCCTGACGGATGCAGGGGGAGCCGTGGTAACAATATGTGGGCGTTATTACGCCATGGACAGAGATAATCGCTGGGACCGTATTGAACTCGCCTGGCAAGCCATTACCCAGGCCCAGGGAGAAATAGCCGAATCGGCATCTTTTGCCATCGAAGCCTCATATGAAGCGGGAAAAACCGATGAGTTTATTTTGCCAACAGTCATTGCGGGGGGGGAACCCACACAATGGAGTGATTCTTTCGTGTTTTTCAATTTCCGTAAAGATCGGGCACGACAGTTAACGGCTGCCCTGTATAAAACCGAATTTACGCATTTTGATCGAGGCGATTACACCCCCCTTACCGTGACTTGTATGACAGAATACGACGAATGGTATCGTCAACCTTATGCCTTTAAACAAACACGACCCCGCAATACCGTCGCCGAAGTCATCAGCCGTGCAGGGCTGCAACAAATGCATTGTGCCGAGACGGAAAAATATGCCCACGTCACTTATTTTTTTAATGGTGGCAAGGGAGATGCCTTCGCGGGTGAAGAGAGAATGATCATCGACTCCCCCAGAGTGGCAACGTACGACTTGCAGCCGGAGATGAGCGCGGACAAAGTGGCCGATGCAGTAATAGACGCCATCGAAAATGAAAACTATGCCTTTATCGTCGTTAACTTTGCCAATGGTGACATGGTGGGACATACCGGTATTCCTGAAGCCGCAATCCGGGCTGTTGAAACATTGGACAAGGAAGCCGGACGGGTACTGGATGTCGCACGCGATGCAGGCTGGTCAGTCATTCTTACTGCCGACCACGGCAACTGCGAAGAGATGATCGACCCGCTGAGTGGCGAACCCCACACCCAGCACACCGTTTACCCCGTCCCGTGTTTAATCATGGATTCAGCGCGTTGGCAGTTGTCCGTCGGGGCCGGGCTAAGCTCCATAGCACCGACGATATTACATCTCATGGGCTTGCCAGTACCCGATTCCATGACAGGTCGGTCGTTGTTACTGAAGCCCGTTTCATAACTCCCCCGCATTCATCGTTTAAGAAGAACAACTCACCGACAACCCCGATGCCCAGTCCGGCGGTATCTCAGCATAATGGCTATGCTCCGGGTGTTCATCAAATGGCGCTTGTAATACCGTCATTAAATGGTCGACCTCTGAATAATCCTTGTCGCGTTCTGCTTTTTCGATGGCGGTTTGGGCCAGATGATTTCGTAAGATGAACTTGGGGTTTATCGCATTCATGGCGATCCGGCGCTCGGCGTCGGGTAACGCTTCTTTCTGTAGGGTGTCGCGATAGGTGTTGTACCAATGTTCAAATTTATTGGCGTCGACCTTACCTTGAGAAACCACACTGTCGTGCAACACTGTGTTGAGTGTTTCATCATTACGCTGAACCTCACTGAGGCTGCGGAATAACCGTGTGTAGTCTGCATGGCCTGCCTGCATCATCGACAAAAATTCACCGGTCAGTGCGAGTGCAGAATCGGAGGCTTTTTCAAAACCCATTTTTTGTATCATGAGTTGATAATAATGTTCAGTGTAAAGCGTTTGGTAAGGGGCCAGACAAGCCTTGGCATCTTCGATGTCCATGAGGGGTGACAATGCCTGGGCGAGGCAGGTGAGATTCCACAGGCTGATTTGAGGTTGCTGGTCGAAGGCATAGCGGCCTCGGGGGTCGGAATGGTTGCAGATTAACCCCGGTTCGTAGGTTTCCATGAAACCAAAAGGCCCGTAGTCCAGGGTTAATCCGAGAATGGACATGTTATCTGTGTTCATTACACCATGGGCAAAACCCACGGATTGCCACTGCGCCATTAATGTTGCCGTACGTTCCACAACGGCGCTCAGCAAGGCAACATGGGGTTTAGGTTCATCTGCCAACTCGGGGTAGTGATGTTCAATGACAAAATCGGCCAGGGTACGGATATGCTCTACCTGATCACGATAGAAAAACACCTCAAAAGAGCCGAAGCGCACATGGGAGGGTGCAACGCGCGTGAGCACGGCTGCCGTCTCGATTTGTTCTCGATAGACTTCATCGTCGGTGCCCGTTATGCACAGTGCGCGCGTCGTGGGGATGCCCAGGCCGTGCATGGCTTCGCTACACAGGTATTCCCTGATGGTGGATCGCAACACTGCGCGACCATCGCCATCACGAGAGTAGGGTGTAAGTCCGGAGCCTTTGAGCTGGATCTCCCATTTCTCATTGCGCGAATTGGTGGTCTCGCCCAGCATAATGGCCCGACCATCGCCTAACTGTGGCACCAGGTGGCCAAATTGATGACCCGCATAGAGCATGGCGATGGGGGCACCACCGGCCAGCGCGGTATTACCGGTGAAAATCTCCACAAAAGCAGGGTCAGAAGTGATATCTGCCGGCAAGTCCAAAAGCGCCGCCACCGCCGGGTTAAAATGCACCAGTTTTGCAGGCTGCTGTAAGGGGGTAGGCGCTACGCGCGAGTAAAAATCCTCTGACAGGGAGGCAAAGGTATTGCTTAGCTTTTTACTTAAATCAAGGTGTTTCAAATCAGTGCTCACTCATGGGTTACCGCCAGTACGGTCTCTATGGCTCATTGTAAAAGCGTTTATCCGTTAGCACCAACAACGAAAAATGTGGGTGTATTTGGTACCATGGCCTGGATGTTGACCCTTCATTCGGTAATAGGTCGCTAATAATTTGCTAATAGTTTGCTAATAGTCCAGCTTTGCTTTGGCAATGGTTTAACAACGGTTCGACAACCGTTTGACAACATAAACAATAAAAGGATTGCGGTATGAATCAGATAAATAGTCTGTATGGCTTGAAGTATTTAAGGTTAAGCGTTGTTATTTTCGGGTTACTGGTGAATGTGGTGATGGCGAACAACCCGCTCATTCCCGTTTGTGGAAACGTGGTACTAGACCCAGCCATATTTGGTGGCGGCATGGAAACAGTTGATGGCTGTTTACTGACAGGAGCCGGAACACCCAGTGTGGGTGTTGTTTTATTGCATGGGCGTAATTCATCACCCGATGGCCCTGTCGTTAATGAACTGCGGATAAGCCTTCAAACAGCGGGTTACACCACCCTGTCTATCGAAAATCCGGCGGCAAACCCTGTTACTAACAGCCACTCATTCACTGAATATACTATCGATGTCCAGAGCGCCACTCCCTATGCTTTTCCCGAGGCCTATGCGCGTGTACAGGCGGCTATTAGCCACTTGCAAGGCACGGGGGTTACCCAGGTGGTGGTGATAGGGTTCAGTATGGGGTCACGTTTTTCCGCTGCTGCCGTGGCACGCATTTTATCCCCCGCCGTACCGATTATCGGTTTGGTCGGGGTAGGCATGTACAACAGCGGAGGGGGTAACGGTATCGATCCTTTAGATCCCGATTTCACTCTGGATGAGGTGAGCGTGCCGGTACTGGATATTTATGGTAACGAGGATACCAATGCCATTGCAGACAATGAAGGCCGTATTGCCGCTTACAATGCGGGGTTCGGCGTTTCATACACCCAACTTGAGTTGGACTGCACCACCGTGGCGAGCACAAATTGCCATCAACTCCAGGGACTCAGAGGCGCTGACACCATGCCACTGGAAATAGCCGTAAACGGCTGGATGGCCTGCTATGCCCCTCTGGTAACCGCAAATTGCAGTGCAGCTCCAGCATTAACCTCGGACGGTGTTGTGACGGCAGGACTGAGTGGTAGTGGCGGCGGCGGAAATTTGAGCTTACTTGCCTTGGCGCTACTGGGCATTTTTGCCCGGACGACGATTAAGAGAAGGCGCATATTGTTATAACAGATTAATAAATAAGAACTAATTAGTTCCAGAGTGGGGTTGGTTGCGATATGGTGAATTTACTTCCAGACAAACCCCCTATTTGTTGGAACCTCCAGCCGCTATCCCGCACAGATAGCGGTTTTTTTCTGTCTGTTATTTTTTCCAGACGGCCCTGATCACTAACAGGCCCACTGAACTCATCAAAATAGCCTTGACGGTGTACTAGGGGCCGTTCTCAATCACCGTTCGTGGCGTGATTCTGGTCCTTTTCCGCGCTGGCGGCGTCGCCTAAAGCGCCTACTGTCGCCTAAGAGCGCCTACTTTTGGTGGTGCGATTCGTTGCGATTCGTTGCAATAGAATGACTATTACGCCTCACCGCGCCTCGCCTAAAGCGCCTACATTTGGTGCCAGCACGAAAAAT
>NVUB02000027.1 GCA_002401775.2 Ectothiorhodospiraceae bacterium
AGCCGTGCTTTGAGGTTGTATTGACGGGTTTCCGTATAACCGTTGCCATATTCAATATCGGTGAGCTGTCCATCGGGACGGTATTGGGTGTTGTGTACGAGGGTTTGTGTGCTGCCATTTACGGTGGCATCAATACTGGCAATACGGCCGAGGGCATCATAACCAGAGGTGATTATGCGTCCGCTGGGTGCTGTCATGCTGGTAACACGGTTAAGGTCGTCATAGAGGTAAGCCGTGCTATAAGCAACGCCCAGCTGTGTGGTGGTCTGTTGTTCCAGATTACCGAAGTCACTGTAGGTGTAGGTGGTACTTCCGCTGTTATCGGTAACAAGGCACAGTTTGCCGACGCCTTTGCTACAGCCGGTGGCGGTGTCGTAGGTCATGCTGATGTCTTCTGCGGTGCCGGGATAATCAATGGCGGTGACGCGATTGAGGGCGTCGTAGGTGTAGGTGACGGTGATGCTGCGGGCGTCGGTGATGCTTGAGACGTTTCCGGCGGCGTCGTGGGTGTAGCGCCGTAAACCACGGTCGGGGCTGGTTTCGGATAGCAGATTGCCCAGGTCGTCGTAACGATAGGCGGTGCTGTTGTTGTTGGGGCTGGTGACGGAGGTGAGGCGGTCGCCGGCGTCGTACACATACTGCGTAAGGGTGTCTTGCGTGTCGGCATCCACGCCGCCCAGGTCTCCCGTGGTGGTGGTGAGGCGTTTGAGGGCGTCGTATTGAAAGTCGGTGCTGACATTTTTGGCGTTGACGCTGTTGTCTAGGCTGCCATCGGGCTGGAAGTTGTAGTCGATGATTTCATCGACCAGGGTGCGTGTATCAAGGCGATTATAGATATCAAAACTCTGTTGCACACTTTTGTAGAGGACATTGGCGCTGTCGAAGACTTTTTCGTCGGTGCGGTTGCCTTCGGTGTCCAGCTCATAATCAATGTGGTTGCCGAGCTGATCCACCATGCCGATTAAGCGACGCGCATCGTCATACACCAGCCGTGTGCTGGTGGCGATGGCGCTGCCATCGGCCTGGGTGATGGTTTCGACTTCACCGCTGGCCAAGTAAGTCCAACGGGTAGTGCGGGTTGACGGTGTCGCCCCGCCACTGGTTTCACTCAGCGTTTCGAGGCGATCATTGCCCGCGTAATAGGTATAGGCCAGTGAAATGCCGTTAGGGCGGTCTTCCGACAACACCTTACCCGTGGCGGTGTACGCAATAGTATCGCGCAGAACAATGCCGGCAGGGCCTGTGATGCGCTGTAAGCGGCCGCGGTTAAAGCCTTGAGTGACGTCGTTGGCGTAATATTCCAAGGTGGTGATGTCGACCACATCGGTACGGGGGCCATCAACTTGGCTGAGTTGGTTTAATGGACCGGTGTATTGGTAAGTAGTCGTACGCGAAACAGCCACGCCGTCAGGGCGGAAACCCGCAACGGACATCGAGGTGCGGTTGGCGAAGTCGTCATAGACGTAAGTCGTGGTTTTGCTGCTTGCGCTCGCAACCGAGATTTCAACCCGCGAAGTCATTTTGTTGTTAAAGCGTGGGTCGTAGGTGTAATCAGTGCGGCGTTGTTCGGGAGTGCCTGCGGCTTCTATTTTAAAGCCGTATTGGCCTTTGGGATCGTAATTGCCGAGTTCAGTGGCTGCATTACTCCAATCGGTATAACCCGCTAAATAACCACTAGCATCGTAGTTGCGGTCTTTCTTTTCACCATTTGGGCAGCTCACGCACTGATCACCCTCAATTTGGCTCACAACAAGACGTCCTCGCTCCGGAACAAAAGAATAAATTCGCGTTGCTCCAAGACTACCCGTCACCGTAGTCGACCCATCTGGATTGTACATCAACTCAACACGCTCAACACCGCCTGCGTGCTCTGACGAAATAGCTTTTCCTTCCGTGTTATAAGCCCAAGTCGCATAACGTTTAAAACGTTCGTCAGTAATCCCGGTTAATACAAAATCATGAATAAGATCTTCATAATGATATTGTTTGAATGTCCCATCTGGATTATCAACAAATTCTAAATTATTACTTTCATCATACCTATAGGACCAGGTGCGACCGGTATGATCGGAAAGAGTCGAAATACGATTTTCAACATCGTAGCCAAACTGGAAAAACTCACCTGTATTAGTATCAACACGATCTAATCGTTCATTATCATCATAGGATAAGGTTTGAATATTCCCCCTAACGTTTGATATCGAAAGCAAAACACCATTACTATCGTACAGCTCTTTAGTGTTATCTTCATCAGTAAAAAGCCAACCGAGCCCACTTTCAACTAAAGCTATATTTCGTGAAAACGGGTCCAGCCAAACACCCGCATTATTCTCAAAATGATAAACCATGCCATTAGGTCGCACTAAAGTGATTAACGCGTCTGTCTGCAAAGGTTTTGGTTGAGGGATTTGGAAACTAAGTGTTTCGAATATTGGAGAGCTTACAGGTAGATATGCAACAGTTTTTCCATCAACCTGAATTCTACAACGGGAGTTACTCTGATACTCAGAAATACCGGCAGCGGAAAATCGCCCACCCCAAACACTAAATTTAACATCCTGCCAACCGTTTAAACAAGCGTCTCTCGAAGAGGTATACGCTTGTGATATAGTTTTACTTGGTGAAATATTTTTGTTCGAAACACTTTGATTTAAACCTCGATCATAACTATGCCGCCACCCTGGTGCTAGATTAGAAGAACTATTGTAATCACCTTGACTACTGTAATAGCGCACAAATCCAAGCCCGCCTGTAGACACTGGCATTATATCACGCTCAACTTGAGTCTTATTACCTGTAGTTGGATCACAAGGGTTTCCCTCGCACTCACTAGGGCCTGAATTACTTGGCGGCATAAGGTGATACAGCTGATACCTAAATATACTTGGGAAATAACCATCGAACAAATAATCGTCCCAATAGCTTCGAGGGAAAACACAGTTATTAACAAGCTGCCACCCCGCTGCGGTCAAACTAATAGATTCAGGGGAATTTACCCCTGGGGTAACTGTTGAACGAGCCACATAAAAAAATGCTTGTGTCTCCGGGTTGTAGCCAAAACCATTGAAGCCGAGCAGTCGGCTCGGGTCATTGCACGAAGTCAAGTCCAAACCAGACTCAAAAACTACATCCTCATTGGCTTCCGTATTTTTTGAGAATGGTGCTTGGATAATAAAAACCGTTAAAAGTAAACACAGTAATTTATAAACGGCTCTTCTTTGCTGTTTGTAAAATTGGCAGCGAGCTTTTACCTGAGCCCATACACCAGCATTATTCTGTGTCCTGGCAGTAGTATGGAATCTATGCCTTTCCGGCACTCCAGAAAATTCCGCGATTCGATTATGCCCCATTATATCGACCTCAATTGATTATTACTCTGTCTTAAATTAGGAATAAGGGGGCAGAGCACTTTTCCGCCTTCTAACCAATACACCAGCGACATACTAGCAACGTGTATTCTCTTTTAAATTATTTGAAGGAAGCGTTACAGATGTGCCTGGCGACAAACAAGCCCAAACAGACTCTCAAAGAAACAACATAAATACGGCGGATTTACGTCTTTTACGTTACTTGGCAAGCACAGGTATCAGCAAGACATCATTCCTTCGATTATCAACTTCTTCCATGTACCCACATGCCCCAGGTTTTATTATTTTTAACCTAAATGCAATTAACTTACAGTCTGGTTATTATGGTTTTATGACCAAACCTGTAGTTGATGGGCTGATTAAACCACACTATAGCCACTCCGTAAATGTGAATAAGTCACAAAGTAGTTTCCCGTGGTGGCATTTCCGATTTCCTGATAAGTCCTCGCTATTCGACCTTCGCTATAGTCCACCTGAGGAATAACCCAATGCCGCAGTATTTGAATGCTAACAGTGCTAACAGGACAGCCATAAAAAGTAATAAAAACAAGCCCGACAAAACTCACGTCAACCCTATGACTTATGGGGTTTACTAAAGTGGGTGTCCATGTAAGTTAAGTAAGTTAAGTAATGGTAAGTAATGGAGAATACCGGCGATGACGAAGCAAGCAGAAATCACCTTCCTTGTTTTGAACAGCCTCATTCCACTACCTTCTTTGGTCTGCGCATACTAGCCATTTTTATCGCCACTATTTACTCAAAGCAAATCAACAATATCTCGCAACTTATTCACTGTTAACGGTAAACCTTGATTGTAAAATATCTCCAACAATTCTTCGGCTGTATATTTTGGATTCTGTAAACGCTCTCGTTGCTGGCGCACTGCACTACAAAACGCTGTGGGATTCAGATCATAAAGATGGTTAAGAAACGTGTCGGGCGATTGTGCCTCAACCTCGTATTGTTTTAGTGTATCTTCGGGAAAATCTTTCAGATTGTTGGTCACAATGACATCTGCTTGGCTTTTAATAGCCGCCGCAAGCACATGTCTGTCATCGGGGTCAGGTAAGTCTAAAGAATCGATCAATCCTTCATAATTCTCAACCAAACAATCAGGAACCGCCTGATTCATCAGCTCGACCGTTCTTTCCAAATCAGCTGCTTTAATCTCTGGACGGTTTGCTAACACGTTTCGCGTCCATTCATTGTGAATTTCATCTGTCCACCGGGCACGAAATTGCTCCGTCGTTGCAACACTCACCAGGAGATCACGAAGAGGCGCGGGATAAAGTACACAGGCATCAAAGACTGCGGTGAAATTCGCCACGTGTTTAATAACCCATCTTCAGTTCCTGCGCCTGCGCAGACAGTTCATCCAATGCTGTGCGTCTTTCCTTCATGCTTTCTTCCTTGTAAGCAACTAAATCTCGAAAATATACTCTACGGTGGCTTCCTACTTTGTGAAAAGTTAGGTTTCTCTCTTCCAGAAGCTTAACGAAGTATGGGCGCGACACGTTTAAGAAGTCTGCCGCTTGTTGGGTTGTTAATTCTGCATCCTGGGGGATTAGCGTCATAGCTTCACCCTCAGCCATATGCGCCAGAATATCGACCAGCATCCGCATTGCAGAAACAGGCACAGTAATATCCTGCTCGCCGTCAACAACTCGAATTCGTGCTTCTTTGCCACTCCCAATGATTGCCGCTAACAAGCGGCTGCTCTCTGCCGCTATCTTTCTTTCTTCATCACTTGGGGGCGGCGTTGTCTGATCGGTGATTTTGAATGCCTGCGCCATGGTCAGATCCTCTGATTTCCTAGTTTCTTCGTCGTTATATTGTTGTTGTATATTTGTTATATTAGACAGTAAACGAAATAAACGCAACATACGAAATAAACGAAACTTGGTTGGTGCTTTTTAGATTAACCAGCATAATAGTGCCAATAATGTAGCACGAAAACTATGTACCTTATTGATTTAATTGCTATTTATGGGAATAACACCATTCCATGTCTCTTTAAAGGCAATGCAAGCCAGCAAAAGGGGTCAGAGCCCTTTTACGAGAGTTCAGCGTCTCTTCGCCGGTTAAAGTCACTGGATTCCGGCTAAAGACATGCCGGCATGACGGTTTATTCTGGGTTCGGGTCGTAGCTTGTTCCGGCGAAATCCGGGGCCAGAATGACGGTTTATGCTGAATTTTTAGCCGCTTCCTGTTCCGGTGAATTCTCTTTGGGGTGCTTGTGAACTTTAGGTTACTTGTGCCCCAGAAGAAATAAATACCGGAGTTGGAATAACGGTAGTTGCTGTGAGTTCTGGGGAGTTACTACTGCTATCTATTGCAATCGCCAATTTTTGCAACTGCCGAGTCCTATATTCATCGGCAATGGCCATTTGGCCTCTCATCTTTCTCTTTTTATTTCCGGTGTTCGGTTAACCCCACTCCGGCATGCTGTTCACGGCTGACTAAAACAATTCTTCCGGTACGCCGTTGTCGGTGGTGGTTTCAACGGGTACGCCGTCTGACAGGGTTGTGGTTAGTGATTCTTCTGTCTGGCGCTTTGGTACATTTTCTTGACGAAAGGTTTCGAAGATGGCTTTGGGATGTCCGGCTCTTGCTAGCAGACCGGTTTCGGGATCTATGCGAACGGTGACTAAACCGGGTGGCTGTTCGGGTACTAGTACTGGCAGACCTTTTAAGCCGGTGCGCATAAATTCGATCCACATTGGCAGGGCGGCACGGCCACCGGTTTCTCTTGACCCTAAGGGCTGGGGTTTATCAAACCCGACCCAGGCGGTGGTGACGAGGTTTGAGGTGTAGCCGGAAAACCAGGCGTCGTGCTGGTCATTGGTGGTGCCGGTTTTACCGGCGATGTCGGGCCTGCCTAATACTCGGGCACGACGGCCGGTGCCAAAGCGGATGACATCGCGCATCATGCTGCGAACCAGATAGGCATTTTGTGGGGTTAGCACTTGCGGGGCAATATTAACGGGCATGACATCTGCTGCCAAAGGAGGTCCGATAAATGGCCCGTCTTCCGATGCACTGTCGGCATCTGCCTTGGCCTTTATTTTTTCTTCGCAGCCGATGCAGACGGTAAATGGCTCTGCCCGGTACAACACATTGCCATTGGCATCTTCGATTCGGTCAATAAAGTACGGTAGTGCGCGATAGCCGCCATTGGCAAATACCGAAAAGCCGGAAGCAATTTCCAGCGGTGTGACGGCTCCACTGCCTAACGCTAATGACAAGTCTCGCGGCAACCGTTTTTTATCAAAACCAAAGCGGGATACGTAGTTAATGGCATAACCAATACCAATGGCGCGTAACAGCCGTATTGACACGAGGTTGCGTGATTTTACCAAGGCCTGTCGCAGTCGGGTTGGGCCAAAGACCTTGCCGCTGTAGTTTTCAGGTCGCCACGTGGCTTCCAGGCCTTCATCTTCAAACACGACGGGGGCGTCATTGATCAGACTGGCAAGGGTGAAGCCTTTTTCCAGGCCTGCGGAATAGGTGAATGGCTTGAAATTTGAGCCGGGTTGGCGCTCTGCCTGGGTAACACGGTTGAATTTACTTTTTTGAAAATTAAACCCGCCGACTAATGCCCGGATGGCGCCATCGCTGGGGTTTAATGAAACCAGTGCTCCTTCAACTTGTGGTATCTGTGCCAGCGCCCAATACGCTTCTTTGGTTTTTGCATCTTTGGATTCGTGGATATAAATCACGTCTCCGCGGGAAAGCACGTCACTGGCTTGTTTGGGGGCTTTGCCGACTCGGCCTTTTTCAAGGCCGGGGGATGCCCAGGACAATCCTGGCCAATCCAGCCGCAATACGCCGCGACGCGGCTCGTAGACGACGGCCGACTGCTCTACCGTGGCCAGAACCAGTGCGGGTAGCAGGTTATTAATTTGACGGTGTGGCCTCAACAGGGGTGCCCATTCGGTTTCGCCGCTGTCATCGTTTATTTCATGCTGTGCTAGCGGCCCACGATAGCCATGACGAAGGTCATAGGCTAACAATGCATTGCGCTGCGCGATGTTGGCGGCGGTTTGCAACCGGGAGTCTACACTGGCGTATACCTTATACCCGGCAGAATACGTTTTATCGCCGTAACGCTGAACCATTTCGGCACGTACCATTTCGGCGACGTAAGGGGCTGTTACTTCCTGTGACAATCCATGCAAGCGTGCATCGTCCAGAAAGTCATGGGCTTGTTGATAGCCAGTCTCATCAACAAACCCTAAATCACGCATACGACCCAATACATAGTTTCGGCGTAACAATGCTCTGGACGGATTTATAATAGGGTTATACCGGGATGGTGCTTTGGGTAACCCCGCTACCATCGCCAATTGCGCGACCGTCAACTGGTCTACGGGCAGTCCGTAATAAACCTGTGCGGCGGCACCCACGCCATAGGCACGGTTCCCCAAGTAAATTTTATTGAGGTACAAGGCGAGAATATCGTGTTTGCTTAATTCACGTTCAATTTTAAGCGCCAACATGATTTCATTGAGTTTGCGTAAGTAGGTTTTTTCACGGGTCAGGAAAAAATTCCGCGCAACTTGCATGGTGATGGTGCTGCCGCCTTGTCCCTTTTTACCCGTACGTATCAAGTAGAAGGCTGCTCTTAATAGCCCCTGATAATCAACACCTGGGTGCTCAAAGAAACGATTGTCCTCAGCCGCCAAGACGGCTTTCACCATTAAGTCTGGAATCTCTTCGTAGCGTAAAGGCGCGCGTTTTTTTTCGCCAAATTCGGCAATTAATTTCTGGTCGCGCGAATAAACCCGCAGCGGCACCTGAAATTGCACATCTTTTAAGCTTTCAATGGAGGGCAAGTTCGGCACAATAAAAAAGGCAATGCCCAACGCGGCCACGATGGTTAAAAAACCACCAATCCCAGCTATAAATAGCAACCAACGTACTCGAAATTTGAAAGAAGGCATCAAAAGCGATATTTTGTGATAGTGTTCATGGACATTGTGAAACGCAGAGTATAAAACGTCTAACCATATTCAACCTAATACTAATTATTCCTTATGCCACTTTTAATACACCAGAAAGTAATACACAATAAAGAAGTCCACTTTACAGTGATCCATAGTAAAGTTTCCAAACCCTCTACCGATAATCTGCTTGCGAGCTTGATAATGGGAAAAACAACGTGCAACTAGCAGACTTATTTGGCCCCAAAAGAATACCACTCATTGGACTGGACATTAGCTCTACTTCGGTAAAGTTATTAGAACTTAGTCGTCAGGGGGATGGCTTCCGTGTTGAAGCTTACGCCGCAGAGCCCTTGCCACCCAATTCTGTGGTCGAAAAAAACATTACCGACGTTGAGGCGGTCGGTGAAGCTATCCGACGAGTTGCCAAGCGCTCAGGGTCGCGCACTAAATTTGCCTCCGTCGCCGTCGCGGGTTCATCGGTCATTACCAAGGTGATCACCATGCCGGCCTCGCTTTCCGTGGATGAAATGGAAAGCCAGATTGAACTGGAAGCTGACCAGTATATCCCCTACTCCCTAGAAGAGGTCAACCTCGACTTTGAAGTTCTGGGTGCCTCTGAAGATAACCCCGATACCGTAGATGTTCTTCTAGCGGCTTCCCGTAGCGAAAATGTAGACTCGCGGGTTGCGGCCGTCGAGCTAGGCGGTTTAACCGCCAAGATCGTGGATATCGAAGCCTATTCCCTCGAAAATGCCTTTGGCCTTATCACCACCCAGGTTCCCGGCGGTACCGATGACAAAACCATTGCCATCATTGACATTGGTGCAACAATGACCACTCTCAGTGTACTGCATAATGAAAAAATTATTTATACCCGCGACCAGGTTTTTGGCGGCAAGCAACTCACTGAAGAAATCCAGCGACGTTATGGTTTGTCTTATGAAGAAGCCGGCATGGCCAAACGCCAGGGCGGTTTACCCGATAATTATATGCCCGAAGTCCTCGACCCGTTTAAAGATGCCATGGCACAGCAAGTCAGCCGTTCATTGCAATTCTTTTTCTCATCCAGCCAGCATAACTCCGTGAACCACATTGTGCTCGCGGGTGGCAGCGCCTCAATTCCGGGTGTCGATGAGCTCATCGAGGAACGTGTTGGAACCAGTACCTCCATCGCCAACCCGTTTACTAATATGTCGCTGGTTTCCAAAGTAAAAGCTCAGGCGCTGAGCAACGATGCTCCTGCGCTGATGATTGCCTGCGGGCTTGCGCTGAGGAGCTTCGACTAATGCCACAGATTAATCTACTACCCTGGCGCGAAGACCAGCGGCGTGAAAAACAACGTCAATTTATCAATATTGCGGCGGGGACTGCCATTTTAATGGTCGGTGTCATTGTGTTGGTTCACCTTCGGATGGCGGGGGTTATTGAAGAACAGAATAACCGCAACCAGTTTTTGAAGGATCAAATCGTACAGGTCGACAAGGACATCAAGGAAATTGAGACCCTGGAAAAAGAAAAGTCGGCATTGCTGGCACGCATGAAGGTTATCCAGGAGTTACAAGGCAGTCGCCCTGAAATTGTTCATATTTTTGATGAGATCGCTAAAGCCATCCCGGATAAAGTCTTTTTGTTGAACACGACAAGAAAAGGGCGAGAAATTGATCTTATTGGCGTCGCAGATTCCAACGACTACGTCTCGGAACTAATGCGCAATCTTAATAATTCACCGTGGCTGACTAATCCCCGGTTGACGGTTATCCAGTCAAATAAAAAAGAATACCCTGGCGCGAGCTGGTTTCAAATGAAAGTTTCACAAGCCTCCCCGAAAACACAGAAGGCCGACAAATGAACCTGTCTGACCTGAATGACCTCAACCTGGACCCCAATAATATTGGCAGCTGGCCTGTAGCAGCCCGCGCCATTGTCCTTGTATTACTCTGCATTGCCATCTTGTTTGGGGGCTATTATCTGGACACCAGTGACCAGCTGCTTGAAATTGAAACGGCACAGGACAAAGAGATATCCCTCAAGTCCGAATTTGAAAAGAAACAAGCCAAAGCGACCAATCTGGAAGCTTATAAAGAGCAAATGGAAGAAATGCAGCGCTCCTTTGGTGCCTTGCTACAGCAACTACCGGGTAAAACGGAGGTGGCAGAATTGCTTGTCGATATTTCCCGCATTGGTATTATCAGCGGGCTTGAGTTTGAGTATTTCAAACCTGAAGCGGAGAGACCCAAAGAGTTTTATGCCGAATTACCGATAAAAATTCGTGTTAGAGGTTCTTATCATCAGTTTGGAAACTTTGCCAGTGCCACTGCGGCACTTTCCCGCATTGTCACACTCCACGATCTGGTGCTCTCATCGAAAAGTAAAAAAAGTGACGATGGCCGAATGACCATGGAAGCTACCGCAAAAACATACCGTTATCTTGATAAAGAAGAAACATCGGCTAAAAAGAAGCGTAAGCGGCGGGGTAAAAAATAATGTTGTCAGTAAAATACCGCCCGGCTAGTCGTTCAATAACCAAAAGCCGCAAACAATACCGTACAATGTTGCTACAGTGCGCCCTTGCAAGCGTATTTGCCTCCGGACTTTCAGGTTGCGGTGATGAAGCTACGGTAGAATTAAGTGAATATGTCAAGGAAGTTAAGGCGCGCCATAAAAGTCGTATACCGCCACTTCCTACTCCTCAGCAGTTTGAAATCTTTAACTACAATGACGGCGGCCTCAGGAATCCTTTTGAACCCACCGTAGAGATTCAGGCACTGGAAACCAACAATGGGTTACAGCCAGACATGGTTCGCAACCGGGATGTGTTGGAGCAATATGCACTGGGCAGCCTTAAAATGATGGGCAGCCTGGAAAAAAATGGCCGCCTCTGGGCGCTTATTTGGGCAAGTGATGGCACGCTGTTTCGTACCACTGTCGGCAAACACCTGGGCAAAAATAATGGTCGAATATTGGCAATATCAGAATCTGAAATTGAATTAATGGAAATCGTTCCTGACGGACTTGGGGGCTGGATAGAACGCACTACGACTCTGGCCGTCAGCGAATAAAGCCAACGAGGACTCAGTAATGGGCATTTTCAACATGTTTTTTGGGAAAAACACTATGCGTGTACGCGGAAATAAAAAGATGACAATAAAAACTCGCTACCTTGGTCTGCTATTACTTATTTGTGGATTTTGTGGAGTGGCTTTTACGGCTACCTCGGCCTTTGCTGCGGATTCTCCCGAACTTTCCCTTGATTTTATTGATTTCAAAAAACTGCCCAACAATGCCGTGGAAATTCGCATGGCAATGTCCGGTGCCGTGCCCAAACTCACTGACTTCACCTCAAAAAACCCTGCCCGTATTTCCCTGGACTTGTCAGGCACGAGCAATAACCTGCCCTGGAGTCTTCCTCTTCCTATTGGTGTAGGTGTTGCCAAAAGTATTAAGGCAGTACAAGCCAAAGGACGCACACGCATTACGGTTAACCTCGACAAACTGGTTGGCTACGAAATGCGCACTGAAGGCAATAGTATTTACCTCACCGTAGGCGACAATATCGACATGCCTGCGCCTGGCACGCAAGTCGCGGATGCTTCGTCGATGACAAGCACCGAATCAAGTGCCATGGCTGCCAAAGAAACTATCGCCGCCTCTGAAACAATGGCCGCTGCCGAAGCGAAACAAAAAGCTAAACAACCTGTCACGCAAAAAACAACGCCGATTAGAAAATCATCCCGTAACGGCAGTACCACCAGCCTCAAAAACGTGACCTTTACGTCGTTACCCGGTGACAGTGTTCAAATTCGTCTTAACTTTTCCGGCCCTGCTGCCAACCCCGGCAATTTCACCATTAACAACCCCGCCCGCATCGTTCTCGATTTCCCAAAAACCGGCAGTGACCTGGGTTGGAAAAACAAAAACATTGGCATTGGTTTTGCGAAAAGTATTACTGCCGTGGAAGCGGGAGATCGCACTCGTATTATTTTAAACCTTGTGCAGCTCATTCCTTTTGAAAGCGAAGTGTCTGGCAATAATGTCGTCATCACCCTGGCCGGCAGTCGCACTGCACAAACTTCACCCGCTGCCCGCTCGGCCAAAGCAGGCCCCATAGGCGCAGCAATGGAAGCCTCATCGGCCCTGCACCGGATTCGCAGCATTGACTTCCGCCGCGGCAAACAAGGTGAAGGTAAAATCATTATTGGGCTGTCAGATGGGGGCACTCCCATTAGTACCGGCGAATCGGGCCACCAGATTTTTGTCGAATTTGGTGATACTGATCTGCCTAAAAACCTGCAACAGCGCTTAGACGTCATCGACTTTGCCACCCCCGTACAATTCATCGATACCACACAATCCGGGGATCGTGTGCGCCTGGCTATTACACCGACTGGAGACTACGAATATCTCGCTTACCACGCAGGTGACAGTTACACCATTGAGGTTAAGGAAGTCCCCAAAGAAAAAATTCAAGGCGCTAAGAAAGACCAGTTTGGCTATACCGGTGAACGTCTGTCCCTCAACTTCCAGGACATTGAAGTCCGCGCCGTTCTTCAGCTAATTGCTGACTTCACCAACCTGAACATGGTCACCAGTGATTCAGTACAAGGTAATTTGACCCTGCGCCTTAAAAATGTGCCATGGGACCAAGCCCTTGACCTCATTCTGAAAACCAAAGGCCTGGCAATGCGCAAGGCGGGCAATGTCATCATGGTAGCTCCCGCTGCAGAGATTGCCGCTCAGGAGAAACTGGAGCTGGAAGCCAATAAACAAATAGAAGAATTGGCCCCCATCAAAACCGAAATTATTCAAATTAATTTTGCCAAGGCCCAGGATATTGCTGATTTATTATCATCTGAAGGCGGCACGGTGTCGGAGCGCGGCAAGGCAACCGTTGACCAACGCACCAATACGTTATTACTGTCCGACACCGCCGACCGTCTGGTTGCCGCACGCGAGCTTATTAGGGTTCTCGACATTCCGATTCGACAGGTCATGATTGAAGCGCGCATTGTTATTGCCGATGACGACTTTGCTAAAGACCTGGGGGTACGATTCGGTGTCACGTCCATCAATGACCGTAATAGTGACTTAATCTTTGGGTCAGGTTCTTTAGATGCGACGGATTCAATGGCTGGATCTGCCTTAGACAACTTGGCAAACACACCCGTTGGTATGGCTCCAACCCCATACCCAATAGAAATTCCTTTTGGCGCAGGCGGCATACCACAGCGCCTGAATGTCAACATGCCTGTCGTTGGCAATAACGCTGGCCGCATCGCCCTGTCGATACTGGGCGCCAATACACTTCTTGACCTAGAACTCTCTGCCCTGCAACTGGAAGCGCGCGGCGAAGTGGTATCAAACCCGCGAGTGATTACCGCCAATCAGAAAGAAGCCCTTATTGAGCAAGGTACTGAAATCCCTTACCAACGTGCCAGTTCCAGTGGTGCCACGGCGGTGTCTTTCAAAAAGGCCGTCCTCAGTTTGAAGGTCACTCCGCAAATCACCCCGGATGACCGCATCATCCTCGATTTGAAAGTTAACAAAGATAATGTGGGTGTTCTCTTTGCGGGCATACCCAGCATCGATACCAAAGAGATTGAGACACAGATACTCATGAACAATGGCGAAACCGTGGTACTTGGTGGCGTTTATGAACAAGTGACCCGCAACGAACGGGACAGCATCCCCTTCCTGGGTGATCTACCTTTCATTGGCGCCTTGTTCCGCACTACACGTGAAAGAAATGAAAAATCAGAATTATTGATCTTCGTGACGCCCAAGATCCTCAAAGATCAGCTCACGGCGCAATAGCCACTTTCCAGCTTTTTCCAACAAACAAAAACGACACCTTCGGGTGTCGTTTTTGTTTGTTGCTCTATAATTGCCATGAGTGCATTGTCATCAGTACATTGTCACCAGTGCAATGCCATTTACACACCACCCTTCCCACACCATCAACCATAAATCACAAACTGAAAACAAAAGTCACCTCGGAATTGGTCAATTCCACACCAAACCCGATATACTCCCCCCTAAACAAGAGCTTAGAGGTAAAATGGCACAAAACATTATTTTTGTTGGGCCGATGGGTGCGGGTAAAACCACCATTGGCAAAGCACTCGCCAGCCAGCTGGGGAGAACCTTTTACGACAGCGACCGGGAAATCGAAGAGCGCACGGGCGCTAATATACCGCTAATATTTGAACTCGAAGGGGAAGAAGGTTTCCGGCGAAGAGAGCAAACGGCCATCGCTGAGCTGATGGCAAAAACCGATATCGTCCTCGCCACCGGCGGAGGGGCAGTGCTTGACCCGGAAAACCGAGACCATATCACCCGGCAGGGCTTTGTCATTTACCTCAACGCTCCCCTAGAGCAGCTGTTGAAACGCACGGCAAAAGACAAAAGCCGGCCTTTATTGCAGACCGCAGACCCACGCAAAAAATTGCAAGATATCTTGACTATCCGTGACCCTCTGTACCGTGAGATCGCCGACGTGATTATTGAAACGGACGGAGGCCCCGCACGAACGGTCGTCAAAAACTTGCTGGCGTTAATTGCAGAGCGCGGACTATAAAAACGGCCTATGGAACAATGCTTACCCATCGACACACACTCAAGTGGCAGCGTTAACGTTCACCCTGCTATTCGCCACCACAATAATGGCGCATGCTCCTGCTACTATTTATTACGTCGCTACACTTTTTTATTACGTCGCTACACTTATCGATAAAACACCGTTATGACGCATAAAAACAGTGATACATGAAAACGATTCAACATGAAAACTATTGCACATGAAAACACTGACCGTTAACCTTAAAGAACGCCGTTATCCCATTTACATTGGTCAGAAACTGCTCGGCCAATCGAGCTTGCTAATGAACCATATTCGTAGCAAGCAGGTGCTGGTCGTCACCAATGAAACCATCGCACCGTTATATCTTGAAAAAACCCTCTCCGGCTTAACTGATTTTCAATGCGAAACGGTTATTTTGCCGGATGGTGAGCAATACAAAACCCTGGAAACCACTAATCTCATCTTTGATGCGCTGCTAACTCACCGTTTCGACCGCGACTGCACCCTGGTGGCGCTTGGTGGCGGCGTCATTGGCGACATTACCGGCTTTGCTGCGGCTAGTTACCAACGCGGTGTCAACTTTATCCAGATACCCACCACCTTACTCGCACAAGTTGATTCATCCGTGGGTGGCAAAACCGGCGTTAACCATGCGCTGGGCAAAAACATGATTGGTGCCTTTCATCAGCCCCAATGTGTCCTTATTGATATTGACACGCTTAACACATTGGAAGACCAGCAGCTTTCAGCCGGACTTGCTGAAGTCATCAAATACGGATTAATTTCAGATGCAGAATTCTTTAGCTGGCTGGAATCAAACATCAATGCGCTGTTAATACGCGATGCAGAACGACTCACCTATGCCATCGAACACTCTTGCCAAAACAAGGCCACCGTTGTCGCTGCCGACGAAAAAGAATCCGGGCAACGCGCCTTGCTTAACCTTGGCCATACCTTCGGACACGCTATCGAGTCCGGCATGGGTTATGGCCGCTGGCTTCACGGCGAAGCTGTTGGCACAGGCATGTTAATGGCCGCCAATTTGTCCCACAGGCAAGGTCACTATAGCGACGAAGACTTGCAGCGCACGCAAGCACTCATCGAAGCCGCTCACCTGCCGACGACTACGCCACCAGAAATGAACAGCCAACGTTTTCTCGACCTTATGTCTGTGGACAAAAAAGTTAAATCCGGCATCATTCGCTTAGTCTTACTCAAAGGCATTGGAACAAGCTATATTAGTGGTGATTATGACCCTAAACTGCTATTAGCCACCCTCGATGAATTTCACCATGCGGCCCGCTTATGACAACTGCACCGAAAACCCACCCCACATCCAAACAGACTTCGGATGACGGGCTAGCCCCCTACGCTACGCGTGAAAGTCAGTCACGCGGACGTCTGGTGTCTGAACCCGCACCCAATACCCGCTCTGAGTTTCAGCGCGACCGCGACCGCATCGTGCATTCTGGCGCCTTTCGCCGCCTCGAATACAAAACCCAGGTTTTTGTGAACCACGAAGGTGATATGTTTCGCACGCGGCTCACCCATTCCATCGAAGTGGCGCAAATCAGCCGTTCTATTGCCCGCGTCCTCAATCTCAATGAAGTGTTATCCGAAACCATCGCCCTGGCTCACGACCTGGGACACACACCCTTCGGACACGCCGGACAAGATATTCTCAACGAATGCATGAACGACTACGGTGGTTTCGAGCATAACTTGCAGTCGTTGCGCATTATTGATGAACTCGAAGAAAAATATGCCGATTTCAATGGATTAAACCTGACGTTCGAGACCCGCGAAGGCATCCTCAAGCACTGTTCAAACAGCAACGCGAAAAAACTGGGGGAACTTGGTCAACGTTTCCTCGAAAAACGTCAACCGGGGCTTGAAGCACAACTGACTAATATCGCCGATGAAATCGCCTATAACAATCACGATATTGACGATGGCCTACGCGCAGGGCTCATTAGTATTGATGATTTATGCAGCGTTAAATTGTTCAAACAACAACACAAAGCGGTCATGAAAAAATACCCGAAGCTGCCTGAAAAGCGCGCTATTCATGAGATTATTCGTCGCATGATCAATGCACAGGTTTCTGACTTCCTACAGACCAGCACCCAGACACTCCTCAAAGCAGCGCCCCAGTCACGAGAAGACGTTACCCAACAACAACAGCCCCTCGTTGGTTTCAGCGATGAAATGCGCGCCATGAACCAGGAACTCAAACAGTTTTTACGTCGCAATCTCTATCGCCATTACCGCGTCCACAGAATGACCGCCAAAGCCGCCATCATTATTCGCTCATTGTTCGACGCCTTCCTCAACGACCCGCTATTATTACCCCCCGAGCAACAACAACATCTACACTCACTTGAAGAAAAAGACCCTGACACAGGAAGTGCTCGCGGTATCGCTGATTACATTGCCGGTATGACTGACCGTTACGCGATTCGGGAATATGAACGCATTTTTAATGCCACTGAGTTGACTTGACAGATAGTTGACCTGACACACACCACCACGCACAATCCTGGCCATGCGACTCTATCTACAAACACCACCCACCGCAGATGGATACCCTCGCTTCTATCATCTATTCTTGCAAGAAGATTTGCTTGGCGGCTGGATGCTCGTCAAAGAATCCGGGCAGCAAGGCCTTTCCGGTAAAATCACCAAAACGCATTTTGCAGATCACGAGCAAGCCATGGCTGCACTGGTTAAAGCACGTGATGCCCAAACCAAACGCGGTTATCGAGTGGTTTTTGTTAAAGGGGATCAAGGCCCTGCTTAAACATTCTTCCAAGATGCCAGGTGTGGATGCGAGACGACCAAAATGATGTTAATCAAACGGGCACACTGTATGCCATTCACCTGCGAATTTCAGGATCTATGAACGAACACATCCCCACCTCTGCGCCGTCTTATGTCATCGCTTATGGAATGAGCCGTGAGCCTTTTAGCGACGCCATCGAAAACGATTTGTATTACACAGAGCCTGCGCGAAAACAAAAGCTCGACATCCTGTTACACCTCACCCAATACGGCAATGAATTAATGCTCGTCAATGGGCCCGCAGGCAGCGGAAAAACTACACTGCTGCAACAGTTCCAACGACACGCACTGGATATCTGGAAAGTCGCCAGCATTGACGCCGGGGAAGGCGTCGATGAACGAAAAATCATTCAGCAGCTCTTTCACCAAATGGGTTTGGAGTTTCAGGGTGCGACCCATGTTGAGTTGCTTGAGCACCTGGAGCACTATTTTGATTCGTTGCAACGCAACGCGCACCAGGCCGTTATGCTCATTGATAATGCTCAGCAGCTCCCCGTTACTGCACTCAAACACGTACTTCAGCTGGCATCGCTGACCAATACGGAAAACAAACCACTACTGCGCGTTATACTTTTTGGCGACTCGAGTTTAGACGACCGTTTTTCCGACCCACTGCTAGAGCATCACGCCACTATTATTCGTCGTAATATCGTACTACCGGCTTTTACCAGTGAACACACAAGCCAATACATTCGCAGTCGTCTGGCGGCCGCACACTACGCTCAGAAAAAACCTTTTACTGAGTCAGTTCTGCAAAAAATCCACAAACAATCCAAAGGCTGGCCAGGAAAAATCAACGAGCTGGCCCACAATGTACTGATCGAATCGCAACCCACTGCGGCCACCAGCAACATCAGCAATGTATTCACCAGCTTCAATGCCAAACACGCCATCGCCGCTGGAATTGGCATCAGCGTGATAAGCGCATTATTGCTTTTTCAGGATGATGTCAATTCGTGGTTTGATTTCAATGACGACATACCCACACAATCTCCCTTGCAAAGTACCTCAAATCTGTCCACTGAAGCACGGGCTCCGACCACATCAATACCTGCCCTTCCGTCGGCAACACCGGCGCTCGCAACCGACAGTGAAACTATTCGCGATGCTGAAACCAAAACTGAAACCGACACTAAAAATAATACCACGAGTGAAGAAACCGACATTGCCGATGCTTCTGAGCAGACACAAAGGACTCTCAAAACAGCAGACGTTGAAGAGGTGGCGACACGCTTAAACCCAGAGCGGCAAAATGAGGCAGAGCAATCCGACATTGATAACGCGATGAATGAAATCCTTGCGGAATCTGAATCACCTTCCAAGTCTGCACTCGCCAGCATAGACACCACAGCGTCCACGACAAACGAAACGGTGGCTGTTGCTACTGAGCCTGCTATCGACAAGCCCGTAAAAAGCCTGGCCATTACCCAACAAGCTCAGGCTAACGTCGATACAAACACCAAAATGAACACCAATACGGTCACCAATACGAAAACAGCCACGGTGAGTGATAAAATGGGCAACGCACTTTCCGTCAGCCAATCTGTTGTCGAGTCTGTAGTCGAGCCTGTGCTCGATTCTATCGTCGAACCTGTTGAAAACCGCACAACAAAAACGTCTGCTCTCTCAACGCCGCTTTCCACCGCTCTCTCCTCCCCGGTATCCACCCCGGTATCCACTCCCCTTTCAATCATCGATATCCCCAACGACTTGCCAGGCCAACGTCATGACTGGATTCTCAAGATAAACCCTGACCACTACACCTTGCAGCTCGTCGCCGGTAACAACATCAATACCCTACGAAAATTTATTAAGCGGCACGCCCTCAATGAACCCTTTGCCTTGTACCAGGGCACCCGCAAAAACAAGCCCTGGTATGGATTGATATACCATAGCTACCCCACAAAACAGCACGCTATTAATGCCCGTAGTCAGTTAGGCAAAGCACTTCGTCGCTCAAAACCCTGGGTACGAAAATTAGCGCCTCTGCAAAAAGAACTGCGGGAAATGCGTACACCTTTGTAATCGCCTTCCTTCAAAAATAAGCTCACTTTTCACTGTATTGAACCGAATCTGGCTCACCGGTATAATGCTGGGCCATTTTGTTCTCGGGAAGGCCAGTGCTGCACGCCGAACATGGCAGTAAGCATCTGATATTCAACAAAATATCGCCTTCCTACAGAAAACGACGACGTGAGACTAGCGTGAAAAAAGCAGCCAACCAGCCACCAAATACAGACAGCCTATACCGCCCAAGCTTTGAAAAAGACAATTGCGGTTTCGGCCTTATCGCCCAAATGGACAATAAAGCCAGCCATTGGCTGCTAGAAACAGCCATTGGCGCCCTCGCGCGCCTCACCCATCGTGGCGCCGTTGCCGCCGACGGTAAAACCGGTGATGGCTGTGGTTTGTTGATGAAAAAACCCGACGGTTTCTTGCGCCTGTGCGCGGATGAGTTGGGTTTCAAGCTAGCCGACAACTACGCCGTTGGTATGATCTTTCTCAACAACGATGATGCGCTTGCGAATTTTGCCCGGCAGCAACTCGAAACAGAGCTGCGCGCAGAAGGCCTGGAAGTCCTTGGCTGGCGTACCGTGCCAACGGATACCAGCGCCTGCGGTGAAGAAGCGCTGATTTCCCTGCCGTTAATCGAGCAGATTTTTGTTAACGCGCCCGCTGGCATGGATACCACCACGTTCGAGCAACACCTTTATATTGCCCGCCGTCGTTGTGAAAAGGCTATCGAAGCCAATACAAGCTCAGGTACAGATGAGGTTTTTTACGTACTCACCCTGTCCTCACGCGTTATCTCTTACAAAGGTCTGGTGATGCCGGAATTTTTGCCGGTGTTTTACCAAGACTTGAAAGACCCACGCATGGAAACGGCTGTAGCGGTGTTCCACCAACGTTTTTCCACAAACACCTGGCCGCAGTGGCGTTTGGCCCAGCCCTTCCGTTACATCGCCCATAATGGTGAAATCAACACGATAGAAGGCAACCGCAACTGGTCCGTTGCCCGTGGCCACAAGTTTGAAAGCCCTACCCTACCGATGGACGATGTGCGTCCGCTGGTTTCCATGACCGGATCTGACTCCAACAGCATGGACAATATGCTGGAAGCCTTGCTGGCCGGTGGCATGGACATTTTCCGCGCCATGCGCCTGTTAGTGCCACCCGCCTGGCAAAACGTCACCAACATGAACGCCGACCTGCGCGCCTTCTACGAATACAATTCCATGCACATGGAACCCTGGGATGGCCCGGCCGGTATCGTTATGACCGACGGCCGCTATGCCGCCTGCTCGACAGACCGTAACGGCCTGCGCCCGGCGCGCTGGGTGATCACCAAAGACCGCCACATCACATTGGCCTCCGAAGTGGGTGTGTACGACTACAAACCCGAAGACGTAGTGGCCAAAGGCCGCTTAAAGCCTGGCCAAATGCTGGCCGCCGACACGGAAACCGGCAAACTGTTATTGCCAGAAGATGTCGACGCCATGCTGCAAGGACGTCAACCCTATAAAAAGTGGCTCTCCGAAGGGGCCAAGCGCATCACTACGGCGCTGAATGGCGAAACCTGTGGCCTGCCCATGGACAGCGACACTCTTGATACCTACCAGAAACTGTTTCAGGTGAGTTTTGAAGAGCGTGATCAAGTGCTGCGCGTACTGGCGGAAGCCGGCCAGGAAGCCATTGGTTCCATGGGCGACGACACCCCCATGCCCGTGCTGTCGCGCAAAGTGCGTTCTTTGTATGATTATTTTCGCCAGCAGTTTGCGCAGGTGACGAACCCGCCCATTGATCCCATCCGCGAACAAATCGTCATGTCCCTGGAGACCTGTTTCGGCCGTGAAATGAACATGTTCGAAGAATCACCCACACATGCCAACCGCTTGCTGATGAATTCGCCGGTACTGTCCACCACCAAGTTTGAGCAGCTCACCCGCCTCGATTGTGCAGACTATGCGAACATTCGTATTGACTTACATTACGACGAATCTGCAACCCTGGAAGATGCCATCAAGGACATTACTGACCAGGCCGTAGCCGCGGTTAACGCCGGCAAAGTGATCTTGGTATTGTCCGACCGTGACATCGTTGCCGGCCGCATACCGATGCATGCACTACTGGCCACAGGCGCAGTACATCACCGCTTGATCCGTGAAGGCCTGCGTTGCGATGCCAACATTGTGGTGGAAACCGGCACTGCCCGCGACCCACACCACATGGCCGTACTGATCGGTTATGGCGCAACCGCCGTATATCCCTATCTGGCCTATGCCTGTATCCAGGACATGCAAAACACGGGGGAAATCACCGACAAAGATTGCGCCAACCTCATGCACAAATATCGCATGGGCATCAATAAAGGCCTGTTTAAAGTCACCTCAAAAATGGGGATTTCCACCATTTCCAGTTATCGCGGCGCGCAACTGTTTGAATCCGTGGGCCTGCATCAGGACGTGGTTGATTTGTGTTTCAGCGGTACCACCAACCGTCTGCAAGGTACCCACTTTGAAGACATGGATACCGACCAGCGCACCCTCGCCAAACTGGCCTGGAACCCGCGCAAAAATATCGACCAGGGTGGCCTGCTCAAGTTTGTGCACGGCGGAGAAGAACACGCCTATAACCCGGACGTGGTTCAAGCCCTGCAACGCGCCGTGAAATCCGGCGACCAGGCGGCCTATGACGAATACGCCACCATGGTCAACGAACGCCCAACACTGGCCTTGCGTGATATGCTGCGCTTGCGCACCGGACAAGCCGGCATCACCCCGGTTTCCATTGATGACGTTGAGCCCATGTCGGAAATCGTCAAACGCTTCGACTCTGCGGCGATGTCATTAGGCGCACTCTCGCCCGAGGCGCATGAAACTCTGGCGATGGCCATGAACCACCTCGGCGCGCGCTCTAATTCGGGCGAAGGTGGCGAAGACCCGAAACGCTACGGCACGAACAAACGCTCCAAAATTAAACAGGTGGCTTCCGGCCGTTTCGGTGTCACACCCGCTTATTTGCGGTCTGCGGAAGTCATGCAGATTAAAGTCGCCCAGGGTGCCAAGCCCGGTGAAGGGGGTCAGCTGCCCGGCCAAAAGGTCAACGAGCTCATCGCCGAATTGCGTTATTGCAAAACCGGAGTGGCCCTCATTTCACCCCCGCCGCATCACGATATTTATTCCATCGAAGATCTGGCGCAACTCATCTATGACCTCAAGCAGGTCAATCCTGATGGACTGGTCTCGGTGAAACTGGTCGCCGAAGCCGGTGTTGGCACTATTGCCGCCGGTGTCGCCAAGGCCTACGCTGATTTGATCACCATTTCCGGTTACGATGGCGGCACCGCAGCCAGCCCCCTCGCCTCTGTGAAGTACGCTGGCAGCCCGTGGGAACTGGGACTCACCGAGACCCACCAAATCCTGCGCGCCAACAACTTACGTGGCAAAATTCGCTTACAAACAGACGGTGGTCTGAAGACTGGCCTGGACGTGGTGAAAGCCGCGATCCTCGGTGCTGAAAGTTTCGGCTTTGGCACCGGCCCCATGGTCGCCATGGGCTGTAAGTTCTTGCGCATCTGTCACCTGAATAACTGCGCCACCGGTGTGGCAACACAGGACAACGTACTGCGTAGCAAATACTTCATCGGCGAAGTCGACATGGTCACTAACTATTTCCGCTTCATCACCGAAGAAGCTCGTGAACTCATGGCGGGTTTGGGTGTGCGCACGCTGAACGAACTCATTGGTCGCACTGATTTGCTGGAAGCCATTAAAGGCTCTACCAACAAGCAACAACGCCTTGATCTGTCACCGATACTGTCTGACGGTGGTGTACCCGCCGACAAGCCACAATATTGCATCACGCCAAAGAACGAGCCTTTTGATAAAGGTGAATTGGCCGAGCAAATGGTGGCTGACGCATTGTCCGCGATTGAAAATAAAACCGGTGGTGATTTCAGCTACGCGGTAAAAAATATCGACCGCTCCATCGGCGCGCGCCTCTCGGGTGAGATCGCCGTGCGCCACGGTAATCTAGGAATGGAAGATAATCCTATCCACCTTCAGCTCACCGGTTCTTCCGGCCAGAGCTTTGGGGTGTGGAATGCGGGCGGCCTGAATATGAGCCTGGAAGGCGATGCCAACGATTATGTCGGCAAAGGTATGGCAGGCGGCAAGTTGAGCATCTATCCTCCCAAAGGCAGTGTCTTCAAATCCCACGAGACGACGATTATTGGTAACACCTGTCTCTACGGGGCGACGGGCGGCAAATTATTTGCTGCGGGCCTAGCTGGTGAACGCTTCGCCGTTCGTAACTCCGGCGCCCACACCGTGGTTGAAGGCATCGGCGACCACGGCTGCGAATACATGACCGGCGGTTTTGTCACCGTACTGGGGCCGACAGGCGTTAACTTCGGTGCCGGTATGACCGGCGGTTTTGCCTATGTGCTGGATCAGGACAACAGTTTTGTCGACAAACACAACCACGAACTCATCGAAATCCGTCGTGTTAACGTCGAAGAAATGGATTCCCACGCGACACATCTGCGTGAAACCATTCAGGAATTTGTGGAAGAAACCGGCAGCGAATGGGGACAACATATCCTCGACAACTTCGCGGACTTGGTCGGCAAATTCTGGCTGGTAAAACCCAAGGCGGCTGAAATGACCACCCTGATTGAAGACCTGCAAAGTAGAGCAGCTTAAAAAGAAACGTAAAAAGTAGGTTGGGGTGAGCAACGCGAACCCCAACGAATTAACGCACAATGTTGGGGTTCGCTACGCTCACCCCAACCTACACACTAGATACTTAATAAAATGGCAAATAATTTTCAGTTCGTCGAATTACCGCGTCACGACCCGGCCAAAAAACCGGCCGCCGAACGCCGCCAGGAATTCGCCGAGATTTATGGCGAATATGATGCGAGCACCGCTGCTGAACAGGCAGATCGTTGTCTCGCCTGTGGCAATCCCTATTGCGAATGGAAGTGTCCTGTACACAACTATATTCCCAATTGGCTGAAGCTCATTTCTGAAGGCAACATCAAGGAAGCAGCAGAAATGTCGCACCGGACTAATTCGCTGCCAGAAATTTGCGGGCGCATCTGTCCGCAAGACCGGCTTTGCGAAGGTGCCTGCACCTTAAATGATGACTTCGGTGCCGTGACCATCGGCTCTATCGAAAAGTACATCAGCGACACCGCTTTCGCCGAAGGCTGGCGACCTGACATGTCCAAGGTCGTCGCCACAGACAAGCGTGTTGCCATCATCGGTGCTGGGCCTGCCGGACTGGGCTGTGCCGACATTTTAGTGCGTAATGGCGTAGCGCCCGTGGTATTTGATCGTCACCCGGAAATCGGCGGCCTGTTGACCTTTGGTATCCCCGAATTCAAACTGGAAAAAGAGGTTGTGCAAAATCGTCGCGCTATTCTCGAAGAGATGGGCGTGGAATTCAGACTCAACACCGAAATCGGCGCGGATATCGCCTTTCAGACCATTCTCGACGAATACGATGCTGTGTTTCTCGGCATGGGCACCTACACCTACATGCAGGCTGGCATTCCCGGTGAAGACCTTCCCGGAGTGAGCCCTGCGCTGGATTACCTCATTGCCAACATTAACCACCGCAAAAACTGGGCAAAGTCAGCCGATGAATTTATCGATCTGAAAGACAAGCGCGTCGTGGTACTCGGCGGTGGCGATACCGCCATGGACTGTAATCGCACCGCCATTCGCCAGGGCGCAAAAAGCGTACAATGTGCTTATCGTCGCGACGAAGCCAACATGCCCGGTTCCAAACGCGAAGTCACCAATGCCAAAGAAGAAAACGTCGAATTTTTATGGAATCGCCAACCCATCGAAATCGTCGGCAACGGCAAAGTCGAAGGCATTAAACTGGTCACCACCCAATTGGGCGAGCCCGATGAACACGGACGCCGTCGTCCGGAAATCGTCGAAGGCTCAGAAGAAATCATACCGACCGACGCCGTTATAGTGGCCTTTGGTTTCCGCCCCAGCCCGGCAGACTGGTTCAGCGAATTCACCATTAACACCGATGACCGTGGCAGAGTCCTGGCTCCCGCCGAAAATGAGTTTCAATTTCAGACAGGCAATGCCAAAGTATTTGCCGGTGGCGACATGGTGCGCGGGTCCGACCTAGTGGTCACCGCTGTATTTGAAGGACGAGAAGCTGCTGAAGGTATTTTGGATTATTTAGATATTTAAATTTACGAGGAGATAACGCAAAGGACGCAAAGGCGCAGAGAACGCAAAGATTTTATTACATCCCTGTTAACAGAACGTAACAAAACCTAACAAAACTCAGTTTGAGGTTAAATGTTGCCATTTAATAACCGATTCTGTTGTTGTAGGGTGGGCACCGCCCACCAATTGTGCCTTATTCCCGGCATTAATGGTGGGCGGTGCCCACCCTACACTAAGAAACTAAGTTTTCTTTAAGGCATGTTTTATGATGTATATTCTTTGCGACCTTTGCGTCTTTGCGGCCTTTGCGTTTACAACACAAAAATATGACAAAACTAAAAAATGATCGATTCTTACGCGCACTAAACCGCGAACCCGTAGACGTCACTCCTGTGTGGATGATGCGCCAGGCCGGACGCTATTTACCGGAGTACCGTGCTACCCGCAAAAAAGCGGGCAGTTTCATGGATCTGTGCCGCAATGCCGAACTGGCTTGTGAAGTCACCCTCCAGCCTTTGGAGCGCTACCCTCTGGATGCGGCAATTTTATTCTCCGACATTCTCACTATTCCAGATGCCATGGGCTTGGGCCTGACCTTCAATACCGGCCACGGCCCACAGTTTGACCGTCCTGTGCGCTCTGCCGCAGACGTAAAAGCCCTGCCGATCCCTGATCCCGAAGGTGAGTTACAGTATGTAATGAACGCCGTACGCACCATCCGCAAAGAACTGGATGGCCGCGTACCGTTGATTGGTTTTTCAGGCAGCCCGTGGACACTGGCCACCTACATGGTAGAAGGCGGTGGCACCAAAGAATACGGCTATATCAAAGGTATGCTCTTCGATCAGCCTAAAACACTTCACCTGTTGCTGGACAAACTCGCAAAATCCGTCATTTTGTATCTCAATGGACAAATTGCCGCTGGCGCACAGTGCGTGCAAATTTTTGATACCTGGGGCGGCGTACTCACCCCCCGTGACTATCAAGAGTTCTCGTTGAACTACATGCAGCAAATCGTCGATGGTCTGACCCGCAATGCGGATGGCCGCAAAGTCCCGGTGATTCTCTTCACCAAGGGTGGCGGGCGGTGGTTGGATAAAATGGCCGCGACCGGGGCTGATTGCCTCGGCGTTGACTGGACCATTGACCTTGACGATGCCCGGACTATGGTTTCTAAAAACGGCCGGCAACAAATCGCCCTGCAAGGCAACATGGACCCCTGCATTCTCTACTCTAACCCTGAACGCATCCGCGAAGAGGTTGCTAAGGTACTGGCTAGCTACGGCAAGGGCAATGGCCACATTTTCAATCTGGGCCACGGCATTCACCCTAAAATCGACCCGGAAAATGTCGGCGCATTCATTAATGCCGTGCATGAATTGAGTGCCCAGTACCACCAATAACCATCTCCATACCAAGCAATATAACTGAAGGCGTATAGGGATTTCCCTGCACGCCTTTTTTGTAAGTTCTGGTATTGTTCACCATCGGTTAATAAATGGTAATAAGCATAGATTTAACGAGGATGTAGCAATGATAATATCTAACCTTGAATTGATTCCCGGAAAACGCGTCACCAAACATTTAGGGCTTGTGCAGGGCAGCACGGTTCGTTCAAAGCATGTGGGGCGAGATTTTATGGCGGGCCTGAAGAATATCTTTGGCGGTGAGCTCAAAGGGTATACTGAGCTATTGCAAGATGCCCGCGAAGAAGCCGTATCCAGAATGACGGAACAGGCAAGTTCCATCGGCGCCAATGCGATACTCAATGTTCGCTTCTCCACGTCCTCAATTACGTCAGGCGCCGCCGAACTGTTCGCCTACGGTAGCGCGGTCATCATGGAGTAAGTGTCATGTTTGATTTCATTGTATTTTTAGTCTTACTCGCACTTGGATATGGCTTTGGCCAGTATTTTGAACGTCGCCATTACCAGTCAATTCGCGAACGCGAACAAGAATTGAAAGACATTCTCATTATTCAGACCAAAATTATTCCCCGAGATTACACCAACCATCATGACACATTTATTGTTAACGGTAGTGTTGTCATCTCTGTCGATTATTTTAAGCGATTCGTCGCGGGACTGAAAAATCTCGTTGGCGGCCGCATCACACCTTATGAAACCTTACTCGACAGAGCGCGTCGAGAAGCGATACTGCGCATGAAAGAAGAAGCTCATGCTTCCGGCGCCAAAGTCATACTCAACGTAAAGTATGAAATCTGCTCTATATACAAGGGACGTCGTAATCAAATTGGTTCCGTAGAAGCACTTGCCTATGGCACCGCCTTCCAGGCGACCAAGCAAACACTTGGGGGAAGCTAACACTGGACGTTTCAAATCCATTACCACGGGAAGATATCAACATTACTAAAACACACCCACTGAAAGAGTTTATGCTGTTAAGTGGTGGCGTTTTATTGGTCATTGTTATTATCGTATTAAGTTTAAGTGTCGCCGCCGACAAACTTATCCAGTACATCCCCTTTGAAACCGAACTATCGTTGGTCCGCACAGTTGACATTGACACCCCTGCCGTCAGCACCGGTATAACACCCGACTACCTGCAAGCTCTGGCCGATGATTTAAGCCAACAAATGAACCTGCCGGAAGGTATGGTTATTAGCATATCTATCGTTAACAGTGAGACCGTAAACGCCTTTGCCACACTGGGTGGCAATATCGTGTTTTTTACCGGGCTGCTAGACATTATTCCCGATGAAAATACCCTCGCAATGGTCATGGCACATGAAATAGCCCATATTAAATTGCGTCATCCCCTGCGCGCCCTTGGCCGGGGTGTTGTCGTTGGTGTTGCCATCGCTACAGTAGCGGGTGTTGCCGGTAATGATATCGTCGCTAAGTTGGTCGGTGACACCAGTTTGCTCACCACACTCAATTTTAGCAGAGACCAGGAAAGTGCGGCAGACAGCCTTGCCGTTGCGGCATTGGCCAAACACTACGGCCATATCAATGGAGCCTCGCAATTGTTTGATGTATTACATCAAGGCCACGAGGAAGGCAGCTATTCAACACCTGAATTTCTGACCACTCACCCACTGAATAAAAACCGTACAACGGCCTTAAAAGTGCTTGCTCAGCAAAATGGATGGCCTGTGAATGGGAATGTCAGCGCTATACCGGAACGTGTCAGAAATGATATAAAGGGTCTTCTTACGAAATTGACCACTAAAAATACTGACAGTAAACCGTAAAGCATTCCCGAAGCATTCCATTGCAATACATTATTTTCACAACCGTATGCATTCCCACGCGGAACGTACAAACGAGATATTGTAGGGGTGCCCCTTCAGTATGAATATAGTTAATTGTGGTGTTACTAATAAATCACTAGAAAGCAAGAAGTAACGCATGGATAACCTGACACTGATAATAGGCAATAAAAACTACTCATCGTGGTCTCTTAGACCCTGGGTATTCATGCGACAAAACAATATTGAATTCACTGAAAAAAGAGTTGCATTATTTACTGAAACCACCGATGAAGCGCTTTCACAATACGGCTCCGACAGCAAAGTCCCGGTATTAAAAGACGGTAATGTTGTCGTGTGGGATTCTTTGGCCATTCTCGAACACCTCTCAGAAAAACACCTGAATTCCACGGGCTGGCCCCTTGACCCTGAAGCCCGTGCTTTCGCGAGATCCATAAGTTGTGAAATGCACTCCAGTTTTTCTAACATGAGAAATGAACTCCCCATGAACTGCCGCAAGGAATTTCATGACCGGGTACTTTCTTCCGACGCCGAACGGGAAATTGACAGAATAAAATCACTTTGGGTGCAATGTCGATCTCAATTCGGAAAAGACGGAGAATGGCTATTTGGACAATACTCCATCGCCGACGCCATGTTTGCGCCTATCGCACTGCGCTTTATTGGTTATAACATCCCTCTCACTGGTGAGGAAAAATCTTACGTCAATAGCGTAGTAAACCAGCCCTGCATTATCGAATGGATAGCGTCCGGAAAAGCAGAAACAGAAATCATCGAAGAAGACGAAATAACACCCTAAAATTTCGACCGCGATGAGCTATTGTCTCATTGAGGCGCTAACAAAGAGCGGCGTTCATACAAATGATGTTTATTATAAAAAGAAACTGATTTTCTCTAGGTCAGAGATAAGCGAGCCTCTAAAAAATATGCGGTACGCTGAATAAATCGCCAAATTCGGTTCACATCAGCGCCAAACGCAAAAGATCCTTTACTGGTAATCACCTGACACCACAGCGATACATCCCGTATCAGCACTAGCGGCATCCCCCATAAACACTCCACATTACTAGCAGTAAGCACCAGGGATAATCCCGCTAATACAAAAATATTACTTCCAATAATGCGAAACTTAAAGTTACCATAGAGCGTCCTTAACGTTGAGCTGAATGCAACCGACACATAAAACGGCCTTGACACCGCCTGATAATGATTCATCAAAAAAATAATTCAGCTAACAACTACATATTATTATCTGTCATTTTTTCCGTATGGTTATGTATACGCACATAGGGTGACATAAGACCAGGGAAGAGAAAAATGCAAGCCTCGAGACCGTACTTATCACTACTCAACTATGTGTTTTTATTCTCACTGGCTTTCATTTTAACCGGGTGCGGCGCAGGATCTGATAGTAACACTGGCAATGGCGGCAACAATCCCTCCATCGAAATACCATCGCCAAATGAACCGCGAGTTTCCAATAGCGCAATATTCGCTGATGCCGGGAAAATCATTGCCGTTCGCGTAACGGAAAGTGTCACCCTGGATGGCAGCGCATCCAGCACTTCATTATCAGCGCCGTTAATTTTTGACTGGTCTTTCCTTGCCATACCCGAAACCAGCTTGGTTGAGTTGTCCAATGAGACCACCGCCAACCCAGTCTTTATTCCTGATGTCGCCGGCACTTACACGGTACAACTCATCGTCAGTGCCGGCGGTCTGGTCAGTCAACGCGCCATTGCTTTCATCGAAGTCACCGTTAACGGACATTCCACAGGTACACGGGTACACACCAGTTTTCCTGCCCGATGCGCTGATTGCCACGATGGCCGGTTTGCCCAAGGTGATGGGCCCATTGATCCTATTCCCCCGAAATCAGGCGATCATATCGCTACCAGCAATGCCTGTGAGGCCTGTCATACCACGTTTGGGTTTGAGCAGATTCAATTTGTCGATCATCTTGCGGTATTTGGTGTTTGCAGCAGTTGTCACGATGGCGAAACCGCCATTGGTAAATCTGAATTCCATATAGAGACATCGGCCGAATGTGACGACTGCCACACCACCTCCGGATTTCTAACCTTAAATATCGATGGCAACTTTGATCACACCGGTATTACACGCGGCTGTGATACCTGTCATAACGGCATCACCGCTATTGGTAAAAACGAAGGCCACTTTGTCACCGATGCGGAATGTAGTGCCTGCCATAACACCAGCAACTTCAAAGACGCCTTTGTCGACCACAGCACCATCACGGAAAATTGCGCAAGCTGCCACGATGGTACAACCGCAACCGGCCAAACCATCGGCCACCCTGAAATGTCCGTCGATTGTGGCATTTGCCACAGCACCAGCATCTTTAGTCTCGACGGCGTATTCAATCACCGAGTGGTTGATGCCAGCGTACAGCCCTGTGAAGACTGCCATACCGACAGCAACAGCATTAGCGCCCGTGGCAAGGCGGCAGCGGTCAACCATCCCCCAACAACTGCCGACTGCGGCGTATGCCATGGCGTCGGCGGCGGGAATTTTGCAGACGGTATTTTCGACCACACCGGCATCGTCAATAATTGCAACAAATGCCACGGTGATGCCGGAAATGGTTCAGGGCTGGGTAAATCCATCACTCACATACCGACGAGTGCCGATTGCAGTGTTTGCCACACCGTTGGCACCTTCACGACCGGGTTCTTTACTCATAACTCGGAAATCGTCGACCCCGTTAGCTGCACAAGCTGCCATGACGGCACCTTCACCCTCGGTCTGACAGAAAACCACTTACCCACCACAGAAGATTGTCGCCTCTGCCACCTCAACACAGACACCTTCACCGATGCGACGTTTGACCACGCTGGGGTAGATACCCGTAATTGCTCCGTATGCCACAACGGCGATATCAGCACCGGCAAGAACACCAACCATCTGCCGACAATCCGCGACTGTTCCGACTGCCACAACAGCAGTCAATTCACCGATTTCAAAGGCGCGAGCTTTGACCATCAAGACACAGACACTATTTGTGCGTCGTGCCATGACGGCATCATTGCTATCGACAAAACCGCAGACCACATCCCGGCACAAAAAGAATGCAGCCAATGCCATACCGACACCACCACCGGCGGCTTTGCCATGTCCATCTTTATGGACGACGTTCACCCTGGGCTTTCCAGTGGTTGTGAAGGCTGCCACACCCTTCGCTTCTTTGCCGATACACCGACGGCTCTCAAGTCAACCAACCACATACCCACGAGCCAGGACTGCCGTGTGTGTCATACCAATACTGCCTTCAGCCCCAATATATTTGATCACACCGGCATTACCGGTAATTGCACCTCCTGCCATGACGGTAATTTTGTTGACCCCGCTGGCGCGCTCGGCATAACGCCTGATCACCTCGTCACAACAGAAGATTGCGGACTGTGCCACGGCATCGGAGCCAACTTCACTGATGGCGTGTTTGACCATACGGGCATCGTTGATAGCTGCTCTGATTGTCATGGCGACAACGGTACAGGCGCCATCACCAAGAAAAATGCCGGTCATGTCCCCACTACACAGGATTGCAGCGTCTGCCACGTCGTTGGTACTTTTGCCACGGCGGTATTTGACCATGTTGGCATTGTCGATAATTGCACTGCCTGTCACGACGGCTCTATCGCCATTGCTACGGTCAAAAACATCAGCCACATCCCCACCACAGAAGACTGTTCGGTATGCCATAACACCACCGTTTTTGCCGGAGCAAAGTTTGATCACACCGGCATTTTGAACAACTGCGCCACTTGCCACGACGGGAATACCACCATCGGCAAAGACGGCTCACATGTCCCCACCAACGACGATTGCAACGTGTGCCATCAAACCACCGGCTTTATCCCCGCCACATTTGATCACACCGGCATCGTCGACAACTGCCAATCCTGTCACGATGGCACACTCGCGCAAGGCAAAGGCAACAACCATGTGCAAACCACCGCAGACTGTGGTCTCTGCCATACTCCCACAGGCTTCGTACCCGCTACCTTTGACCACAGCGCCATCTCCAACAATACACGCTGTGATTCTTGCCACGGCGTAACCGCCACCGGTACGGATGCAAAAACCAACCCACCTCACATTCCCACCAGCTTGGATTGTCGCTCCTGCCACACCACCGCAACCTTCGCAGGCGGCACCTGGACACACGATTCCAGCAGTACAGGCCGCTGTGATAGCTGCCATAACAATACCGGTGGCGGCGCAACGCCCAAGCCCACTCGCGGCCACATTTCAACAAACCTGCAATGTGACGATTGCCATACCACCAACGCCTGGGCACCCACTAGCTTCAACCATGACCCCAGCGGAAATTACCCAGGCGACCACAGAAAGAAACTGGCCTGCGGCGCATGCCACGGTAATGTCGTCACCACGCCGTTTGCTTACCCCTTTAGCCAGTACGCCCCCTTCTGCGCAGCGTGCCACAAAAATGATTTTGAACGGGAAGGCGACCACATCGGCGGGAAAAATGGCTCCGTGGCACAAAACAAAGATTGCAGCGGCGGAGGCAGAGGCTGCCATCGAGTCAGTGATAGAAATTTTGATTAATACTACGGGTTCATTAGTAAATACAGAGATCCAAACCTCTCCCTAAATGGGAGAGGGAGCATTCTTTGACTTTTTGGTACAATACGACACCTTCACCGACTTAAGTTGTCATTGCCATGTTAATTGTTATATCTCCCGCCAAAACGCTGGACTACGAAACACCGCCAAAAACCAAGATATCGACGCTGCCAGACTACCTGGAAAGCGCCGAGGAACTGGTCCATCGCCTGCGCGACTTATCGTCGCTCGACATCAGCGAATTAATGAAAGTCAGCACCAAAATTGCCGACCTTAATTTTGATCGCTACGAGGCATGGGACAAAAAATTCACCCCCCAAAATGCCAAGCAATCCGTACTGGCGTTTAAAGGCGATGTTTACACCGGTCTGGATGCTGAAACGTTTACTGCTGCTGATTTCAAATTCGCACAAAAACACCTGCGCGTACTGTCTGGTTTGTACGGCCTGCTCCGGCCACTGGATTTAATGCAAGCCTACCGCCTGGAAATGGGCACCCGGCTGAATACCGAGCACGGCAAAAATCTGTACGAATTCTGGGGGACCACCATAACCGAAGGTTTGAACACACAGCTCAAAAAGCTTAAATCAGATCGCCTGATTAACCTGGCATCCAATGAATATTTCAAGTCAGTAAAACCAAAAACCTTAAATGCCGAGATCATTACCCCCGCCTTCAAAGAATTCAAAAATGGCGAATACAAGATGATTAGTTTTTTTGCCAAAAAGGCACGCGGGATGTTGAGCCGCTACATCATCAAAAACCAGCTCTCCAATCCAGAAGACATCAAAGAGTTCGACGACGATAATTACAAATTCAACAAAAAACTATCGAAGGGAAACAGCTGGGTCTTTACTCGCAAAACCAACGCTTAAAAAATATTCATTCTTCCAAGACAGAAATGAATAAAAGGTAAGACAAACACATGGTCACAACGCCTGAAAAACTGTTAAAAAAGCATCAGGAACTCACCCATTCAGACACGATGAAAGTCTTGTCGCACATGCAAAGAACCGATGGCGACTGGATCATGAATACCCTCATGATCGACGGTTGTAACGTGCCCTTTAAATACAAAAGAACCAAACGCTATAAAAACCTAAAAGGTCAGCGCATTAACCTTACCTATTACCCCAGTTCGGACGTAGTCGCGGGCATTGAATTCGACATCATGAACGTCGTACGCATAAAAATTTCCTGACCTCTCAACCCAAAAAAACCTTTCTAACGATTACCCCAAATTTTAGACACCGCGCGCTCATTGCCCAATAAGCCGACCACCAGCGTAACGAACGCAATACCTGAAAACACCAGCACAGGTATCAAAAAACCCACTTCACCAGCATCCAGCGATAAATAAGCCACCACCGAAGCCAACCCTGAAAAAAGCACACCGATCACCAGCAATATTTTCCGGTTCAGCGGTTTATACGCATAAGGGTCATCACCGCTCTCAAAGATATTCAACACCGGAGAAAATAATTTTCGAAAACTGTTCTTCATATTTCACTTTACCTGCGACAGCCATTAACCAACCCAGCCCAACCCAATCCAACAACAGCTTACCTGTTTTCACACCGCGATTTAAGAAATTATGACGGCTATTGATAATCCGTCTTCCGCGTACCCTGCTTTTACACTAACGTTGCACAAAATTGCTTTTGTACGTGTCTCAGAAGTACAACCCAGACGTGACTCGATCAAACATGCTCAATAAATCATCAAACTCATTTTTCCGTTGAACCTAAATTAATCAGTTGGATCGTAGCGAGGGTGTCTAAGGTGCTGAAGATAAACTGTTTTTCCAGTTTTTAAGGCGATCTCGTAGTCATTCTACGGGTGAATCTTAAAAACTGGAAAAATATTTTAGATTCAGTGCATTAGACGGCCGCAGTAGATCCAACTGATTAATTTAGGTTGAGCCCCTCTGGATACCGGGTCAAGCCCGGCATAACGGTTGAGTGTTACCTTGGAGTAACCGGGAAAATAATGGCGTTTCTTTACCGCTTTCTCCGCGCCCTTTGCGTCTCTGCGACCTCTACGTGAACAACGCCCTCCTAAAAACATCCTCACACCCCAATGGCACGAAGTTAAGTCAAAACTCCACTCCATCCGTCATTCCGGCGAATACCCTCTGGGGCACAAGTAACCAAAGGTCACAAGTGCCCCAGAGGGTATTCGCCGGGAAGATGGCAGTATTCGGCTTAATTTCATGCCATTCTCCTCACACCCCAATTTCCGGTATAATTCGCCGCATTAAATCACCAGCAAGCCCAGAGGTACCGTACACCATGAGCACAGAAAGCATTTTACTTGAACGCAGTGAGTCCAAATGCGAAATGTGTGGCGCTACAAACGAATTAAACGTTTACGGTGTTCCTCCGCACGATAATGACAAACCCGAAGGGTGCATACTGGTCTGTGGCACCTGCCACGAGCAAATTAAAACACCGGAAAAAGTCGATGCCAACCACTGGCGCTGCCTGAACGACAGCATGTGGAGCCAAACCCCGGCGGTACAGGTCATGGCCTGGCGCATGCTCACCCGACTTCGGACAGAAGGCTGGCCGCAGGATTTACTTGATATGCTCTATTTAGAAGACGACACCCTGACATGGGCGCAGAGCACCGGTGAAGGTCAGACCGAAGACGAAGACGCCGTCATACACCTCGACAGCAACGGCGCAGTGCTCACCGCAGGTGATACCGTCACCCTCATCAAGGATTTAAACGTGAAGGGCGCAGGCTTTACCGCCAAACGTGGCACAGCAGTACGCGGCATTTCTCTGGTGCCGGACAATGCCGAGCATATTGAAGGGCGTGTCGAGGGCCAGCACATTGTGATCCTCACCCAGTTTGTGAAAAAATCAAACTAAGCCGGCTCTCCTCGACTCAACCAAAGCAATTTAACACAAAGTAAAAGCACACATTCACCATGCTACGTTTCCAATCAGTCACCTTACGCCGCGGTACCCGCGTCCTGTTACACGACATCAACCTCACCATACAAACTGGCGAACGCTGGGGCATCGTCGGACGTAACGGCAGTGGCAAATCCAGTTTACTCGCATTGGTACTAGGCATACGCGACCCGGCCGGCCTACACGCAGATACGGGAGAAGTACAACTGGCCGCGACACTCGCCATGTCCCACGTCGCCCAGGAAACCCCGGCCGTCGACCGCAGCGCCATTGATTACGTTATCGACGGTGACACTGAGCTACGCGAACTGGAACAACAACTTGCCGCCTGTAACAGCACGAATGACGATACGGACGATGGCAAACAGCAAGCCACGCTCTTCGGCCAATTAGAAACCATCGACGGTTACACCGCGCCTACTCGTGCCGCGCGTCTCATGAACGGCCTCGGCTTTAGTGAAGCGCAATTGAACTCACCTGTTACCCGCTTTTCCGGCGGCTGGCGTATGCGTCTTAACCTGGCGCAAGCGTTGATGTGCCGCTCCGACATTCTGTTGCTTGATGAACCCACCAACCATCTGGATCTGGACGCCGTACTCTGGCTGCAAACCTGGCTGCAAAATTATTCTGGCACCGTGTTGCTAATTTCTCATGACCGCGACTTTCTCGACATCTGCGTCGACCATATCGCCCTGCTTTCTGAGCAATCGGTACACGCCTATACCGGCAACTACAGCGCCTATGAAAAACAACATGCCAGCCGCCTCGAACAACAACAGTCTGCCCATCTCAAACAACAACGGACTATTTCGCACCTGCACAGCTACATCGACCGTTTTCGCGCCCAGGCCACCAAAGCCAAGCAGGCCCAGAGCCGCTTGAAAGCCCTCGCCCGACTCGAAGAGATCGCCCCGGCCCATGTTGACTCCCCTTTTGAGTTCACTTTTTTGCCGCCCAAACAAGTGCCCAACCCATTACTAAAACTCACAGACGCCAACCTGGGCTATGGCAGCAACACTCTGTTGAGCAACATCAACATCAACTTATTACCGGGAGACCGCATCGGGCTTCTGGGGCCCAACGGCGCAGGCAAATCTACCCTCATCAAAGCATTAACCGGTGAACTGGAACTGCTCACCGGCAGTCTCGCACCGGCACAAGCCTTGCGCATTGGCTATTTTGCGCAACACCAACTGGAACAACTCCATGCCGACGACACCCCGCTCGTACACTTACAGCGGTTAAACAAACAGGCCACCGAACAAGAACTACGCAGTTATCTCGGCGGCTTTGGTTTTAACGGTGAACAGGCACTTGACCCCGTCGGCCCCTTTTCCGGTGGCGAAAAAGCACGGCTGGTACTCGCCCTGCTCATTTACCAGCGCCCTAATTTATTATTGCTCGATGAACCCACCAACCACCTTGACCTGGAAATGCGCCACGCCTTAACGCTGGCCCTGCAAGGGTTTGAAGGTGCGTTATTAGTAGTCTCACATGACCGCCACCTGCTACGCACCGTGTGTGACCAGTTCATGCTCGTCGCCGAAGGCAGTGCCCAGACTTACGACGGAGACCTCGATGACTACGCGCAATGGCTGAGCCAGCACCGGCGCAACGCCAGTAACACCGAAAGCACAACGCCTGATAAAGAATCAAAACCCGGCCTCGACAAACGTCAGCAGCGCCAGCAAGACGCCGAGCGTCGCCAACAGCTCAAACCCTTGCGTAACCAGCTCAACAAATGTGAAAAATTGCTCAACAGCCTGCAACAAGAACTGCAACAACTTGAACAACAACTGGCCGACAGCACTATTTA
The DNA here is from genome assembly GCA_002401775.2 of Ectothiorhodospiraceae bacterium. Classification (GTDB taxonomy): domain Bacteria; phylum Pseudomonadota; class Gammaproteobacteria; order SZUA-152; family SZUA-152; genus SZUA-152. The sequence continues at coordinate 38,511 of NVUB02000027.1, forward strand.
CAGCGCAGAAAACAAAGATCAGCTGAAAAAAATACTGTCCCAACAAACAACCCTAAAACAACAACACCAGCAAGCAGAAACAGACTGGCTAACCGCCGCAGAAGCCCTGGAGTTGGCAGAAAACACCGACTAGCGTAGGCTAGCAATAATGGATTCACCCTTTTTAATCGTTATTTTTATGTGAATACTCCACCCGCTAAAGCCAGAGGCTTCAGATTACGACTAAAAACCGGATTGGTCGGCCATACGGCCGATTGTCCCCTTTTATGCCCCAGAGGGCACTCCCCTCTGGGGGAAAGGGAGCAAAAGAAACTATGCCGGATAAAAGCATGACATTGACTAATAAATCAGCAGTAAACCCCCTACTTAAACATTTTAAATACCCTTTTAATTTACAACGGAAATATTATGTCTGAAGAAAAACAGAAAACACCCTTTTTTGACCTCGCCGACCGATACATCAATTTGGCCAACGAGCTTGCCCAAAAAGAAGGCACCGCCGATGCGGGAACCGCACTGCGTTATGCCGCCGCGCGTTACAATACCTTTGAAGCCTCACTCAGCACCAAAGACCTGTCTGGCGATCATGAAAAAATGATTGATATGCTGTGTGATGACTTTCGTGAAATGCTCAAGGTCAACATGAAAGATTACATTCAACGCATTGCCGCGAATAATTAATTCTGTCGTTCTTAAACTCTGTCGTTCATAGCTACAGGTAAAGCTACTTATGCCCAACAAAAATGCCAATGATGCCGCGCTAGACAAAATTGTCAGCGATGCCCGCCGTCATCAGGACGAACGCGCAAAAACCTATCGCGAACAGGCACTAAAACTTTACCCGTGGATATGTGGCCGCTGTGAAAGGGAGTTCACCCGTGCCAACCTGCCTGAGCTTACCGTTCACCATCGCAATCATAACCACGATGACAATCCCGCCGACGGCAGCAATTGGGAACTGTTGTGCCTTTATTGTCACGACAACGAACACCAACGCCAACTCGAAGCCCACGGCCAAAGCAGCACGGGCTCAGCAGAAAAAATAACGTCGGGCGCAACCCATAATCCTTTTGCAGACCTCAAAGGTCTGCTGGATAAAAAATAGGTTCAAAAATGGCAGTACGGCTTTTCCCGCTTCGCAATGTACCGGATGACGAAGCAGACGACGTCCGGGAATTACTCACCGACCATCAAATTGAGTTTTACGAAACATTCGGTGGAAACTGGGGTGTCTCCATGCCCGCCATCTGGCTGCGCGACAACAGCCAGTTACAAGACGCCAAAGCACTCATCGCAGAATATCAAACCGAGCGCACCCAGCAACAACGCGCGATTTATAAGCAGCTAAAAAATGAAGGAAAACATCGCACGTTCTGGGACATGCTTCAGGAAGAACCACTAAAAATTATCGCTTACATCAGCATAGTGTTTGCCATTCTCTATTTTTCCACCAAACCGTTTTTGTCGCTGGGTGAATAAAGACTAAATCTGGAAATTTTCACAACAACATCAAACAGCAACTTTTTGCTTTGGTGTTGCCACCGAAACTATCCGTATTGCTGAATCATATGCGTATAACAAACCACGCTTTTTAATTACGCATTTTCAAATCAATAACGTAAAATTGCATTAATCCAGACGTAGGAGAGGCTTCAGCCTCGATCAGACTTCGAGCAACAACTGGTCGCGGCTAATGCTGCACCTACAAGCAGGTGCTCGAAAACAGCTTTATGGCAGAGTGTCGTAGGGGGTGGCCATTGACTGATCCGCCGTAAGGAATGGAAATTAAATAACTTATGCATCTTGCCTCTCATCTTCAGCGCGTCTTGGCGCATTCTTTCATCATAAAAGTTCAAAACGGCTATTCCTGCGTTTTTATTCAGTCAGAACGCACCAATACAGACTAAATCTGAGCGCCATATGAACACGTTATTTAATTTCCAGTCCTTAGCAACTGGATCAGTTTCGGGTGTACAAAAAGCTTTTCTTTTCCCGCAGCACGCTAATTGCAGTTTTTGCGAGCGCCGACTATCCGTAAAACGAACTACTACTGAGTTGTTTCAGTATAGTAAACGCGCTCTTGAAAGAGCCAGGCGTCGCTTTTGGTGGACGCTGAGTCCGCTACGCCCGGCGATAAAACCGACCGACTTTAGTCGGTCGGTTGTTTAGTGCCGCCAGATAGACAGTTGAGTAAACTTCAGACTTCCCAGTTACTATCCTTGCCAGTGTTTTCACCCCAAAAATAATTGTCGATATCATCTTTCCAACCAACGGGAAAGATGAAATGACCCTTATGAAGGAAGCATGCCTTGGCTATTCTTCTGTCACCATCCGGGCCGCGGAACATACTCCAGCCATGATCACCTACAATAGGGCTGTCACCATCACCGCTGCCATGTATATTGTCCCAATAATCATTTCCTGCCAATAGCGCCCATTCGGTGCCTAGATTCATTTGCTCAGCAATGTCTTTAACACGATCGGGGTTCATATTATTGTTTGAGCATGTTTGATTAAAAGAGTCATCGACCTGTGTAAATAACGCTTGGAGCTCATCATCAGTCATGCCATCCTCCTCTAATATCTCCTGAATGACATCTACGGTGAGACCAAAGACATCGGCCATATAATTTTTAATCTCTTTTGGGCTTGGCGGATAAGGGGGAATGCACATCATCGTGATGTCTTTGATTAGACGTAAACCATCCTTGATTAAAGGCCACCAATCTCCAAAGCTAACCACAAAGTTAGCTGGGCAGTATACGTCATTAGTCGCTTGTCCAGCGGGTCCATAAGCAACTTCACCCGGCTTCCAGCAGCAAGGGCGTCCATCGTGCCACTTAGTCATTGCACATCCGGCATGGTGCGCTCTAATGATTACGCCACCTGAATGAAAAACTCTGAAATGAAACTGCCAGTCGATATCATTAGTAGACATACATCATATTCCTTATGATTGATTGAACCAGCGTCCACCGTACTCCAAACTTGACTATACGTAAAGCGTATCTTTAATTAAACCACAGGAAAATAAAGAACGGCTGTTGAAAGCTGGAAAAGTAAAAATGCAGGCTCTAGCTGCTGCCATGAAGAAATTAATACAAATTTATTTTGGTGTTATTAAGCATCAAAGCGAATACCAACCCCGGACTATAATACAGGTTTGAGATTGGTGTTGAGAGATGGTATTTACAAGCAAGTGCTCGAAAGCAGCCTTATGGCAGAGTGTCGTAGGGGGTGACCGTTGGTTTATCCGCCGTAAGCAATCGGATCAGCTTCAGGTGTACAAAAAGCCTTTCTTTTCCCGCAGTAATTTCACGCAGTACGCCAATTTCAGTTAGCTGCTTTAGGTAGGCCGCCGCCGTTTGGCGTTTAGCAATGCCAGCTTCCACCAAATTGGCAATACGGCAATATGGTTGCTCAAAAATAAGCTGTGTCAGCTCATGGCTATAAATTTTTGGTAGGCGGTCGCGTATATGACTACTTGTAGTGGCAATCAATTCCCGAATAGCGGCAATCTTGGCAGTGGTCCACTGCGCAGTTTCGGCGACGGCCTGCAACATAAACAGCAGCCAGGGTTGCCAGTCATCATCGCGTGTCACTCCAGTTAACAATCGATAGTAATCAATTTTATGTTGCACGATGTAACGACTGAGATAGAGCACAGGTAAAGTCAGCAGGTCTTTTTCTATGAGGTAGAGAATATTAAGTACACGCCCAGTTCGGCCATTCCCATCTAGAAACGGATGGATAGCTTCAAACTGATAATGCGCCACCGCCATTACCACCAGCGGGTCAAGACTGGATTGTTCATCGTGAATAAACTTCTCCCAATTACCCAGCAAATCACGTAATCGTCCCTCGCCATCCGGGGGGGTGTAGATAGTCTCGCCCGTTGCAGCATTAGCGATAGTCGTACCCGGTACTTTCCGAATATCCATATCCCGTCCCTTAATAGTGGAACAAATTGTGGTTGCAGTGGCCGTACACAATGGGCGCCGTCCCAGCGCCAGGTAGCCTTGATACAAGGCTGTACGATATCGTAGAGCCTCTTTGGTGGGCATGTCCGCCTGAGCTTCCGCCTGAGCATATTGAAACAACCTGTCGGTGGTAGTGACAATATTCTCAATCTCAGAACTGTCTTTTGCCTCAAGCATTGGCAGGCTATTGATCAGAATCGTTTGATTAGGCAAAAGCTCGGCAGCCTGCCGCAGTTCGGCCAGAGCAGCTCGTGCAGGAATACAGGCCTTAAGCACTTCACGAGACTCAAGATCAGAACGCGGAGGAATTTGCGGCAACTCGTTATAGGGAGCCCGAGGGTCAAAAGTCATGTTTATTTTTTCACCTTATTTCGACACATCATAAGTTTATGTCGACCGCATCGACATGTCGAGCACTTATGTCGATAAAAGGCAAAAATATCGACACATTCTGACCTCAACCCCACCATTACCCCTTAGCCCTCAACCCTGTAGGGGGAGGCTTCATCCTCGATAGCAAGTGGTTGATACAGCCTTCGCGGCTGAAGCCGTTCCTACACCCAGCCCCATTAATCAACTCTGTAGGAATAAAATTTCTACAGCTTCTTGGGAGATGTGAAGGGAAGAACTTGGTAATTTAACCGTTCGGTTTACTTGAAAAAATCCGCCCACAACCAAAGGAACCATTCCACCCTGCCATCATTCAGATATTACATAGCAGACCTTTTCGAAAGGTCTGTAGTAAGAACAAACGATAAAACCACGATAGCAGAAACACATTACAGGAATGTAGAACCACCCCAGTCCTTAGTCCTCATCTCTTAATCCCTTAAAAAATCACGCCAACCTCGAATTTAACCACGGCGGCGTTGGGATAATATTTCAATATGCTTTCAACATCTTCGATATCATCTTTGTCTTCTTGAGAGTCTGCGAACCTGGAGGCGCTTGTGATTACTTTTCCGTCATAAGGAATATCCAGCGAAAACCAATCGACGGCGACGGTATATTTTCGTTTAAAGTGCCACTGGTTACCAAAACCAAAACGGATGAACTTTGATTCAAATTCAGACGCGGTTTCGGAATAATTAGTGGTAACCAGGTCAAATAAATCCCTGGCGAACCTTATCTCTGTCGATCTTTTACCAATGCCAAATTTAACATTAAAGCTATTACCAAAAAATCGCCGCGCTTGTATCGCGTAAGTTCTTTCCTGGATTTCTCCAAATTCAACGGAAAACAGGCCAAGGGCTTTATTGCTGCGCAAATAATCAACCCCAATCATCCAGTTTCCATTGATTATATAATTCGCATTCACGCCCCACGCGAGTGGAAATGGAAAGTTGGCCGGCGATATATTGAGGTTAAGCGCTATATTTTTATCTTCTCGGAGATCCCGGTCTTCTTTCTTCGATAAGTTTTCTTGCACTGCACTCGATGCCTTTTTTGTGCTTATTTTAATATCATTCCAAAGCTCACCACCTTGTACTGAACTTGCTAAAACTAGCATCATCAAAACAGCGATACTTCTCATAAAAACAACAATACTCCTCATACTTAAAATTTCCTTATTATAGTTATATAACCGCACGGTGATTTTTTACCCGAGAACGAACGAATGATGATGAAAAAACCATTAATCCGAAAAATAAATGTCCCCAAAATAGGCCGTTGCGGCCTGTCCGGTGTTGTCGCCATCGATCATTACGGCGATGGCATCTATTTTTTTCACGTCCTCGCCGAAAAATCGTTTTAAGTCTTCGCGTACGTTTCGGCGTTCTTGTACCCATTGCCCAAGCTGTTTTTCACCTGAGCGTACCGCTAGCATTTTTGCATTGCCGGTAAAGGCATTAGGCCATTCACTGCCTTGTGGCTGATTGCTGGACCATACGTAATTAATCGCTTTGGTATTCCAGAAAAAAACGCCGCCCGATACTACGACATAAATACGTGCGGGGTAATCATCGCCTTTTTTACTGTGCTCGTCGTTACCCTTAAACAGGCTTTGCACTTGCCAAGACCAGTTGATGTACGGTGTTTTTGTTAAGTCGATACTGACTTCTTTAAATAAGCCGGATGCCTGGCCATCGGTACTGGCCTGTAAAACTTGTTTGTCACCTTTTAACTTATCGCTTTTGATGCCCGCCTTTTGCACGCTAACAAACTGATACTGACTATTGCCCTCGAAAGATTTTTCTTCCCAGTCCACCAGATCCCCCTGACTGAAATTAGCCACTTCATATTTCAGTCCATCGCCCGCAATCAATGCGGAAGATACAAGCACGGTTAACGCAAATGCACTTGTTTTCAATAAAGGCACATTCAATAAAGACGCTTTCTTAAAAGAAAAGGGTCGCATTCGTTTTTGTCCGTTAATCGGTAATTTCAGGATAATCCGCAGGGTACGGTAACTGCGCAACACCGCTTTCCACGGCAGCCTTGGCAACGGCTGATGCGACAAATTCCAACAGTCTTGGGTGGAAGGGTTTTGGAATGATGTAATCCGGCCCGAAGGACATTTCAGTTACTCCGTAGGCTTCACACACTTCCATCGGTACTGGCTCGTGGGTTAATTTTTGCAATGCATGTACTGCTGCAATCATCATGTCTTCATTGATGCGGCGCGCGCGCACGTCCAATGCCCCACGGAAGATAAAGGGGAAGCCAAGCACGTTGTTGACCTGGTTAGGGTGATCACTGCGGCCCGTTGCCATAATCATGTCATCACGGACTTTATGCGCCAACTCAGGTGAAATTTCCGGATCAGGATTGGAAAGCGCAAATACGATGGGTTTAGGCGCCATCGCCAGTAGTGCTTCTTCATTCAACAGATTGGCACCGGAGACGCCGATGAACACATCGGCTCCAGCCATGGCTTCCAGCAAGGTATTTTTACTGGTGTCTTCAGTGGCGAAGGCCCATTTATACGGATTGAGTCCTTTTCGGTCCGTATGTAGCACGCCCTTGCGATCTAACATTAAGATGTTGTCGCGATGTGCGCCAAGGGATACCAACAGTCGCATAGAGGCAATACCGGCAGAGCCTGCACCCAGGCAAACGATTTTGGCATCGCCAATGGTTTTACCCTGGATTTGCAAGGCATTAAGCAGGCCTGCCGCAACAATAATAGCGGTGCCGTGCTGGTCATCATGAAACACGGGAATATCCAGCTGGTCGATGAGCGTTTGCTCGATCTCGAAACAACGCGGAGCAGCGATATCTTCCAAATTGATGCCACCGAAAGTAGGGGCGATTGCGGCAACGGTGGTAATAAATTCTGCGGTGCTGGATGCATTCACTTCGATATCAAACACATCGATATCGGCAAACTTTTTAAATAACACGCCCTTGCCTTCCATCACTGGCTTGGCTGCCAGTGCACCGGTATTTCCCAGCCCCAGCACCGCACTGCCATCGGTCACAACACCCACCAGATTACCCTTGGCGGTGTACTTGTAGGCCGCCTCTGGGTCCTCGGCAATGGCGCGTACTGGCTCGGCAACACCCGGCGTATAGGCCAGCGATAAATCATGTTGAGTGTCGCAGGCTTTGGTAATTTGAATCGCGATCTTACCGGGGCGTCCGCCGTCCTTTGTCGCTGCGTGGTAATCCAGGGCTTTTTGTTTCATGTCATCACTCATAATTGTTAATCGGGTACTGAATTTGGAATGTTAATAGATCCACCGCTTATCATAGCGGCCTTCGACTTGCCCGTCTGCACTGTTGAACCCACATGAATACAGGCTGACTCAGTCAATTATGGCTTTACTTCGAGGCTGGCGGGGTGACGTACACGCATCACTAACTGCTTTTTGTAGGTGTACATCCAGCCACGCACCGTTACCGTTTTGTTCGGTAAAAAACGCGACAGTGCTTGTTTCTGGGAATTTGTTGGCCAGCCTTCGTATAATTTTATATCTTTGTGCGAAATACGCACCGCAAAACCTTCACGCGGCGCTTCGCCGGGGCGACGGGGGAAATTGATCCAGAGCGAACGCTTACTCTTCCCAACTCGCGTTACGCGCCCCGTTATTATTCGAAAACCTCGCGTATCCCTCGGCAGTTGTTCCACGGGAACGGGCTGATAAATACCTCGCCACACGCCTTTATTGGTCTGGCGGGCAATACGCTCTGCCGCCCGATAACATTCCAGATGCTCTACATTGGGGGGCACGACAATCTGCGCGCCCCAGCCTTGTTTCAGCATGTATTCCTCTACGCTTTTACCATCCGGTAAATACACGTGCGCCAGCAGTCGTCCATAACGGTCGTGTTTTTCCTGTCCGTATTGCAGTCCGATTTCAGGACGGCTTTTACCATTGGCGCCTAAAAATCGCTTGAGAGCGGCGCCCGCTTTTCGTGCCAATGGCTCAGAAGGCTTGCCCTTGCGTCCAATTTCTGGGGTATTAATACCGATTAACCGAACCGAGCGTCCATCCGACAATCGCACCGTATCGCCGTCAATAACCTGTGCCACCGTCGCGGTTTCATCTACCGGCCCGCCAGCACAGCCTAAGCCCGCCGCCATAGCACTGCTGGCAAACGCGGCACAAAGCAGTAAACTCATAAACAGACAAGCAACAAAAAGGGCGTCCCATGGGGACGCCCTTTTTGTTGCTTCATGAACTGCTACACGATCCAACAGCGTTACCGTATCAGCTGGCCAACTTACAAGCCGGCAGCCAATACGCATGAGCAAATCGGGATTTATTTCGTGCCATACTTCTGACGGAACTTATCAACACGGCCGCCCGTATCAACAATTTTCTGTTTGCCAGTGTAGAAAGGGTGGCATGATGAACATACGTCCAACGTCAGCTCTTTCTTTTCCATCGTGGAACGGGTTTCAAAGGTATTCCCGCAGCTACATTTCACTGAAATCTCGTGGTAAGCGGGATGAATTTCCGATTTCATGCTATCAACCTCAAATCTGTTCGTTAAATATGCGAATTTGTTCGTAAATAGACGAACCAACAGTCATGCAACAGCCACAAAGCCTGAAGGTACGCTTTCGAGCCGCGCATTTTAAGGGACTTTTACCAATACAGCAAGCCACTAAACACAACTACCCGCAATTACAAACAACTATTTTGTGAACTCGTTGTAAATACGCCCAATATAGCGTCGTATATCACGAATTCAATGATTAGTACCTATCGGTACAAAATAGTTCACTCATGCGTAAAGTTATTTCAACTACGCCAAAACCCTCATCCGTGTACCAAGACTGTGCGACAGGGTAATTTCTTCCACAGACAACGACTTAGGAAACAATGCACCGGATATTTTGGCGGTGTGAATACTTGCCCCCGCCAATTTACAATTCGAAAAATCGATGCCACGCAAATCTGCTTGGCGAAAATAAGCGCCCGAAAGATCCAAGCCAGCAGGTTCCCAGCCAAATAACTCAAGTCCACGAAAATCTGCATTAGTCAGATCACAGGCCTCACCTGCCGCCCAGCGACGATTAAAATCGCCAACATTGCCCTGGCGAAGCAACACATAAAGAGGATCATCATTTTTGATCATGGGTGCTGGCATAGTGCGCCTCCTAGTTTAAAACCGTTGATAGGTAATCTGTACCTGAGTATTGTCGCTTTACACCGGGTTGTCGATATCAACAAATTCAAAGGACACGCCAAATTTTTCGGCAAGATGCCCCCCCAAGGCCTGCACTCCGCCTCGCTCAGTGGCGTGATGCCCAGCGCTGAAAAAATGGATGCCTAGCTCACGGGCAACATGTACCGTTTGTTCTGAAATTTCACCCGTTAAAAAAGCATCCACACCCAGTGCAGCTGCTTGCTCAAGATAACTTTGCGCAGCCCCAGTACACCAGGCGATAGTGTGTATTTCATCGCCGCCCTCGCGCGCGTGCTCAAGCCCACCGTTAATATGCAACGGCTTACGGCCCAGTTTATGGGCTAGCCGCTCAGCAAACGCCTTCGCGCTTAGTGGCTGCTCCAGTCGACCATATTGACCAATATCGACCCCGCCGCTCCCTCCACCAAAGCTACCGTCCACTTGCAGCCCCAATAATTGTGCCAACTGTGCGTTATTGCCCAACTCAGGATGTGCATCCAGGGGCAAATGGTAAGCCAACAAGTTAATATCATTTGCCAACAACGCGCCTAATCGCTGCTTTTTCATGCCCGTAACGCAGGCAGACTCTCCCTTCCAAAAATATCCGTGATGCACTAAAAGCGCATCTGCACCCTTTTGCACGGCCGCATCCACCAATGCCTGACAGGCCGTCACTCCGCCGATGATCGTTTTAATCTCGCCACGCCCTTCTACCTGCAAGCCATTAGGGGCGTAGTCAGAAAAGGTGTTTACCGTGAGTAAATCTGCCAAATAAGCCACTAATTTATCGCGCTGAATCATTTATTTCTTCCTCGTCCTTCTACAACGTGCCCACATTCACGCAGGTACGCATCAATAATCGTCGTAAATATTGTGATTTTTCCCAAAGAAAAGAGCAACAGACTAATGAATTATCAGGAAAAAGATACCCTGTGTGCAAAAGCAATATGTCTGAAAATAATTATGCAACGATTAATATCCGAAACCAACGTCGAAAAGCCGTGGTATTATTTCGCCCCATGAACACCCCTAATACAGATAACCACAATCCCTTCATGTTTATTTTAAAAGCCACCATCGTTGGCTTGGCGGCGGCATTCGTCATTTTAATATTCCGCCCGGACCTGTTGGGTATGCAAACATCCACACCACAACGGCCCGTCGTCGAACTCAAACAAAGCCCTTCAGTCGCCACCCAGCCCGGCGGATTTGGTTATGGCCCAGTGTCTTATGCCCAGGCCGTTAATGCGGCCGCCCCTGCGGTGGTGAATGTTTACACCACCAAGGTCATCACTGAGCGGGCCAACCCCTTATTGCGTTACTTTTTCGGCGACCAATACACCCCGCGCCAACATTTGGAAAGCAGCCTTGGCTCTGGCGTTATCGTCAGCGACACCGGCTTTATCATCACCAATAATCACGTCATCGACGGTGCAGCAGGCATTGAAGTGCTGTTGCGCGACGGCCGCAGTGCCGAGGCCAAACTGGTCGGCACCGACCCGGAAACCGACGTCGCCATACTGAAAATCGATCTTGATAACGTGCCCAGCATTACCTTTAACATGGCAGGCGGCATGCGCGTGGGTGACGTCGTGCTCGCCATTGGCAACCCCTTTGGCGTGGGCCAAACCGTCACCATGGGCATTATTAGCGCCACAGGGCGAGACCAGGTCGGCATCAGCACCTTTGAAAGCTTCATCCAGACCGATGCCGCGATTAACCCCGGTAATTCCGGAGGAGCTCTCATCGACGCTTACGGTAATCTGGTGGGCATCAACACCGCCATCTTTACAAAGTCTGGCGGCTCACAAGGCATCGGCTTCGCCATCCCCATGAGCATCGCCCGCAATGTCATGCAACAACTCATCGAAACCGGGCGCGTCTCCCGTGGCTGGCTGGGCGTGGAAACACAAGACATCACCCCGCAATTAGCAGAATCCTTCAGCCTGCAAAATATCACCGGTATCATCGTCGCAGGCATCCAGCGCAATGGCCCCGCCGCACAAGCCGGCCTCCGCCCCGGCGACATCATCCTGTCCATCAATGGCGAAGCCTCCGGCAACAGCAAAACCGTCATGAACCAAATTGCCCGCGTATCTCCCGGCGGAAAACTGCAAATGAAAATACTGCGCAACGGTAAAGAACTCGATACTCAGGCCATTGTCGGGGAGCGGCCAGCGCCACGTCGACAGCGGATGAACCGGGGTTAACAAGCCCTCACAACAATTATTTATACACCACAAATGAATCACTCTAAAAGGAAATTAAATGTATTACCGTATTATCCCCGCGCTACTCCTCTTATTAATTTTTAGTACTGCACAAGCCGACACTTTCTCATACCACTACCTGGGTGTTTTTAAAGATGATGGCGACATTGACATAGGCAGAGGTCAAACTGTCGATGTGGATTTGATCGGCATTACTGGATCTATTCCTATAAATAAAACAGTATTCGCCACCGCATCATATGCAGATGGAGACATTGAGGACAGCGTAGATATTGAAGCCTGGTCAATTGGTTTGGGCGCACACTTCCCGCTTAATCATACGACAGATTTTGTCGTCGGCATAAGTCACAGCGAAGCAACGCTAAGCAATGGAAGTCAAAGCTTTACCGCTGACGGGGAAGACATCAGTCTCGGCCTCCGCGCTCAAGTGAATCCACAACTAGAAGTCTTTGCATATTACAGTATAGAAATTAGCAGCAGCGAAGGCGAGGAAGACAATAACTCAATAGGCTTTGGCGGGCTAATAAATATATCCCCCACGGTAGCGTTAGGTTTCGGCCTCGAAAAAAGCGATGACTTTGACTCCACCACAATAAATTTACGCGTGTATTTCGATTAAATCAAAAAATAACTTTTTCAAAAACACAGAAAAAGGGAAACAGCCTTCCTCTGTTATAGCGGTAGATTCAAGCGTCCATAAGGGGTCCGTCCATAAGGGGTCAGAGCCCTTTTAGTACTTTGGATAGACCTAACGCCAAGGAAAAACTGGCCGGCCTTCCCAATATCCCCTAAACACATTCATTCCAACTACGTCATAACCCCAATAAATTTAGTACCACTACCATGTTTGGGGTTACGATTAGGCCCCCGGCCACCTTTTTCTTCTCGAACAAGGGTGACCTTTTTACCTATTAAGCTTTGCTTAACTGGATAGCACTCAAATTCAACAATTGCTCCAACTTTTAAATACTGGCATCGAACAAGATCTGATTTACGAACTAAGATGTCTGGGCCTGATCCATTGTCAAGAAACCCATATTCTTTATCTTTGAACCACTTTTTAACGACTGTTTGCAATTTACACCTCTAAAATTTAATAGTCTTTATTTAAACACCATTGGGTATAGCTCTGGACTAGTCCTGAGCTATACCCTCTTTTCTAGCACTAACAGCAAGACTGAAGGCTTTATCATTTCCATATTCTAAAATGGCAAATCTGCGCCGCTTTGGCTTTCTCTTTGCCCCTTCTCCTGACCGCCAGCTTGCTTCCCAGGAATAATAAGTCTCGCCATTTTTTCTGGTTGTTGATGTCATATGAACACCAATGACGCCACTGATATTATTGTCGCTGATAGTCTTTGGTGATCGCTTACCAGCAATCATAATCTTTTTGTCATGCTCTACCGCCATTTTGTCTCGATAAGCTTTAGCGGCAACCAATGCCTTGCGACTACTTCCGTAACCCGCGTACGTAAAATTACGGTTTACCAGCAGTATATATTTCAACTGCATCCTCACGGTATAACATTTAGATTTTTTGTTAAATGTTATGTAATGCATTCCTATAACCTGTACCAATCATCAATTAATGAGATGTTTCTGTATGCATTGTGGTTCCACTAAAACTCTGCCGACACCATCATCACTAAATTCAAAACTGTCAGCTTCCATGGAATGAGCAAGAGCGAGAAGCATTCTGGAAAGAACTTTACTCGCCTCTTCAGCGCCATGCTCTTTCGTGAATTCGCCCATATGTTTCGCTAACTCACTTTTAGTCATATCTGTACTTTTCCTATATCGACTTATACCGACTAAGTCATAACCCCAATAAATTTAGTCCCGCCACTATTTTTGGAGTTGTGATTAGGCCCTCGCCCACCTTTATTATCTCGAACAAGGGTTACTTTTTTAGCGATCAGGCCTCCTTTAACTGGATGGCACTCAAACTCAACGGATACTCCAACCTTTAAATACTGGCACCGGACTAGGTCTACTTTACGAATTAAAATGTCTGGACCTGCTCCATTGTTGAGATATCCACACTCTTTATCTTTGAGCCACTTTTTAACTATAGCTTGCAATTTTCACCTCTATTACTTAATTGTCTATATTGTCTATATTGTAAACATCATTGGTGTCACTTTTTTTAAGAAATTTTGACGGTTTCAAAATCACCGTAAATTTCCACGTTTCTAAATTCTTCATTCATAGACTATTGACCATAACGCCACCATAAAATACACGCCTAGACTATGAACCGACGACATCTTCAGCATCTAAAGAACGTAGATTATTGAGTTCATCGAACTTGGCCGCCATAGTGGGATTGCGCCGAATCAGCTTCTTGATCGTTACATCCTGTGCCTTGTTATTGGCAAGACGTAGGTTTCTGTCTGTACCCAGCAAAGCGTCCTTCGTTTTTTGCAGGTGGTCGATTGACTTATCTATCTCATCGATCGCTTTTTGAAACTTCTTGGAGGCAAGATCATAGTTCTTCCCGAATGCGTTCTTAAAATTATCAAGGTCGTCTTCGAAGTTTGTTATGTCGACGTTCTGTGCTTTTACAAGCGCCAGCTCCTTCTTGTATTCAAGCGACTTCATCGCCGCGTTACGCAGCAGCGTAATGATTGGTAGAAAGAACTGCGGCCGAACGATGTACATCCTCGGGTAGCGGTGAAACACATCGACGATCCCAGAGTTGTAGAGTTCACTGTCGGGTTCAAGCAGGGACACCAGCACGGCGTACTCGCACCCTTTCTCTGTGCGATCCTTGTCGAGCTCCTTTAGAAAGTCCTCGTTCTTTTTCTTAGTTGCCGTGGTATCACTTTCGTTCTTCATTTCAAACATGATCGAAACAATCTCAGTACCCGCCTCGTCCGAGTCGCGAAAAATAAAGTCGCCCTTACTGCCGGTCGATGCATCATTATCTTTTTCGAAATAGGCCCTCGGAAACGCGGTTGCTCGAATGCGGTTGAACTCAGTATCGCAGTGCTGTTCAAGGGTTTCGCCAACCATCTTGGTCGAGAGTCGGGCCTTCATGTCCCGGAGGCGCTCAATCGCATCGTCGCGATCCTTGATCTGTGTCTCGTACTTGTCCTTGAGCGACTTTTCGGCGAGTTGTTTTTCAAGCTCTGCTTGCTTAAGGCCGCTCTTGAATTCGTCGCGCTCTTTCTCGACCGCACTGACTGCGCCGGTGATCGCGACCTTCTGCTCAACCTGGGTGGCATCGAGCTTAGTTTTTAAATTCTGGATTTCTTTATCTTTTGTTGCAGCAGTCTCCTGTAGCGCTTTAGCAAACCTCACATCGGCAAGTTCAGAAGCGGCTTGCTTATCGCGCTTCGTCTGTTCAAGCTCGCTAGCCAAGGCATGCCTCTCTTTTTCGACTTCGCCCAGCGCCTCGGTCACGGCGAGTTTCCTGGTCACTTCACCGGTATCTAATTGAGCTTTTAACGCTTGAATTTCAGCATCCTTGCTGGCGGCGGCCTTTTGCATTTCACTACCGACTTCGCTCTTGGCAAGTTCTACCGCGTTTAGCTTGTCCTTCTCAGCGAGTTCAAGCCGCTCGTGCAACTGTTGCTCAAACTCGACGTCGCGAACCTGCTTCAGAATGTCTGCATACCCTGCTTCGTCAACTTTGAAGGCTTTATCGCAGTGCGGGCAGGTAATTTCATGCATATCTTATTCTCTCACTTTTGACGAAAATTCGTATTTTCATACCTTGCGTAACTCCGGCGACCCATGCTTATTTCGCTCCGCTTTCAACATTTACAACGCCCTTACCTCACGCATTATTTTATCGTGAATACTCGGGTGAAATGATTTTTCTGTCGCCATATCAACTTTACGCTGTACCCGTTTAGAAACCGTATCTAAAAAGCCTCTAAGGCAAAACCAGATCGTCCCTCTTCCAGCTCAACTAACAAATCAAGGTCACTTGATTCATTAGCCTCATTACGCGCCATTAAGCCGAAAACATGCACATTACGTATACCTTTTTCACGCGTAATGGATAAAATTTTGCGTCTGTTTTATTCAACCAGCGCATCCATCTTAGGCATGCCTGTATTATTTTTCGACTGATGGGTTATTTGAAATATTTCGGTAAGCGCATCGAGCATTAAACAATCCGGGTTCACCTCATAAAAAACCTGATTACCTATAGACGCTTTACGCAACAAACCCGCTTCAGCAAGCTTGCTCAGCTCCTTATGTAAGGTGCCCGCTACCGTATCCGTCAGACGAGCGATTTCACGAACATGATACTGTTGCTCAGGGTGTCGCAGCAATAAATCAAGCACCCGGCGACGGTAGCCTTTAAACAGTAAATCAATTAATGACGTATTCACTCAATTACTCTCACAGTGAAGCAAATTATGCTTCACTTGTAGCCTGTATGGCTACGAAAGTCAATAATCAGAAAGTCACCAATCAATAGTGGAGTGATGTATGTCCAATATGCCATAAATAGAATTTATTGGCATTAAGGCTTAACGAATCCTAGGATATGCTAAATATAACATATCGATAAACGGAATTTTAGAATGGGAAATGATGACAAACCATTTAGTCTGGGTGGGGGACTCACTCGATAAGCTAAAGGAATTTCCCGCTGATGTGTAAGATTATGTCGGGTTTGCTTTACGGTCTGCCCAGTGCGGTGATAAACACCCAGATGCGAAACCATTAAATAAGGGCACACTTAAAGGTAAAGGCATATGAAATAGTTGAGCCTTATGATGGTGATACATATAGAGCGGTTTACACCGTTAAACTTTAAGGCCGTATTTATGCACTGCATTCGTTTAAAAAAAATCACATAAAGGCAAAGCAACACTCCAACCCGATATTGATTTAATCGAGAGCCGATTTAAAGACGCAAAAAAATTCACGATGAATTAGAAGCTAAAAACGCTAACTTCATCAAACGGTATCTGAAATAATATCGGACAACACAAAGAGGCTAATGTTATGTCAAACCTAAATTATACCGTCAGCAGCGGCAATGTTTTTGAAGGCATGGGCCATAATGCTTCTGCTGCAATGAAAATAAAAGCCGATGCAGTCATGATCCTATCTAAAACGATTACCGCCAGCGGCATGACACAAACGCAAGCAGCGGCGAAACTGGGCATTGATCAACCGAAGGTATCTAAAATCCTTCGCGGCCAATTTAAAAGCCTGTCACTGGATAAAATATTTAGCTATCTCACTGCATTGGATAAAGATATAAACATCACGGTGACTGAAAAAACAGACGATACTGCACACATGAATATGTATCTTAGCGGAAGCTGATTTTTTAAATTATCGGTTCGAAGCCTTTCTATATTTTCTAATGGTGAACCGTGAGGGGCTCAATGCCTGCCAAATAGAATCAGATACCGCTAACGGCTCATCGTTTAGCTGAGTGGCAATCACCTCCGCTGAGAGGAAGGCCGATGTCAAACCTCGCGCACCATGCCCTGCATTCACGTACAAGCCTGCAAGATATTTGGCACTGGCATATTTTTCTACAGGCCTACCTTTGTGCAAATCATGATAATTTTCTGCAAAAAAAACCGCATCAGCGACAGGGCCGACCAAAGGTAACCTGTCTGGCGTTGTCGCACGCACAGCAGCGCGACTATTCACTATTGATATTTCACCTGATGGCTCACCTGAAAATAAGTCTGGCAGTGCGTTTCGCAACCGGTTGATATTTTCTCTATCATCTTCTAATCGTGTCTCTACACTATCATCTCCCGCGATAAAGCTGGCACCAATCACATGCTTGCCATTAGATTCCGGGATAATATAACCATCATGACATATCACACAGGATAACTTCTGGCTGCTTTCGGTTGATGAAACCACACTTATCTGGCCACGTGCATAATTCAACGGTAAAAAATCAGTTTGTGTAAAGTGACTTGCCGCACTCGCATTCGCAAGGATAACGCTATCTGATTGCGCAACGAGTGATTGTTTTTCATCACGCAAGATCCATACACCCTCATCAACCTCAATTGACCCAACATGGCAATTGTTCGTTAGCTGAACGCTATCCCCCGCCTGCTTTAATAACAACCGACAGAGTTGCACTGGGTCAATCCAACCGGCCTGAGGAAAATACAACGCTTCTTCCTCTATCTTAATACCCGCTATTTCACTAGCGGCTTTAGAACTTAGTACCTGCACTTCCTTACAAACAGATTTATGATCTGTTTGTAAATCATAAGACGTACCTTTGAAATGCGCTATTTGTTTTTTAATTCGCGCAGTACTGCCCAGCTGCAATACACCACCCTGCTGCCAATTAAGTTCAGGGAATTGTTGTTTAAGCTGCTCAAGTTCGCTTAAGGTTTTAAGGAATGCCGCATCATAAAATACTCCCTCCGCACTATTCCCAATATTAATGCGCGGCAATACGATTCCCTGAGGGTTTCCAGAACCACCTTGGGCAATCGCTTCGTTGGATTCAATTATCTCAACAGTCCATCCACGTTTAGCCAGCGCACAGGCTGTAGTTATCCCTGCAATGCCTGCGCCAACGACAACAGCATGCCGCCTATCATTTAGTTGTGGTCTTGCTTTATACGTGGGCAAATCAAACCACGGCGGACGACTTTTACTCTCAGCCTTTTTTGTCGCCCTTTTTGTCGGCTTGTTTACTTCCTTTTTTATGAGTACACCCCGTAGCATCTCCCGTTTATTCCCATACCCTTTTATCTTATCAACTGACTGTGAACTCAGGTGGTCTGGGTCACAATATGTACCCCGAACAGGTCTTTGTAGACCACAAGGCGAGCACTTTTGGTCTTTCTCAAACTTGAGTACAAACTATAACTTAATGGCAAGACGGCCACCCTTTCCTTGTGCATTATATCGATAGCTGCTCTAGTGGTAATGGCTAGGTAATTGACCATATTTGCTCTGATGAGATTAAATTCAGTATGCCGCATACCAATAATCAAGCATTAGCTTTGTAGCCCCCTTCCCAGAGACTACCACTACTGCCGTAGGTGTGTGGTATAGGACACGTTTCGCCTACCGACATATTGCATCATTCGGCTAATTCCCTGTTTCTCGTGAGGTATGGCCTAGATGTGGATAAGATTGGAATCAACACCGAGTTGTGAATGTCACAATGGTATCGTTTAGCAACCTCGTCCAAACACCCGGGGCAAGGTCTGATGTCACTGACCTCAAAGCGCACCGAATCAAAGCTGTGGGCCTCGTTGTACTATGTTGGCTGGCACATCCGCAAGAAATGTCGAGTTTGCGTGGAATACTCTCTATTCTATCGTGATTGTAGCCAAAGCTACCACCAACATAACGCCTCTTTAAAGGGCTCTGACCCCTTTTTACCTTTTTACTCGCTTTTTACTCCGCTGACCCCTTTTTAGATGCTTTTTGCACTTTTTACAGGAAATGTACCTCTTTTTTACACCAATTTTTCGGGTTTATTCATAAAGACAACAAACCTCAACAGACATGTTCTCCCTCGTTTTACATCGCCAATCCAGGCACCATAACCTACACTTAGTGCAGCAATTCGTATCTCCACCATTTCTAATAACGCTTACAGGGGAGGACAGCATGAAAAAAATCGCCATCATTGGTGCCGGCCGGGTCGGTGAATCTACTGCACAGATTCTGGCCAAGGAAGAACTCTGCCGTGAGCTGGTATTGCTGGATATCCATGACGGGCTGCCACAGGGTGTGGCATTGGATATTCAGGAATCAGCTTCGCTTTTGCGTTTTGATACGCGTGTAACAGGTGATACAAACCCGGCAGCCATGGCTGATGCGGACATTATTATCGTGACGGCGGGCATCCCACGCAAGCCAGGCATGTCTCGTTCAGATGTTCTGGAAACCAACCTTTCCATCATCGATAAAATCGTCAGTGATGCACTTCAATATGCGCCCAACGCCATGATGATTATGGTCACCAATCCTGTGGACGTTTTAACCTGGTATGCCTGGCAAAAATCAGGCTGGCCACGCCAGCGGGTATTTGGCCAGTCCGGCGCGCTGGATACCGCGCGCATGACCAGTTTTATTGCCATGGAAACCGGGTATTCAGTGAAGGATATTTCTGCGCTGGTATTGGGAGGGCATGGAGACGCCATGGTGCCGCTACCACGCTTTACGGATATTGCTGGCATTCCCATCTCACATTTTTTGAGTGAAGAAAAAATCCAAAAAATTAATCAACGCACCCGTCAGGGCGGTGGTGAAATTCTCGCGCTGAAACAACACTCTAGCGCCTACGACTCTCCGGCGGCGGCAGTGGCAGAAATGGTAGATGCCATCAGTCACAATCGGCGGCGGATATTACCGTGCGTCAGTGTGCTAGAGGGCGAATATGGCCAACACGACATCGCCATGGGCGTACCCTCGGTGCTCGATGAATCCGGACTCAGCGACATCATCGAACTGGAATTAACTACCGATGAACTCGCCGAGTTTCAAGCGTCCGCCAAAATGGTGTCTGCCGATATTGCTACGTTACGTTAGCGGTTTACGTTAGCGGTTTACGTTAGCCATAGCGCTTGTCTTTGCATTAGCATTTTCGTTGACGTTTTCGCTGGCATTGACGTTTGAGTTATTTTTCCTGCGCCTGTTCTGCCAGTAAATTTACTTGCGACGGATAGTCAAAGGCCGCTTGCTTCAATTGCACATGCCCCGCTACCAGTGCCTTTTTGGTGCGCGCCATTAACATTTTGTCGCCCGTACGGCTAGCAATCTCCAGGGAGATGCGCAGCAAGGTAGTGGAGGGTGAGGGCAATGGGCTTTCGTCCAGCACGGGCACACCAAAACCGCTGGGTAGCAGGGTTTGGTCTGACAAACGCCAGCCTGTGTCGTCATGAAAACGTCGCCAGCCATCCTTTACCCATCGAGCGGCTAACTGTAAATCACTGTTATTATCCGTCAAGACTGACCACGCCAGCAATCCTTCAGCCGCAAAGGCATAATCCTCGAGCCCTGCCTGCCCCAGCTCACCTTTTTTGCTTCTGGCTTTGGCTCTCAACAAGCGCGAGCCATCCCACAGGGAGTTTACGATATAGTCTCGTACACCGTGCGCGGCCCGTTTATATTTCTCGCCACCCGACAACTGCGCACCTTGCACCAGTGCCGTTAACGCCAAACC
Organism: Ectothiorhodospiraceae bacterium; assembly: GCA_002401775.2. GTDB lineage: Bacteria > Pseudomonadota > Gammaproteobacteria > SZUA-152 > SZUA-152 > SZUA-152. Next base: position 59,438 of record NVUB02000027.1, read on the forward strand.
ATTCCAAGCTGCCAGCCGTTTATCGTCCACGGGTAAGTTACGCCGCCCACGTACTTTTAATAATTTTTCTCGCGCCGATTGATAACGTTTTTGCGCAAGCGATGCCTCTATTTTCAATGCGTCCGCCGCCTCACCCAAGGTCATCTGCAAACGCGCAAGATAACCGGCATCAAACAAACTCTGCCCCTCCAGCCCCCAGAGTATTTTCATCAAGGCATATTCTTCACGCGACAAAATGCCTAACAATGTTTCGGTTTCCCATAAATAATAGCCGCCCTCAACACCGGCAGCATCCACTGCAGAAAAACTGGCCACCATTGCGCCCGGCGTATTCTGCCCAACCAACGGCCTACGCATTTTCACCAACATAAAATCCAGTGTTTCACGGCCGATGTTTTCGTAATCGACACGATTAAAAACCTTGGCTGCCCGCAAATACAAGCCCGATAAGAGTGCATTGTCATACAGCATTTTTTCAAAATGGGGTGTTTGCCAACCAGGGTCCGTGGTGTAGCGATAAAAACCACCGCCTAAATGGTCGCGCATCCCTTGGCTCGCCATACGATCCAGCGTCAACGTCAAAAAGGCCTTTAATTGGGGAATGGGTTTACGCTGATATGCACTGAGCAAACTATCCAGCTGCGGCACCATAGGAAACTTGGTTTGCTCACCGAAACCACCTTCCATTTCATCGCCTAATTGCATCGCCTGTTGCAAAAAAATCGTTTCATAGCGCCGGGCATCATCAGGCTTGAGCGCCGGGTCTGGCAACGCGGGCTGCCCTTTCATTGCGGCGGCCGCCCTCGCAGCCGCTTGAGTCAGGTAAGCTGGCGCGGTTTCCCACTGTTGCTGCAACTCCATCAGCAGCGTTAAAAAACGATCTTTCGGTAAATAAGTCAGGCCGACCAGTGGATTACCATCGGGCGTCAGAAAAACATTCAAAGGCCAACCGGCGGCACCCCGGGTGCGCATGACAAAATCGATAAGATACGCATCCAGCGCTGGGTTCAGCTCACGGTCCACCTTCACCGAAATAAAGCCCTTATTAAGGATTTTAGCCACCTGCGGGTCGCGGTAGCTCTCGCGTTGCATTACATGGCACCAATGGCAGGCAAAATAACCAATGGACACAAACAGCAGCTTGTTCTGTTTTTTGGCCTGCTCGAGGACCTCCGCCGACCAATCGTGCCACTCAACCGGGTCATCGCCATGCATGGCCAAATAGGGAGAATCATGCCCCGTCAGACGGTTTTCGGCGGCCAGCGGCAGAGTAAGTACCCACAAACACAAGGCAACTCCCATTAAAAAAGGCACTTTCACAGACATTTTGACGTACATCTCCCATTGTTTTACTGGCGTTTAAATTACGTTTAACTTATGTTTAAATAACATAACTCAGCAGGTTGGATCATCAGACAATGCGTTTGTTACGCCCAATTAAGACTACATTCAGCCTTTTTTGACACCGGTTTGCTGACAATTTCAACCATTCTCAAGCGCTAACGGAACCCTCAAACGGGTTTCCGCTCAAACATACCAGAACGAGTCTAAATTGACCCCTCAGAGTGGATGTGTTTCTTCGCCACAGAGAGTGCTAGAATCATTCCAGCAGTGCTGTGCCTCGTCACGGCTAGCCCGACTTGCTAGCGAGCGCTACCGACCAGACTATTATTAACGGTTACTCAATTATTTGTGACAAATAGCCGCTAATCAGTCACCTGGCCAGCCAGTCATTTCCAGCAAATAACCTAATTTTGGAGCATGCATATGAGCGCTTTACCCGAATTCAACAACGTCGTCACCGACCAGATTAAAGTCATGCCAGCTGCCCACGGCAAGCTCCGTGAACTGATCGATGCCGAAGACGAAATCAACGGCGTACGCATCTTCGTATCCGGCGGCGGTTGTGGCGGCATGACCTACGGCATGACCTTCTCCGATGCCCCCAGCCACTTTGACAGCATACTCGAACAGGACGGCCTCACTTTATATGTAGACGCCGTCGCCCTCAGCTTTCTGACCGGCGTGGAAATTGATTTCGTCGAACAAGGCATGGGTGCTAGCTTTGTGTTTAAAAATGCCTTCGCAGCAACCGGCGGCTCCGGCTCCTGCGGTGCTTGTGGCTCATCTAGCGGTGGCTGCAGTTAACGTTGGCGATAACCATTCCGCATAACTAACACTCCCCGTCGTGCGAGAATCAATCCTCGCACTAAAATGCCCCCTCTCCCAAAACTGGGAGTACCCTCGGGGGCATAAAAGGGTCGGGGTGAGGGTTCAAGAAACAACCTCTCTTCTCTCACTCCACACCACATTTATTTTTACTACTCACCACGAGCACACCTTTCCCAATAACCTGAAAACAAATGCACACCTCCCTAATCCGCTTCTCCCTATTCCTCATTTCCTAATGTGAACCCAATCCGCCCCCGCCTACTGCTCGTTGCCCCCCACAGCAGCTACCGCATTGCCCCCTATTTACGCGCAGCTGAAAAACTGGGAGTAGACGTCCTTATTGCCTCCACCAGCGAGCACTCACTCGTCAGCGCAGTGGCAGAAGGCCTGCGCATCGACCTAGACCAACCTGAAAAAAACCTCGACACCCTGCTCTCCGCCGCCCGAGAACGACCATTTGCCGGCGTAGTCGCCACCGATGATAAAGCCGTAGACCTTGCCGCTCTGGTCGCAGAACGGCTAGGCCTACCACACAATTCACCCTCTTCCGTACTGCTCACTCACCGTAAAGACCAGGCCCGCGCCCGGCTAGCCCAGCACGGCGTACCCGTGCCCGGTTTTACTCTACTAGACTTACACGCAGACCATGCCGCACAAGCAGCCACGGTAACTTACCCCTGCGTCATCAAACCTCTTAGCCTGTCTGGCAGCCGCGGCGTCATCCGTGCCGACAATATAGAACAAGCTCTAGCCGCCATACAGCGCATAGCCGCCATCGTCAGCGAACTGAGCGGCGAAGACGAAACCCGATATCTGCTCGTAGAAGACTACTTGCCCGGCATCGAAGTTGCACTAGAAGCCATGTTACATAACGGTGAATTGCAAGTGCTGGCACTGTTTGATAAGCCCGACCCACTGGAAGGCCCCTACTTTGAAGAAACCTATTACATTACACCGTCGCGTTTACCCGAATCACAACAGGCACTCATCGCAAAGCGTGTAAAGGAAGCCTGTGATGCCTACGGACTAAAGCACGGCCCCATTCATGCCGAGCTACGTTTACACAAAAACGAGGCACACCAGCCACAAGCATGGATACTGGAAGTCGCCGCCCGCACCATCGGCGGTCAATGCGCACAACTATTAAAACAAGGTAGCGGGCACGGGCTGGAAGAACTCGTCATCGCACAAGCCATCGGCAAGCCCCTAGCCACACAATCATCAAATAGCGCCGCTGGAGTATTGATGATACCCATCCCTAAAGTCGGCATCTTGCGTCGTGTAGAAGGCCTCACCGCCGCCCGCAAAATCAAACACATCGTCGACATAGAAATATACGTACGAGAAGGCTATGAACTTATTCCACTCCCCGAAGGCGCAGCCTATCTAGGATTTATCTTTGCAAAAGCAAAAAAACCCGCAGAAGTAGAAGCCGCATTACGAGAAGCACACAAGCACCTAAATTTTGTCACTGCCCCCCTGTGGAAACTGCAATAATACAAACGCTTAACACCCAACACAAAAAAACCCACCGTAGGGTGGACACGCTTCACAGTGCCCACGCGATTAAACCACCAAACTCACGCTGAATTCACGCTGAACTCGCCCCAAACTATTTCAGTAAACTTAACACACAAAACAAAACCATCATTCACTCTTCCAACGAAAAACTATCCCTATACTCCACCAAAAAATAATCAGGCGTAGTGACCATCAGAGTCACCATCAGCTTCGCTTTATTCATATCGACACGCGCAACCATTATCTCAATTGGCCCGTGAAAAAATAAACCGCCCGCAGACATCCTCTCATTCACATGCTCACCCAAACCAATTTGAATCACCTGACCTGGCTGCCTGTCTGTCTACAAATACCCTTTTAACCCCCATCAACTCACTCCTTGTTGAAATCACACCTCAACCAACACTACGTAAAACATAGTTCACAGCCAAGCCGAATCCTACGAAAATCGTAGTTTATCAAACAGTCGGACATTCGCATGGCAATAGACTCACCCATAAAGATACGTCTCAAAGAAGCAAGACTGCGTGCAGGTTTAACCCAGGAAAAACTCGGTATTCTAGCGGGAATTGATGAAAACAATGCCAGCGCCAAGATGAATCAATACGAGAAAGGGACCCACATTCCCAAATACCCTCGACTAAAAGACCTTGCTGACGCACTTGGCGTACCAAGCGCCTATTTTTATGCCGAAACGGACGAATTAGCCGAATTGATATACTGTTATGGAAAGCTCAATAGTAAAGCTAAACAAAAACTTCTAAAGAACGCACAACCCTAACCTAAAATATCATATACCCGTTCTGGAAAAAAGGTGCGTATTACTCAAAATAAGCATATGTATATACTGAACCCATGAACATTTAGATGTAGCTGCCACTTTTAATTATTTTTTCAGGCTGCTCACAAGCATCTGTACAAGCGAGAATTAAAGAAAATTCCTATTGTCAGGTTATTAATAAAAGCATCAACCATCCGTCACTACAGCAGTATTTTCATATCGACATTTTACCGGAAATATCCCCTCTTTTTATAACAGTAGACAACTTTACTGGAAGTGTGCTCAATTAACAAAGTTTGGAAAACAGGTAAAAATTATAAACAACTCCAACTCTCCAAAATGTATATTTTTTAAGATCTCAATAACTAATACTACACCAACCACTTTTGACTCGACATTCTTATACAAGCCCGAAGGCATTAATGGAGTAGCGAAGCTTAAAAAGGAAAAATCCAAATGGTATGCCAGCGAATCAAGAATAGTTGAAATGTGAGACAGGTATACTTTTTCAACAAAACTTATTTCACTTGTATGGGATTGATAAATCCCCCAAAATTTACGTCCTGGTTTGATTTCGCCTTTAGGGATGGCAGGCACTATTCTAAGGCAATCATCTGGTTTTGGCCCTCCACGTAATAAGGGTCTACTCTATGAGAATCAACGATTTTATAATTTCCCTTTCAGTCCCGTTATTATGTATTTCACTAACAGCCTGCCAGATTGATGAACAAAAACCCTCATACACCACCATAAACAACACACTGAGTGATGGCGGCGAAACCATTACCTGGAAAGAAGGCCAAGGCTTGCTTAATATTAATAATATTCAACACAAACTCAACGAAGAAGATAAGCTATTATTCTCAAAATCACTTGAATGGTTTGCCACAGAATCACATTTTAGTTTTGAAAAGCTGTCGGGGAAAACCGAAAAGCAAACTGTTGATATTATAAACTGCATAAAATTATCTAAGCCAAATATGCAGAAATCATGCTTTTAAAGAGTGCAGCCAACTTAGCATTAAAAACATAAACAACCCTAAGTCGTGACAATATCACAAAAATTTATATAACTATCCAGACTCGTTCGATTGATATTAAACGGTTATATCGCTTCATCCCAGCAGCTTTAATGCACGGCGAAACGGTTGAGTTAGTTTTTTGGGGTGGGTTTTAGTCAATGATACCGAGTCACAATTTTGAAAATAACAGAATTGTTTGATAGCTTCTACAAATGCAGTAGTAACTAACTCTTGATCAAAGCTGTGTTGTTCAAAATGCAAATATTTTATCTCTAATTGGTTGGTTTTTCGATGGGCTTTACAGTCCATCCGCCCAATAAATTCATCGCCGTAAAGTAACGGTAGGCAAAAGTAACCATACTCACGTTTGGCGGCAGGCACATAACACTCTAATTGGTAACCGTATTGAAACAGTGCCTTGAGGCGTTCGCGCTGAATGACGCTGTTGTCGAAGGGTGAAAGAATCAATATGCGTTTTTTTAACCGAGGAAGAGGGCGTTCGAGAGCATCCGATTCCACTAAAAATACTTCACCACTGCTCATTTGCACTTGTTCTAAAGTGCGCTGCGCCAACTTTTCGCTTATTAAGGCTTTCACCGCTTTACGTAGTTCAACATTTCGGCGCTGGTAAGTCAGCCCTTTGAGAGAAGCAATCCCGTGACAGCGCAACTGTTGATCTACAATGTGCGCCGCAAACGCTTCCATGCTGGGCATTCGTGAATTTACCGAGTCAGGCAATACCCGCTCCGTTAGATCATATGTTTTTTGGAAACCTTCGCGGTCGCTGACCATTATGTCACCTTGCATATACAGCTGTTCGAGAGCCTTTTTGGCGGGTTTCCAGTCCCACCAGCCTGCACGTTTTGTACTGTTAGATTCGACATCGCGGGATCGTAACGGGCCATCTGAACGTATACGGGCCAATAATTCACTCATGAGTTTCATATCACGGTCTTTATACCAATGAGTTTGCCCGCTTTTAATAGCATGTTTGTAGGGTAGGGAGAAACGAAAATCTGCGATAGGCAGAAAAGCTGCCGCATGTGTCCAATACTCGAAAATATCTCCATCGAGTAACATTTGATTTGTCATGGCTGGTTTGAAATTAGGTACTCTTGAGTAAAAAACATGATGGTGTGCTCGCTCCACCACCGATAAGGTATCGATCTGAACATAACCTATGTGGTTAATAGCGTTACGGGCCCCTACCAAACCGCACCCATAAGGTTTCGCCTGAAGCAAACCTTGCGCAGCCAGAGCAAGGCGGCGTAATCGTACTCGTTCTTGTGGTCGTTTAATTTCAATCATGGTCATACTTGCCTAACATTGAGTTCAGCAGACTGGAATTTACGTGGTTTTTGCTGCGTTACAGAGAATCACCACCAAAACACTGTAATATTCGAGCCTGCGTATAACATTTTTTATTTTACGAAATATAACTGTTTTTACATCCAGCTACAAATAAAATAAAAATAGCGGCGATGAACATCTACATGCTTGTAATATCAAGCATGTAGATCGCTCACGGGTTGTGAGGCCAGATATTCGAGACAATGAGCGTGTTTAATGAGTATTTCAACGGATTTTTACCCATACTTCTGAGAAACCTCGAAAAAACAACACGATAGCCTAAAGTGGAACCCACCTATTCTCAATCTCCTAATAAAATACTAGGAGTTCCCACGCGAACTTGCCGGGTATTCGTCATATGTGTTGACAATCCAGCCTATACAGATACACCCAGGCACAAGCAACGTGCTCCTACCAAGCCGACTTTAAGACAATAACTTATAGAATCCGGATTCAGCTTCAGTCACTTTTATGAGTAAGAGTGACCGCAACCCTAAAATCACAGTTGCTCCACGGGGTATTGGCAGGAGCCTCAGACGGCTAATGAAAGCACTCAATAGGTTCTCGAGGGTATACCGACAGGAGCTGCCGGCGAGATCACCAAAAAAGATGATAGCGAGTAAAAAAATGGTACGAAGTTTTATTTCACCTCGGGAAAAAGTCGAGACTCATCATTGAACTGGGAAGTTTGAAATGAGCGTAGTGGGCGGTTATTCCAGTGGTGACTAAAGTGTGCATTGTTCAAGCTGGCAATGTGCACAACGATTAAACAACGTTGTCACGGATTCGAAGAGCCCAGCACCATACAAGCAATCGGGACACCACTAACCTTACAAGCGACAAGACATGCCACGAGCGTACTAATGATAAGCGCACAGAATGACATAATCCCTCCCACCCACAATCTCACCTCCATTCCCATTGGTAGTATCAATGTATTGATATCATAAACTGATGCTATATCAATAGCTCAATCAACTCTAACAACCAATCAATCATCGAACATCCCAACATACTACACACACGAACATTACTTATAAAGGGCTCTGACCCCTTATATACACACGTTCACACGCGGGTGCGTGGGAACGAGACATCAGCTTGCCTTCACTTTTTGTCTTCCATGTCTTCGGTTTTATAAAGGGTATAGCCTTCATAGTAATAGCTGGCATCAATACCTTTCATATAGATGGCACTGTCATGGATTTTTTCTGTTAAGGCTTGTTTGAGTAACACCTTAATTTCAACATCTTTAACGGGGCTGCGTTCCATTGCCAGCAGGTAGTTATCTTTATCGACACTACTCCAATCCACTACTCGGTGCAGTTGGTGTTTTAAGAGGAGATCCAGCCATATGCGTGTGCTTCGTCCATTGCCTTCTCGAAAGGGGTGGGCAATGTTCATTTCTACATACTTTTCGATAATTTCATCAAAGCTCGATTGCGGCATGGCTTCTATATGGTCTAGAGCAGCTTTTAGATACATTACGGGTGCAAATCTGAAATTTCCCTTTGCGATATTCACGCTGCGAAGTTTGCCTGCAAAGTCATAAATATCACTAAAAAGAAACTGGTGAATATCTGCCAATGCCTGAAAACTGCCTGCCTTGAGGCTATCAAAAAAACCGCTACTAAACAGCTGATGCGCTTTGGCTTTGCTGAGCTTTTCTTCAACTCTTGCCAGTTCAACCGCATCGGTGATGTTTAACTTATTCTCTAAGGTCATCCGTGCATTTCCTCTACGTTAGACAAACATCTTTGCAAGCAGGCTTGTTTGGTCTGTTTTCTCATGTCTCATTCCCACGCGGGAGTGTGGGAATGAGACATGGATCACCATTGTGCACAAAACAGCCAGCAACACTCTTCATTTGAGTTTTTCCTTCAATTACACCGTACTGGGTGGTATGTGCAAATTTTGCACTAACGACGTCTTCCGTTAGTTCGACTTCGTTAAAAGTATTGCGGATATGCGTTATGATGTCCGTTCTATCTCGCTGAAACAGTTCTGCTATTTGTTCCGTAGATAACTATTAAACCGGACACCCATATTTATAAATGTACTATAATTTAACTACAAACCATCTGTGCCACTACAGTCGCGAAGGTCGATGCCTGGCCTTGTTAAGTGTGGACGGCTTATTCATTTTGCAGCTGATAGTTTTGAATCAACACTACCTATAAAATCACTACACAACGTACACTCGCGCCCCGGACAATTGGATATTTGCAATCTATAGACGGAAGCATCTAGTTGTACAATTTGAAGTAAAAACTTCATTGGTGACCCTGCGACATAATGCTTGCTAATAAGATCCTTTGAGTCCTTAGTATCCAACCCTCCATACATCGAGTTTTTTTCAGCGAAGTCTCGCACTCTGTTGAAAAATGTTAAAGCCTCTGTTCCCGCCAACTTATAGTCCTTCTGGAATGAGTAGATAAAATCAGCAGGCTTTTCTCCATTTGGACCTAGAAAATATTCTTTGTGGTTTTTTTCTTCACTACAACCAGCACACAGTAAGACTGTAAAAATTAAGAAATATATTAGCTTGCCATAATACATCTTTCTAGATCCCACTGGTGTTGTCACTTAACGTTCACTTCACTCGCGCGCTTTTCAGCGTCGAGTGGAAGTGTTGGTTATGCGTAATTCCGCAAAATCTGTTAAAAGTTCCACCCTAATATAACTCCTATACCAGCATGAATATTCGACTTTGTATTATCATTTAAGAAATTAACAACATCATTGCTTTCATTTTGTACAATATTTTCTTTTGAGCTATTTTTTATCAAAAATGCAGGCCCCCCTAAAACTGACACATTAAATCCATTACTCCAAAACCACTGATATCCGAAACTAGATACTATATCTATAAAGGTAACTCTTGCTTCAGAACCTAATTCAGTCTTAAATTTAGATTTTTCTACCCCTATTAATAGCTGCATTATGAAGCTATCTTTAAATACACCACTTTTGGAATATCTCCAAGGAACAAAAAAACGGCTAAATGTGTTTTTCACATTATCATTAGAACTACCGAAAGATGGGCGATCCGATTTACATTCATTCCGTGCAAGTACACCTAACGTACTATTCTCTGATACAGCCATTTCGAAACCCATTTGATGGCATTTATATGGATCTGGGAGAATAATCAGATTAACGAAATCTTTCGAATAACATATGTCTGAAAGAAAAAAAAGAAAGCTTATTAAGAACAACCTACTCATAAAACACTAACATAATGTAATATCATAAATCACCTCTCTGATTTTCTGCATTAAGTTCAACATACTATCCGTTACTATCATGACGCTCTAACGCTTTAATAACCTGGCGTTTTTTCTTGCGGCAGCTTTATGCCGTAAAAAAATGATCAGCGTTAATTTACTTGTTAGCAAAATTTCTAGTTTGAAGTATATTTCTATTACAGTAATTCGCATTTTCAAATTCTATAATATTAGCACCTATATTAGGAACAGTAGGTAATATTGAAGTTAATTCTTGTACTATTTTCTTAGTTAAATTCGCTTTTTGCTCATTGCTTCTACCTTCCATTATATTTGAAAATACATGGATAAAATCTTCTATTTTATTTCCCGTTGAATATTTTTTAAACGAATTAACTCTTACTTTTATATCATTTTCATTAAACAGTTCAGTTGATTTAGCAGCAAAGTGAACTTGCTCAATTATTTGTTCTTCAGATTGCAATCTAAATATACTTTCAGAGCAATCTATTAAAAAATGAGGCATAGTTTCTCCTGTGCTTATTCTTCTACTGCTAACGCCTAATTAAGTGGCCGCAGCGAAGCGGAGGTCTAAGCGCGCTTTTTGCGTGTGCATTAATATCTTGTTAGAGGCTTGTTAATCACAGCACGCCTCTGTTTTATTGCACAGATTACCATGTGCGACTTGTCTATATATTGTATATGGCAAGACAATTGTGTCAGCTATAAAGCTGAATGGCATATCTAATATTGTTAAGCCTTCATCTGTATATTTCTTTCCCATTAAAAAGCGATAGTCATTAGCTACGCCTGAATAAGCTCTTGGTATTTTAAAAGGTGGGTCACATTTAAAATTATCTTCATTCGCTGATAATGTAGCAACAGTAGAGCAGCCTTGAAGTAACAATTGCAATGCTAATATAAATATTATAATTCTTGTCATTGCTAGTTTTTATGCACCTCTAACGTTTAAAAATACGTCCGTGTTAATTTTTTTGTTAGGTGCTCGGTGCATAATGCACTTCACTTTCTATCGGCATTACCGGAGCTAGACCCCATAGGGCTGACATTTCTACACCATCAACGATTTTTCCATCAATTTTCGATACTACGTATAATTGCATGGGTACCTTTAGTTATATTTATAATTACTGGATATCCTGAGTTTATACATTTATATTTTATTTCGCTAATTTTATCACAAGCTGCTTCAAATTTACTTACATCATTTTTCTTAAAATAAAAATCAACAAATATGCTAGGCACATCTACTCTATGACGCTCGTTGATGTTGTGGGCTGATTCAGGAATAAAACTAGGAACCCATCCTTTGCCAATTAACTCCGATTTTCTTACAGCCTCATAATTTATAAAATAATTTGATTTTTTTTCACTTTGTAACATCAACACAATTGTTGCAACTGCAAATATGGATACCATTATGATTGCGACACTTTTCATTTACTCTTGGCATCTAACAGTTGTATATAACGCACGCTCGTTTACCCATTTTCAACACATCCCGAGTATCGCCATAAGCTAATGAATTTACTAGATTTTCACAATATAACGCATTTAAACGGTGTTGCAAAATGAGCGTGCCTCATATCCCCCCATTTATGGTCGCAGTATACACCGACCGAATTATCACAACCCATTGTTTTTGCTGTATTTGTTAAGACATCACAAGATAAAAATGCGCATCTTCAGGTTGCAAAACGAGAACATTTATTGGCTTCTCAAAAATACACTGTGGAAATGACCAGCAGTTAGCCGTCAAGGAGTCCATAGTGAAATATCCCTTTATTCAGTCTATTCGCGCTGACATTCGCCTTCGTGGGTATAGCATTCGGCGTACTACATTAAAAACAAGGAAAACAAACACCCATTTTACAGAAAGTGGTCAGCCTAAATTTTAATTGTGATTTACTGACATGGTACGAGTAAATTCCTAAAACTTAAACGCTGACACCATACTATACAACACGATAACCTAACAAATGGAGTCCAATTACTCTCAATTTACAGATATAAACCCAGGTATTTTCTGCTTAAATAAATCTGATATCCGTCTTACGTGTCGGCAGTTCAGCCTGGGCATATACAACGTACCCGCCCTCGCTAATTGAACTTAACAACAACGATAACAACAACACAATAACCTAATATACAGTAGACACGATAACCTAAAAATAGTACAACCTAATAACCTAAATATAGGGAAACCGATTAACCTAATAACAGGGATGATTATGGCTGCACCACCTGACAAGCTGGCACTCTCTTTGGAGGCATTAAAAACCCTACAGGATTATGGGCTTACTGCTATTCATACGACGAAAATAACCCGCACTCACCGCGAACGGCTGCTTAAAAACGGGTTTATCAAGGAGGTGTTTAAGGGGTGGTATATTTCGTCTCGCCCTGACGAGCCGACAGGTGAAAGTACCGCCTGGTACGCCTCATTCTGGGGCTTTTGTGCTGATTATTTACATTCCCGCTTTGATGAGAGCTGGTGCCTTTGCCCTGAGCAGTCTCTTAGCATCCATACCGGTAATTGGAGCGTTCCCAAGCAATTGTTGGTACGCTCTCCACAAGGTGGCAATAAGCCTATATCCCTGCTCCACGAAACATCTATTTTCGATGTCCGTCTGGCGCTGCCTGATCAACAAGACCTGACAACTATCGACGGTATTCAAATTTTAAGCCTTCCCGCAGCGTTGGTTACTTGCTCACCGCGACATTTTACTGCGCACCCTATTGAAACGCGCGCGGCATTGGCGATGATTTCCAATGCTTCTGACATTTTGCACCGATTATTACGCGGTGATCACAGTAAGGTGGCTGGCCGCCTAGCGGGCGCCTTCCGGAACATTGGTCGGGATTCTATTGCTGACAATATTGTTCAAACAATGAAGTCAGCTGGGTATGCCGTGTCGGAGAATGACCCCTTTCACGATAAGCCACCAATCCCACTTTCAACACGCGAAGTATCTCCTTACGTCAATCGACTACGGATGAGCTGGGCCGCTATGCGCGCGACTGTCATAAATCATTTTCCCTCTCCACCGTCCCAAAAAATTGATGCGCAAAGCTATCTCAAGCACGTTGATGATCTCTATGTTACCGATGCCTATCATTCCTTATTTATCGAAGGCTATCAGGTGAGTGCTGAATTAATAGAGCGCGTACGCAGTGGCGATTGGAATCCGGATACAGATTCTGCTACTTCTCCTGACATTGACCGTAACCACAAAGATGCATTGGCTGCGCGAGGATATTGGCAAGCATTCCAAGCGGTTAAAGAAAGCGTTATACAGGTACTCGGTGATAATCAGGAAGGGGCTGCTGGCAAGGTCGCCGAAAAAGATTATGAAAAATGGTACAGAGAATTATTTTCGCCAAGCGTGACAGCAGGTATTATTGATGCCACAGATTTAGCCGGTTACCGCAATCACCCTGTCTATATTCGTCACTCAAAGCACGCGCCGCCGAATTACCAGGCAGTGCGCGAGCTAATGCCCACTTTTTTTGATTTATTACAAAATGAAAAAGACCCTGCTGTTAATATAGTGTTGGGACATTACTTTTTTGTTTATATCCATCCGTACATGGATGGCAATGGACGCATTGGGCGATTTTTAATGAATGTCATGCTGGCAAGCGGCGGCTACCCTTGGACGGTTGTTCCCGTTGAGCAGCGCAGTGCTTATATGGCCGCTCTGGAAGAAGCCAGCGTTAACCACAACATTATTCCCTTCACTCAGTTTTTGGCGCAATTAGTTAAAACTGAATAAAAGTGTAAATCCGTGCAAAAATTAATGCGCTCAAGGCGACAATAATGTCCAATGGGTTTGTTAAAAATGTACACACGTTATTTAACGCTAACAAATGAAACAGTAAATATGAAAATTTGGGTAGATGCGGACGCTTGTCCTGTGGTGATTAAAGAAATTTTGTTCAAGGCGGCGATGCGTACGGGTGTTGAAACGACGCTTGTGGCGAATCAGTCGGTACGTATTCCACCTTCTCCACATATTAAAATGCTACAAGTGAAGCCCGGTTTTGATGTGGCGGATGATGAGATTGTTAAGCTGGTGAATGTGGGTGATTTGGTGATTACGGCGGATATTCCGCTGGCGGCGGAGGTTATTGAAAAAGGTGGGCTTGCGCTGAATCCGCGCGGTGAGATGTATACGACGGATGATATTCGCGCTAAGTTAAATATGCGCGACTTTATGGATACGATGCGGGCGAGTGGTGTTAATTCTGGTGGGCCACCGCCGTTAAACCAGAATGACCGGCAGACGTTTGCTAATAATTTGGACCGGTGGCTGACGCGGGTGAAGAAAGGGCTGTAGCCGTTTACTGACCAGTCGGGTCGCTGGCTGACACATATAAAGAAGTTGTCATAATGATGAATGGTTCAATCTGCGATTCTTCATCACCGCCTACTACGTACGCTTTCGAGGGATTTACAATAAGACCTCTGCCTTTTATTTTTACGTCCTACCCATACCATCCATGCAACTTATTGATAAATAGAAACAATCCATATTTTTCTTCCGCCCCACCTGTTCTAAAGTCCAACAATTCTTGACATATATTCCTTATCAGTTATATTCCTTATATGGAATGGGAAATCGAGTATACGGATGAATTCGAGGTATGGTGGAATAGTCTCAACGAGGCCGAGCAGGAGGATGTTGCGGCGGTAATTGGACTGCTAGCGCTAAAGGGCCCTCAGCTACCTTTTCCTCACAGCTCAGGCATTTCTAATTCCAGGCATAGCCATTTGCGTGAGTTACGCATTCAACATGCCGGAAAACCCTACCGTACACTTTATGCTTTTGATCCTCGCCAGATGGCGATATTGCTGATTGGTGGCGATAAGACCGGCAATAGCCGATGGTACGATCAAAACATACCACTGGCTGACAAGCTTTACGATGAGCACCTTGAAGAAATAGAGAACGAATTAACGTAGGAGAGTAGTAATGGCCAAAAAATTCAGAGATTTACGGCAAACCATGAGTCCTGACGCTCAGGCACGCGCGCACGAAAAAACAATGGCAATGAAGACCGCTCTACCACTTGCGGAACTTCGTCAGGCTCGCCATTTCTCTCAAGTGCAGTTAGCTTCCGAGCTTGAAATTAAACAACCCGCTGTTGCCAAACTCGAAAAAAAAACGGACATGTATATTTCCACTTTACGCCGTTTTATTGAAGCAATGGGTGGGCAACTGGAAATTCGCGCACGTTTTGCCGAAGGCGATGTAGAAATAAATCAGTTTGAAGAGCTGGAAGATAAGCAACAATCGACCGGGTAACTTTTCGTACAAGACATATTATTTCTCGTCGCTCCGGCGCATCCCCTTTAGTGCATAGCCAGAGTTCCGAGGCAATTAGATGGCTTCTCGATTCCGGCACTTATGCCTCGGAGGGTATGCACTGGAAAAACGGGGTATGACTTAGCACTCAGCACTCAGTTTTTTCACGCCCTCATCCCGGCCTTCTCCCCATAGGGGAGAAGGGGAAACCCGAGCTTCTACGCTAATTCTTAACTTTCTATCCTTAACTTTCTATCGTTGACTCTTTATCTTTGCTTTTTGGTTTAACTTTCAGCTTGGTGCGTTTTTCAGTTTTGCTGGCTGACGCTTTTTTTGTGACGGGTTTGTCACCTGCCGTTGCTGTCTTTCCCTCTGCATCTGCGCGGGTGATTTTTAACGCTCTGCCTGCCACTCTGACTTTGATCAAGTCTTGAAAAACTTCTTTGGGCATACCTTCGGGTAAATCCACGTAACTGAAGTCGTCATGGATTTTGATGTGGCCGATATGCTTTCCGTCTAGCCCTGCTTCGTTGGCGATGGCGCCGACGATGTTGCCAGGTTGTACGTCGTGGTTATGTCCGACTTCTATGCGGTAGCGTTCCAGTCCATCGGCGGGAGGCATGTCTTTTCTTGGCGCACGTTCTTTACGGGGGCGCACTTTTCCTTCGGTACCTTCGCGTTTGCTGCCACGCGGTGAACCCTGCCTGTCACCACGTTTGTCACCACGCTTGTTGGCGCTGGGACGGTCATCTTTGTCCCAGCTGTCACGTGATTGACGTTGTGGTTTGTTTTCCAGCAAGAAGGGGCTGTCGCCTTGCAGTAGTTGCGCGAGGGCGGCGGCTATTTCCAGTGCGGGTACGTTATGTTCTTGCTGGTACTGTTCTACCATTTGGTAAAACATGCCCATTTCTTCGGTGGCAATGGTATCAGTGATGCGTTGTTTGAATTTGTCGATACGTTTGTCGTTGATGATTTCCGTCGACGGCAATTCCATACGCTCGATTTTTTTCTTGGTGGCTTGTTCGATGGAATATAACAAGCGTTTTTCACGCGGGGCCACGAACAAAATCGCTTCACCACTACGGCCTGCACGGCCGGTACGCCCAATGCGATG
>NVUB02000028.1 GCA_002401775.2 Ectothiorhodospiraceae bacterium
CTACTGTTGGTGCGATTCGTTGCAATAGAATGACTATTACGCCTCACCGCGCCTTGCCAGCACGAAAAATGCCTCAGAATCACGCTTACTCAGGTAATTGAGAACGGCCCCTAGTCTGATGCCTTTGTATTTATAAGCGTGGCGTTCAAAACCCTTGGCGTTAACGCCGGGTTGAAAGCTCGCTTAGTCTTGGCGGTAGGGGCTGTTTGAGCTGTATATCTGGGTGACAAGATATATCAATAAAATACCTGCAATACCGCCAATTACGGTAACCATTGTCAATAGAAGGTCTGTCATGGTTTCTCTCCTCGAATTCTGGCCTGCTGTATGAGCGTGGCCTTCATTGTTTTTATAATGTTGATCCGGTACTGCTTTTGTACTGAGCCAGGTTATTGGTTCAGTCTGTACCGGTGGCCTGGGCTCTGTGGCCTGGTCATATGTGGCTTAGGCTACGTCCTTGAATCCAAAACTCGTCTCTTGAAAAATGCCCGGCGATAAAACTAGGCGATATCCCGGTGATTGTTTTCGGCGAGAACTTTCGGCGAGAATTCCAAGTGTTATTGCGAGTCACTTCTCGCAGCCTGACCTCTCTTTTTAGAGACCATATGTTGCCCTAAGTTCTTTAGGGTATCAAGGGGAATGTTGTCAGTGGGTTATTTGCTCTTGAACCTAGAAAAATCAGTTAGAACACAAAAATCCGCTATTGGCGGGTATTGTAGGGTTTGTTTTACGGCGTTTTAATCGGGCTGCTGGCTTTTTCGATATAGCCAAGCTTGCCGTTGGGAAGGGGCTGGGACATTTCTACGCTGCGCAGTACGCCGTTGTCATCCATGCCACCAACAACATATATCGTGTAATTGGTGATGGCTATGGCGGTGGCACTGCGTTTGTGGTGCATGTTTTTAAGTGAAGTCCAGGGGCCAACGCGACCATTACTGTCGGCTTTGGCCATTTCAACCGTGGCGAGGCGGCGAATGCCATCGTGGCCACCCACGATATAAAGACGCTGGTTTACAGAGAAGGCTGAGGCGATAAAACGCGGGTTAAGTAACCGTGTTTGGGCTATTTTCCATGGTCCCAGGTTGCCGTCGGTTTCAATGGCGGCTGACTCTACATCACCGTAACTCATTGGGCCGCCTTTCTCGACGTGTCCACCGATGAGAAATAAGCGCTTATCCATTGTTGCGGCAGCATGGATGTAACGGTCAGTCTGTGACAGTTCAGAGTCCAGGTGCCATTCTGTGGAAGCGGAGGCATTATCCGGTTTGAGGTGCTCGGTGGATTTTAGGAATTGGCCGTTATAACCACCAATCGCGTAGAGACGCTCGTCCACAACGGAGGCTTTAAGGCCGCGCCTGGGAGTGCTGAGATAGCTGTGGTGTTCCCAGGATTGCAGGCTGCCATTGGGGTTAATTTTGGCGCGTTCTACTGAGGCGAGTGGGACATTATTATCCCCCAAATCGCCGCCGCCTCCGCCCAATGCGTAGAGGTAATCGCCCTGGCTGGCGGAAGCGAGGTAAAACCGGCCTTTTAACAAGGGGCTGGTTTGTTTCCAGGGCCCGAGTTGCCCGTCATCCAAAATACGCGCATATTCAACGGGCAGCACATAGCGCCCTTGGTCATCCACACCGCCAAGCACATATAAATAGTCGCCAACTGCGGTCGCTGCCAAGGCGCGCCGTGGATGGGTGAAGGGCAATAATGGCTGCCAACCTTCCACCCAGTTTTCAGGTGGGGCAGCGTCCTGTTTATTGATCGCCAGCAATACAATGGCGATGATCAACAGGAGCAGGCCAAAAGCGGGAAGGGTGCGTCGGTGTTCAGAATGTGATGTGTTCATATATCAATAGGTTACATGTTTTTTATTATGTTTATTCAAGAATAATTTCGGCAACGGGCTGCTAACAAAATAGGGCGCGGCTGAGTTTACAGGGAGTGATGAGAATCATATAGTATCAGTCAGTGTGGGGTTGTCGTTTTGGTGGCATCCGTGATTTTTCCTAATCTATGTTTTGTTATAATAAATCAATGGGTTAACAGCTTTTTGTGAACTAGTACATAAAGAATGGGTTCAGGCACGTACTTGGGTTTGTTTGTCGTGGAAGTGGTAGGGGTTGTAAATAATGAGTAAAAAGGGATCAAGGGACGAATGGAAGGCGACCGCATCAGGGATTGATGCGGTGTCGGCGGTTGCGCGTCTTTGTTACGTGGATGACAGTCGAACATCTGCCTTTGTTATCCGTCGGTTATTGGAGCCTTTTGGTTACCAAATAGATTATTTCTCATCGGCTGAACCTGCTTTTGTGGCGATGATTCAGGAAGATTACGACCTGCTTCTCACTGACCTTAAAGTCTCATCAACCGGAATGGATGGTGATGATTTAATTCGTACCCTGCGTAACAGTGGCCACCCTAAAATCAGTGCATTGCCGATTATTGTGATCACCGGTGCATCTGACGCGCAAATTCTAGTTGATGTGTACGATGCCGGTGCCAATCAGGTGATGAAAAAACCGGTTAATGCTAACGAGCTAGATGGCCATATTCGGCGTCTCTTGTTCGATGTTCGTCAAACTGAGCCCCGGCCGCTTAAAAGCAAACCGGCACCCCGTGAAGGTGGTCGCCGTGCAACAGATTCCACTGTGGTGACACTGCCCACGGCGCGCCGACCACAAACGGTGGCAAAACCGGCTAAAGCGATCCCGGTATTAAGTGCGACGCCGAAAATCCCGCCATTTGTGCAAAAAACACTGCCTGGCAGTGCAACGCCAGCAGGCCACAAGAAGCCAGCGCCTCAAAGGCCCGTCAGTAAGCAAACGGTTGTTAAGCAGCAGGCTGTCGTTGAGAGACAGGTCGTTAAGAAACCGGTTATTAAAAAACCGGTTGTTAAGAAACAGGTTGTTGAGAAACCGGTTGTTCAAAGGCAGGTCGTTAAAAAACAAGCGGTTAAGAAAAAAGCCGTTACACAAAGACCGGTTGAGCAAAAACTGACCAGGCCAGCTCCTGTGCGGCCCCAATCACTCGTCAATAAACAGCCGCCAGTACAGAAACAAGCCGTCGTGCCTGCGGCCTCCGTTGCACCTCGTAAAAAGAGCGTCAAGCCTCAGGAAGCGGTGATTGAAACGCTTGCACCTGTAGAAGCCGTTGCACCGGTAATAACCGCGGACGTTGTTGCCAAACCTGCTACTAAGCAGAAGCCGAAAGATGCCGTTGAACCTGCCTTTGTGACACTGCCTGTTTCTGCTGCTGACGACTCTCTCGACACGATGGATGGTGCAGTTGTCATTATTGAGCCCGATATTGAGCCTGGATTTAAGTTCGACACGCGTTCCGATAAACGGGGACGGGATGCCTTTATTGACGAAAATATATTAGAGGATCTGGATCAATATACCTTAGAGATTCAAGAGCGAGACGGTTTTTTTGTCCGATCCGGCATTGTGGGTTTTTTGTATTCACTGATGGAACTCATGGGAATGCGCAGCCTGCTGGTGCGTGCCTTGAGTCTGGGCATCGTGTTGACACTGGCGGTGGCGGGGTGGAATACCTATTTCAATCAGGGGATTGCGGTTAAAACGACCTTTGTAGAATCCGGCGAAATTTTTCAGTCGATAACAGTACCGGGGCGCGTTGTGAGTAAACAACGGGTTAATGTCAGTGCTGCCCGTTCTGGCCGGATGGTGGAAATTTTTGTTAAGGAAGGTGGGCGGGTCACCCGGGGCCAGGTATTGGCAAAACTGGATGACCGTGAGCTACTCAGCCGGTTGAATCGTGCAAAAGCGAACTTGTCGAGCGCCCGGGAAAATATTGTACTGGCAGAACGTGCCTTGAAACGGTTGCGTACTGCCCATTCAAAAGGGGCTGTCGCACGTCGCTTTGTTGAAGATGCGGAAGTTGATCTTCGTGCAGCACGTGCATCGGCGGGCATTATCGTCGAAGAAGTTCGCAGTGCCAAACTGGACTTTGATAGCCAAAAAATTACCGCCGCCTTTGCGGGGACCGTCACTGCCCGGTTTGCTGAAATAGGCCAGTGGGTGGGTCCTTCCGAAACCCTGTTTACACTGGTGGATGAATCACAGCGGGAAATAGAGGTTCGGGTAGATTCGGCAGACAGTGTGGCCATTGATGCAGGACAAGTAGTGGCGCTTTCGAGTGACGCCTTTCCTGGGCTGGAATGGGAGGAGGCGGTGATACGCTTAGGCACGGCGACGGACAATAACAGCAATGCCAATTCAGTGAAGGTCTACATTAGTCTTGGAAAAGATGCGCCATCACTGCGCATTGGGCAGCAAGTCGATGCCGATATTCGTACCGCTTGGAATCCCAACACCTTGAAAATCCCATTTGAGGCATTGATAAGCAGGGATGGCCAGACCATGGTCGCCGTGGTGTCTGCCGGTCGAGTTCAAATGAAAGTCGTTGAAACGGGTATTGAAGACTTTGCCATGGCTGAAATTAAACAAGGCCTGACAGAGGGTGAAGTGATTATTCTCTCAAAAGGTAAGTCGCTGACCAATGGCGACAGAGTGTACTCGGTACGTGAGAGTGGCCTCGACAGTCAGTAAGTTAACTCGTCCGTATGGGACACATCATTCTTTGATGCTTGTGGGACATGGGAGGGGCGTTAACGACCTTTTATCGTGGGCAACAAAACCACTAAGCTAAACACTAAGCTAAACACTAAGCGGTATTTTTAAACAGCGAATGATACAACTCCACGCGGTATCAAAATCCTATCAGCGGGGTGATTTGCCGGTACCCGTCCTTAAAAAAATCTCCTTACATATAAAGAAAGGCGAATTTGTGGCGATTATGGGTCCGTCAGGCTCTGGAAAATCCACATTGTTGAATATACTGGGTTGTCTGGATGCTGCGGACAGCGGCATGTATAAACTCGCAGGAAAAACCATTCAAACCGCCAATGAAGACGAACTGGCAAAAATTCGTAACCGAAAAATTGGTTTCGTTTTTCAATCATTCAATCTTATTCCAAGAATCGATGCAGAGCACAATGTGGAACTGCCCATGGTCTATGCCGGTGTGCCACCCGCAATCCGTAAAAAAAGAGCTTTAGCCGCACTCAATATTCTGGGGCTAGCGGACCGCGTTAGTCATGTTCCCGCACATTTGTCGGGCGGGCAGCAACAGCGTGTCGCCATTGCCCGGGCGATTGTGAACGACCCTGAAATTATTATTGCCGATGAACCCACCGGAGCACTGGATTCACAAACCAGCCATGAAATAATGCGTATTTTTCTGCAATTACAAGCCAGTGGGAAAACCATTGTGATGGTCACACATGAAGAAGAAATTGGAGCTTATGCGCAGCGAATTATTCGCGTCCGGGATGGTGAAATATTCAATGTTCCCTTATAAAATCCTCACCAGTGAACCACCTTTTACCAGTGTTCGGATAGCGCACCGGTGAACGCCTTTCAATCAAGCTTAATCCACGATGTTTTTTTGCAAGCCATTGCTTCCCTGAAAGAAAACCGTCTTCGTACCATATTAAGCATTATGGGCATTACCATTGGCATTTGTGCCGTTATGGTAGTGGGTACGGTTAGCCAGGGCGTAAAAAAATACATATATCAAGAGCTTGATACCTATGGCCTGGAGTCGCTGTGGGTTTATCGTAAATGGGAAAATCAAGACCCATTTCGCAGTGTTAGAGAAGGCAGCGGTATTGATAATGATGACCTGAAGTACATACGCTCCTGTTGTTCTTCCGTTAAAAATGTCACCCCTGTGGTATTCAGTGATGAAAATGACATCACCATGCGTTCAAAAGGCACGTATACGAATGTGAACCTCGAAGGTGTGGGAGTTCATTACGCGGACATAAATAACGACACCATAACGCAGGGGCGAGACTTCCGGTTAGAGGATATTCA
Organism: Ectothiorhodospiraceae bacterium; assembly: GCA_002401775.2. Classification (GTDB taxonomy): domain Bacteria; phylum Pseudomonadota; class Gammaproteobacteria; order SZUA-152; family SZUA-152; genus SZUA-152. The sequence continues at coordinate 5,895 of NVUB02000028.1, forward strand.
ACGCCGCAAGGCAGTGGCAATCATCGGGACAAAAATACGTGACGAATTGTTTGGCCCTCATTCAAACCCTTTGAGAAAGTCATTACGCTGGGGGAATGTTCGCCTGACCATTATCGGCGTTCTGGATGTTAAAAACCGCGACATTTTGAGCCAGCTCGGCACCGATGATTATGATGTTAATAAACGGGTATTAATTCCCTATACCTTGTATCAGCAGCAATTGGGATCAAAAGATATTCATACCCTGCAAGCTGAAGCGGTGAGCATAAACGAAACGGAAAAAGCCCTGGACCAACTCACTGAATACCTCAACCGCAGGCACAGTTTTCATTATGAATACGTCACAGAAAGTATGGAAGGCTGGATTACGACGGCAGAAGACTTGTTACGAAATATTTCCTTTGTAGGATTAATAGCCGCACTCATTTCATTGTTTGTCGGCGGCATGGGCATAATGAACATCATGAGCACCTCGGTGGTAGAACGTACCCGTGAAATCGGTATACGCAAGGCGCTGGGTGCCTATCGTCGAGATATCTTATTACAGTTCTTACTGGAATCGACAGTGGTCAGCGTCATCGGCGGAGTGCTCGGAATGGTATTGGGAATCTTTGTTGGCTTTGGTATCAGTTACCTCAGCGGTTATGACTTGGGTATTTCATGGTTTACCGCAGCCTTGGCCGTACTCGTCTCCATTGCCGTGGGAATGATTTCCGGTTACTACCCAGCCTATCGAGCCGCCAGCTTGAAGCCGGTGGATGCTTTGCGGTATGAATGAGCGTTGAACTAAAAAGCCGTCAGAGTAGCAAGGATATTTCCAGGTTGGAGTTGTAAACGCTAAGGGCGCAAAGAAACGATGGGTTATTATAAAAAAATATAAATTAAACCGTTATTCCGGTAGTCATTTGAGCCGGAATCCAGTGGCTTTTGCCAATGTAGAGCGCTGGATCCCGGCTAAAAATATGCCGGGATGACGGTTTTATTTACGTTTTATTGACAGGGAAGCTTGTTTTTGAAAAATTAAAGAATAAAAATTATACCCGTGGAGTAATAACCAATTTTCGATTTTTAACGTGAATGCGAATGGGTAGCCCAATGGAAAAACCAGCTTTTTCAAGTCATGTACCTTTGAGTAAGATATGAATGGAGTAATATGAATGGTATTTTTGGGTTTCCTAGGTGTTCTTTGTCTTTGTAGAAATAGTCACGGTATCCTTCGCTAACTTTAAGAAGGTGGTGTTATTTCATAATGAATGTTCCTCGTATAATCTAAAAACATCACCCACTCCCCAAAAAAAAGGTTCCAACCTTGTGGGTGGCGAACCATACAGGGTTGGAACTACCGCATACGAGGAAGCGGCCACCCGAAGGTGCCCTATATATACCCGTAGCGATTGAAGTTTAGGGCCAATTGCACGCCCTATTTTCTCTATGGTTGCATCGCCTAGAGCGCCTACTTTTGGTAAAACTCCTTGTAATAGACTGACTATTACGCGTTATTTGCCTTGCCATAAAGCAAATATGTTGCACACTTAAACCTAAATCCCCAACGCCACGGGTATAACTCACCATAAAAGTATGGCTAGCCATAAAAAAGACGAAAACCAAAGCGTGGGCGTCTTTTTGTGCCTCGTAATTTTCAGGGTTACAATTCCGACCTGATTGGTATCAGGTGAATGTACTTTTAGAATTAGGGGGGAGGCATGTCAATGTACGGAGGTATCATGGTTTAATAAAGGGTATATTCCAATGTCATTACGTTAAGCCTGATTTTCTGTTACCGGTGAGCGAGTAAATCCCAACATCATTGGCGACGTTGGGGTTCGCAAGCTCACCGCCAACCTACCAACAGTCGATATCCGTTAACTGAATGACATTGGGGTATATTCGTTATGAAGTGTGGTTATAGGCAAGTTCATCGGTAGCATGAGGCTTACTAATAAGCAGATCGCTGGAGGTTGATTTTGTGAATACTATTATATGGTTAGTATGTGGGGTCACTAACATACTTATAGGTCTACTACTACTACAGGCTAAGTATCGGTCTTCGTAGGTCACGTAGCTTTGCAACATGACCTACAAAAGTCAGTTATAAATCCCGAAAATAAGGCTCCAGAGTCTTTTACTTAGCACATGGCACTGCGCACTGAGGACTGGCTTTCCGTAGATACACGTTGCAAAGCTACGTGACAATTCTCTATATCCGAGAACCATTTTTCTCGATTCAACATTAGCGTCACGTAGTGGTGCAACGCGACCTACAGTAGCCAAGGTTGGACACGTTATTTATGTCTAATATCAATATTTTTACGATAAATTCATGCGCTTATTACACCTAACCTTAAGGTGTACTTTATGCGGCCCGATGTACAACTTCGGGTCGTATAATTCCGTGCCTGGGTTTTTAAGTTTTATTGGGTAGATGTTGTAGGAGCGGATTCAGCCGCGAATGATGCATCTCTGTTGCTATTGCGGCTAATGTTGTTCCTACAAAAAATGTTGATTCGGCCAAAAATAATGCCGGTTCAATTTTCATTTAATCTGCTATTCACCGGTGTGCATAAAATCGTTTTGATGGTTAACCACTTTTCTAAATAAAGTTAATATGCTCCGGTGGGTTTTTAATGTCCCACAGGAATTTATTGACGTAATCCTGGCGGCATCCAATGGCGCAGTCTTTGTGTACGTCTACGGACTCGCTGATGTCTTTGTGTACGGCCCAATATTTTTCGCTGTTGACAATGTCGTAGAAGGAGTCTTTATGTAAATCGCCGATGTAAAAGCGTTCTTTGTTGAAGAAGGGGCCGCAGGGGTAGATTTTACCGTTGCCTGATATTTGCAGCAGGAAGGGGGTGCCCATGCAGACGTCGTATTTTCGATAACCTTTGCTGTAGAGGTCTGTTTCTTCGCTGGCTTTTATTTTGTTCCATTTGGCTTGTACTACGTAGTCTTCCGTTGACATGGCTTCGGCTTGTTTTAAGACGTCTTCAATGGTGGCGTAGTCTTTGTAATCTATGCCGATTTCTTTGTACTCGGAATCGGAGCAGTGTTTGATGACAAAATAATCCACACCCAGTTCAGCGCCGAGTTCTGCTTCTGCCAATACCTGATCGTAGCATTCTGGTATGAGCACCATTTGCAGGCCAAGTGTGCATTGATAACCGCGTTCTTTTTTAAGTTTGACGAGGCTGCGAATTTTTTCGACTAACAAATCAAAGTTTTTACCTTTGGATTGATGCACACGCTGAAAACCTTCGGGTGTGCCGGCAGAAAGATTAAAGCGAATCCAGGTCATATTGGCCAGCAAGTCATCGGCACGATCCATGTCTATTAATAGTCCGTTTGTGGCCATCGAGGTGTCAATGCCGAGTTTCCCGGCGAGTACGGTTGCATCGTATAGGGCAGGGTTAAGAGTGGGTTCGCCGTCACCAATAAAACCGAGTGAGCGAACGCCTAGGCGGCCGCAATCTTCGATGTAACGTAACAGGGGCTCGCGTTCGATCATTTTTCCCTTGGTCATGTTTTGCACTACGGCATAACAATATATACAGGCCGTATTGCAAAATTTGGTCAGGCCCATATCAATGTGGATCGGGGCAAAAATTTCACCATTCTGCCAGGCCATGACTCGGTCAAGATGGTGTAGCATTTTGTGTCCGTCAAAACGGAAACGCTCGCCGTGGTTGCGGTAGCTGGGGCCGGTGAACTGGTTGGGTATCTTGCCGGGTTGTTCTGCATCCATACGCACCAGTCCGGTTTGATCTTCTACTTTAATCAGTTCAATTTTTTGGTCTTGCAATACATGGACTTTGCCCGTTTGTGTGCTGTCTGTGCCGAGTTCGCTACGATCCACAATATCGTTTGAGGTGCGCAGCTTGTGTCCTGGCTGGCGGGCGCGGGGCGCGTCAACGGGAATATCGGTTTTGACGTTATTTCCGAAGCGGTTTTTCACTATTTTCTCGTCTGGCATGGAGGTTCCTTGAGTCATGGTTCCTAGTGATAGTTCTTAATGATAGTTCCTAGTGATAGTTCAGGGTGATGATTCAGTTACCGGGAATTAAAACGGACCACGATAGTCGGGGTTGGGAATGTCGAGTGGGGTCGTAGGCCGCAGTTTTTCTATTTCCTGACGCATGACGTCATTAATAATAATGCCACGCATATGAAGTGCTGTTGTGGCGATGTCAACGGCCGTTGGGTAATAGTGCCCGGCCCAGGCGTGAGACGTCGGGCAGGGAAGATCCGGTAAGGTGATGCTGGCGGGGGCGGCTTTTAAAAAATGGAAACCCTGTCGCGCCACACTGGCGATAAGTTCGGCGGCGGCCCCGAAGCTTTGGTGGCC
>NVUB02000029.1 GCA_002401775.2 Ectothiorhodospiraceae bacterium
ACGAAAATTAACGTATTTCTGGATATCACCCGTAGTGAATTCCAGAAACAGACAAATAATGATCGTTTTACACCTTATTGGTAGCCTATTTAGCGATTTTTCCACTCGGTTTATGCAACTGTAAGGTTAAGTTACCTTACGTTACACAAATTACAACTCCGAAATTACAGCACTTCTGCAACTTCTTCATCTTCATTAATCGTAAAGGTTAACCCATCGTCATCGGTGGACACCCTGACCAGGCCACCATCGGCCAAACGACCAAACAACAACTCTTCGGCCAGCGGCTTTTTGATGCGCTCTTTAATCACACGAGCCATAGGCCGAGCGCCCATCTTTTCATCGTATCCGTGCTCAGCCAACCAGTGGCGCGCCGACTCGTCGACAATCATCTCCACTTTTTTCTCTTCCAACTGAGCTTCCAACTCAAACAAGAACTTATCAACCACATGAGAAATAGTGCCGTGATCCAGCGGTTTGAATGGAATAATGGCATCCAGACGGTTTCGAAACTCCGGTGTAAAGGTGCGTTTAATAGCCTCTAAACTATCCGTAGAATGATCCTGCTGGGTAAACCCGATAGTCGGGCGACTCATAGAGTCAGCACCGGCATTCGTGGTCATGACCAGAATCACATTACGGAAATCCGCCTTGCGACCATTGGTGTCAGTCAACGAGCCATGATCCATGACCTGCAACAATAAGTTGAAGACATCAGGATGGGCTTTTTCAATTTCATCCAAGAGCACCACGGCATGGGGGTGCTTGTTGATTTGTTCAGTCAGCAAACCGCCCTGATCAAAACCCACATACCCTGGGGGTGCGCCGATCAAGCGAGACACCGTATGCCGTTCCATATATTCCGACATATCAAAGCGCAGTAATTCTATGCCCATGATCTTAGCCAACTGACGGGTCACTTCCGTCTTGCCCACACCGGTCGGCCCAGCAAACAGGAAACTGCCAATGGGCTTGTCTTCGGTACCCAGACCAGCGCGTGACATCTTGATCGCCGCAGCCAAGGTATCCACGGCCTCATTTTGGCCATAGACCACCAGCTTGAGATCACGGTCAAGATTACGCAGCCCTTCTTTGTCCGAAGAGGAAACCTGCTTGGGCGGAATACGTGCCATTTTCGCCACTACCGCTTCGATATCCTTCACACCCACTGTCTTCTTACGTTTAGAGGGTGGATTCAGGCGTTGAATGGCACCGGCTTCATCAATGACGTCAATGGCCTTGTCAGGCAAATGTCGTTCATTGATGTAGCGCGTGGCCAGCTCAGAAGCCGTACGAAGGGCCTGATGAGTAAAGCGTACTTCGTGGTGCTCCTCATAACGGGACTTAAGGCCTTCAAGAATCTGTACCGTCTCTTCCATGGAAGGCTCAGGTACATCGATTTTTTGGAAACGCCGCGCCAAGGCACGGTCTTTTTCAAAAATGCCCCGGTATTCCTGATAAGTGGTAGAACCGATACATTTCAGCTCCCCCGAAGCCAATACAGGCTTAATCAGATTGGAGGCATCCATGGCCCCACCGGAAGCCGCACCGGCACCGATAATCGTATGAATTTCGTCAATAAAGAGGATGGCCCCCTCTTCTTTGTGTAATTGCGCCAACACGGCCTTGAGTCGTTTCTCAAAATCGCCACGGTATTTTGTGCCCGCGAGCAAAGCGCCCAGATCCAGAGAATAAATAACCCCGTTGGCCAAAATTTCAGGAACTTCACCGTCAACAATTTGCTTAGCAAGCCCTTCTGCCAGTGCCGTTTTGCCAACGCCAGCCTCACCCACAAACAATGGATTGTTTTTACGACGGCGACACAAGATTTGCAGCGTGCGTTGAATCTCTTCTTTACGGCCGATAAGCGGGTCAATTTTGCCCGCCATTGCCAGTTGATTGAGGTTAGTCGCGTAACTTTCCAGCGGGCTCTTGGCGGGCGCATCAGCTTCAGCGTCATCACTGGGTCCGGAAATGGACTCAGCATCACCGTCATCGACTTTCGAGATGCCGTGAGCAATGTAATTCACCACATCAAGACGGGCGACATTTTGCTTGCCGAGGAAATAAACCGCCTGAGATTCCTGCTCGCTATAGATGGCCACCAGCACATTAGCACCAGTGACTTCTTTGCTGCCCGAAGACTGCACCTGAAATACCGCGCGTTGTAGCACCCGTTGAAACCCCAGGGTCGGCTGTATCTCCCGCTCATCACCTTCAGGCAATAGAGGGGTGGTTTCACGCAAAAAGTCGCTGAGATCGCGTTTAAGCTCATCAAGATCAGCACCACAGGCTTGTAGTGCCGAATTACTCGTCGGATTGTCGACTAACGCCAACAGCAAGTGTTCCACCGTCATAAATTCATGACGTTGCTCTCTCGCATCCTGAAAAGCAAGATTAAGGGTTACTTCGAGTTCATGACTTAACATAACTTTCCCCTGCATTGCCCCAAGTCATGGGGCGCTGAAAATCCGAACCTATCTTTCTCATCGGATCAAAATCATTTCACTTTAGTTCACAATAACATCTACAGACCGACGACGACTGCCATTTAAACCGAAATCATCCCTAATTTGGCAGAATGTCGCCTGACAGCATATAGAAAGTTAAGCGTTATACGTCAAGTCGATTCCATTTCACACAACAACGGATGTTTATTTCCTCGTGAAAATTCATTAACTTGCGCTACTTTTGTTTCCGCAATTTCACGCATAAACGTCCCGCACAAACCTTTTCCTTCCGTATGCACATGCAGCATGATACGAGTGGCCTGAGCACGGTCTTTAGAAAAAAACCGTTCTAAAACAAGTACCACAAATTCCATCGGTGTAAAATCGTCATTTAACAACACAACCTGATACATCCGTGGTTTTTTCAGTTTTGGACGCGCTTCCTGTACCGCAAGCCCATCACCACCGTGTGAATCTTCATGGTCAAAATCGTCTGAATCTTTGTGTGCCATATTCTCAATACTAGTCGAAGCCATTTATGATTGCCCCCTTGACATGGGGGCAATTTGGCACTCATTCAAGCCAGTGCCACCCAAACATCGCCGTGAATTTGTCAATCCAGGCACATTACATATTCGCGACAACGGCATCCGCAAACCCAGAGCAGCTCACCAGCGTAGCGTCATCCATCAGGCGCTCTAAATCATAAGTCACCGTCTTGGCCTGAATAGCCCCAGACATTCCCTTAATGATGAGATCAGCCGCTTCACTCCAGCCCATATGGCGAAGCATCATCTCTGCTGAGAGAATCAACGAACCCGGATTAACCTGATCTTTGCCCGCATATTTGGGTGCCGTACCATGAGTCGCCTCAAACATCGCCACCCGGTCAGACAAATTCGCCCCCGGCGCAATCCCAATACCGCCCACCTGCGCCGCCAAAGCGTCAGACACGTAATCCCCATTGAGGTTCAACGTCGCAATCACATCATACTCCGCCGGGCGCAGCAGAATTTGCTGCAAAAAGGCATCAGCGATCACATCTTTAACAATAATTTCCTTGCCAGTAACAGGGTTCTTGAAACTGCACCACGGGCCACCATCGATCTCCACCGCACCAAACTCAGACTGAGCCAACTCATAGCCCCACTCTTTAAAGGCACCTTCGGTGAACTTCATGATATTGCCCTTATGCACCAACGTCAGTGACGCACGGTCATTATCAATAGTGTACTGAATCGCCTTACGCACCAAACGCTGCGTACCATCGCGAGACACAGGCTTAATACCAATACCCGAACATTCAGGGAAACGGATCTTAGTAACGCCCATTTCATCCTGAAGGAATGTAATGAGCTTTTTCACCTCAGGAGTACCCTCGGCATATTCAATACCGGCGTAAATATCCTCAGAGTTTTCGCGGAAAATGACCATATCCGTCAGCTCCGGCTGCTTCAGCGGACTAGGCGTCCCCTCGTAATAACGTACCGGACGCAAACAAACATACAGATCAAGCTGCTGACGCAGCGCCACATTGAGAGAACGAATACCGCCACCCACCGGCGTCGTCAACGGGCCCTTAATAGACACCACATAATCCTGAACCGCCTCTAACGTTTCCTCAGGCAACCACACATCACCACCATAAAGATTATTCGCCTTCTCACCGGCAAACACCTCCATCCAGGCAATAGACTTCTCACCACCGTAAGCCTTAGCCACCGCCGCATCCACCGCCGTGCGCATCGCAGGCGTCACATCGACCCCAATGCCATCACCCTCAATAAACGGCAAAATCGGGCGGTTAGGCACATTAAGACTGTTATCCGCATTAACGGTGATTTTTTCGCCATCGGCGGGGACAGTGATTTTATCGAAAGACATGAGCGCTCCGTTGAGGTTTCGTAAATAGGTAAAATTGGGGTAGATGCATTACGTCAAAAGACAGCAACACGCACCCGTAAGAACCGGAAAATAGAACCGATATTAACATATTGCCAATTTAACGGCGAATAGCCTCGCCATATTGCCCTGTGAAATGGCTACGCCAAATCAATGCCACAAAACAAACAACGTAACCGTAGGGGGCGCCCCAAAGTGAGTGCCCAAATGCAACATGTAGGTTGGGGTGAATATTTTTCATGAACCCCAACATCCCGGAAGCCTCTCAACTTTAAAGCTCGTAATGTAGGGTGTACCCTCTGGGGCATAAGGGCACGTATTTTGTGCCCACGTTCTCTGGTTTCCACGATCCTCTCTGGGAATCCAACTTTTATTCTGTTAATTCACCCACCGTATGTGTTCCCACGCAGAGCGTGGGAACGAGGAAACCGTAGGGACGCCCCTAGCGAGTGCCCAAATGCAACGTGTAGGTTGGGGTGAATGTTTTTCATGAACCCCAACATGCCGGAAGCCTCTCAATTTTATCGCGAGTAATGTAGGGTTGTACCCTCTGAGGCACTTGTGACCTTTGGTTACTTGTGCTCAAAAGGGTATATAAGGTCGGCATCCAAAAGCAGGCAAAAATCCCGTAGGCGTGGGTTTCAAACCCGCCCTTCCAACCGCTATCACCCATGCAGAAAAAAGCCGAAAAAGAACCGCAATCCCCTCCCCTCGTCATACCGGCGTATGCCGGTATCCAGAAAGCCAGTAAAAACCCTCGTTTTTCAAGGATCGTATTCCTTACCTTACAGACAGGCTTACTGACGAATACCGGGAGTCACAGAAAATAGAGCACGTAACATAAATATGCTAACCTCCATAGCCTACTGTAGCGAGCGTTTCGCCTATAAATGCCCCGCAACGTGAAACGCCCAACCGACAAAAACTTACCCTAAAAAAAACACCAAAAACCCCCATGAACATCGAACTCACAGACGAACAAAAAACCCAAATTATAAACTCCGAAGACGTCTACGCCATCATGCAAAAAGTACTGTTGCGCGAAGACATCATCGACCAGGAAAAAGAACACTTCTGGATC
>NVUB02000003.1 GCA_002401775.2 Ectothiorhodospiraceae bacterium
GAGCGGCGAATCTAATAGCTCGGAGAGTTCAGAGAAGCGTCGAATCTAACAATTTAGATCAAGCCGCGCTGTTAATATCGTGGCGCTACGCGATGGGCCTGAGGAAGCGCCGCTTATCTAAGGCATTAGAAGGTGACTAGTGGAGAATTCCGAATTAACCGATGAACAAACTGAAGAGCTGTTAACGCTAGCTCGTTATAATCGATCAAGTGTTCCTAGCTATTTTTGGGATATTTCAGTTGAACATCAAGAATTACATGAAAAATATTTATGCTCTGCAAAATCGTTATACGATAAAGAAGCTGAATGGCAATCGGAAGAATATTACAGTATTGGTGATCGGTCTCAAAAATCCGCATATATAGCGATAATTTTTGCGGTAATGTACATAGAAGGTGCAATCTATAACTTTGGTTGCATTTATCTCGGTGACGACTATGTTCAAAGAAACTTAGATCGATTAAGTACTATATCAAAAATTACCGTAATTCTGAGAATGGTTACTCAGAAGGATCTGAATACCGATGGCCAAGCTTATGAACACCTAAAAAGACTTATCAAATATCGAAATGGCCTTATTCATCCAAAATCTAAGCCAACGAAATTTGGTAAAGAGGCATTCTTAAGGTATGAAAAAGAAAAATCTGATTACCATCGAGCGATCGATTCCGCAAAAAAGGCGATTGAATACCTTGATAAAGAAACAAGAAAAATAAATAATGATGAACATCACCCAGGTTTGTTTGGTTACTTCTAACAAGCACTTACACATGGATAATTTAAAGCTAGGTATATTCATGCAACTCGCTGCGCTCAAACAATGGCATGAATATGCCTAGCTTTAAATTACCAGTGAAGTGAGCGTTGAAAAACAAATATTGAAAATAGGATATGTATTATAAATACTCTATGTAGCTCTGAGTGGGTTCCTATTGGTAGTGCAGGAATAGCCATTTTGGCCTTAATCTTTACTGTTGCTACTGTTAATGGGGCAGATATTCAGTATGTAGGTGAATTTGAAACCGACTGCATAGAAAATAGTTCTGGTAAATGTAAGAATTGGCCTGGTGCAAAATACAAACATTTAAAAATTAGTATGGTACTAGAAAATTCTTCTTTTGTGAGTGGATCTATCCAGGAAGTAAAGCTATATCCATGTGTACCAAAATTGTATCCGTTAGACTACGATGTCTATCGTATTGATCATGAAGAATACAGTTTTTACGAAACGCGAAAATTCAGTTTTCGGTTAGCAATAGTTGTCAAAAAGTACGGGAATTGTTTTGGAATTGATTTAATAGATAACAAGAATCGTTCAATCCCTACGATTGATAATATAGTAGTAAAATATGATTTTTAACAATTGCATCCACATAGATTGCTTTAAAATTGGGTGTTTTGTATTTCGTTTCACTCCAACACAAGATACCCAAATTTAAAACTGTAAAGAGGACGCCCAGCCTAAGAATATGACAAAATATGAAATTATTTTATGCTGTCGTTGTTCTCTTTCTATGAAATTTGTACTGAAATAGTGGATATTTCGAGCACAAGTAAAGAGGACACCCAGATTTAGAAAATGACAAAACAAAAAAATATTTCCTGATCTTGCTGATCTCTTTCGTTGAAATTTTGACTAAATCGTGAATATTTCGAGTGGGACGGTACTACAAAGCACAAAATCAAGAATCATGCACAAGCGTGACTCTCAGCGTAGGCTGATAGTAGTGATTTAGTGTAGAGATTAAGTTTTCGTCAGGTAGGAAGGTATTGCTTACAGCCATTTATTCCCGGTGTGCGTTCGTAGCCGAGTTTTTCACACACTTGCTTGAGTTTTTCGACGGATCCGACGAGACCTTTAAAAGGGCTTTCAAAGTTTTTGGTAAGGTATAGCCAGTGTTTGGTTTCGATGTTTAATCGGCCCAGTATAGGGGGCGTGTTTTCAGGTATTGCACCTCGTTTATCATCCCGAAGTATACGGCCAGTCCAGTCAACCAGCTCCAGGTGGAGTGTCAACCTTAGCCTGGGTGTCTCCTGTTAACTGCTGTTAACTGTTGATCTCTATTCCAGTCAGATCCACCTCGCCCTACCTGAAACCAAGAGGGGGACATGACTGCTTTGGGCCAACAGGGCTACGAAATTATTTTGACGAGTGGCTAACAGACTGCTATCTTACAATGCGACCTGATGCTGTTGGACTCGCGCTCATTCCTCCAATGCAGAACAAAGTTATACTCGACAAACCGGCGATCAATGGGGGCTGTATACTTAGGTCCAAACCGGAGTAATAGTGTTTTGCATCTAACATATCAGTTAGCTAGATCTAATCGAACATTCCTTATTTTGCTGGCGTTTCTTAGCTTGATAAGCGGGGCACTCAGCGCTGCTTTTCTTGCACTCATCACTTATAGTCTTACACCGAATTCGCATAGCCATTTCTTTCTTGCGGTATTATTCTCGATAACCTGCGTACTAATCCTTCTTGCTCGCCATGGACATCGCTATTTCGTCACTTCACTGGGTAACCGGCTCGAGACCCATTTGCGCCTTGAGTTGGTACAAACAATTATTTCTTGTCCTTTACGCCGCTTGGAACGTCGGGGTCCGTCCGGTTTGTTTACGGTATTGACGCATGATGTCGGTACGATTACCGGACTTGTTTTGTCAATGCCAACTCTGCTCTCTGATGCCGCGCTGTTATTAGGAGCATTTGCCTATTTGGGATACCTTTCTGGTTATCTTCTATTAGGATTGTTTATGGCCGTCGTTATAATTGGAATGATTTTTTACTTTAAGATTGTCTCAAAAAACATGCACCTTTTCGATCAAATAAGAGATAAATACGCCATTTTAATGGGTCATTATAGTGACCTTATTGCAGGAACTAAAGAATTGAAAATGGATGCTGATTTGAGTTCACGCTTGGTTGATGAACATATCCATAATGCGACGAATGATTTGGCTAGAATAAATCTCCAAACAGCGCAAAAACATTCTTTCGGTTTGAATTTGGGACAAGCGACTATATATCTGTTGATAGGACTAGTTGTCTTTGTTTACCCAACATTGTTGGGAGCTACCCCTGAAGTAGTTTTGGGTTATGTTATCGTAATCCTCTATGCTGCTGGGCCATTAGAATCCATTATCAATTCGTACCCAGTTTTTATTTCTGCAAAGGTCTCACTTCGCCGGATTGCCGATTTAAAAGACGAATTATCTTTGGCAAAGGAACCATCGTTACAGTATGAATCAATTCTAAATTCCGGTGTATTTGAAGAGATCGCTCTTGTGGACGTGCAATTTTGCTATCCCGATAGTAATGGGACTGGCAAGACCATAGGCCCTATCAATCTCAATTTGAGGCCGGGTGAAATCACTTTTTTTGTTGGAGGAAACGGAAGCGGCAAGACAACCTTGGTAAAATTATTGTGTGGACTGTATGCGCCTGATTCTGGCGTTATCTTATTCAACGGTAATAATGTGGTGTTAAAAGAACTTCAATCCTATCGAGAACGCTTTGCTGTGGTATTCAGCGATTTTCATATCTTAGGACATGCTCTTTCTCTTTATGATTTTGAACTGGCCAGTAAAGATGACTTGACTCATTCATTCGGGCTAGGTGAGGTGCTAGCTGAATATGACACCCTTAACATACGTGGCCTTTCAGAAGGTCAGCGCAGACGCCTTGCATTGCTTTTGTCTGTGCTTGATTCCGCGGAGATTCATCTCTTTGATGAGCCGGGCTCTGATTTGGACCCAGACACAAAACGCTACTTTTATGAGGAGTTGTTACCGTACCTACGTTTACGCGGTAAAGCCGTTCTCGTTGTATCGCATGACGATCGTTATTTCAGTCAAGCTGATAGACTAATTACGTTGCATGACGGTAAAATAATATCAGATATTCATCGCACTAATGGATAGTCACCACCAAAAAGCGGCAAGATAAAAATACAAGCACTAATCTTTTTGGCGCTAAATGCATGGATTGATAGTTCTTCACAACGATATTCCAGACCATAGTGTCAAAAAAATAGGGTGGCAAAAAGGAGAAGGTACAACCACGAGTGGTTAAGCAAATACCGAAGGCGTGACAGCCGCTTATGAATTCTCGGAATATATGGGTTAAAACAAGTTAAATTTTGATCTAAGGTAGCGGTATTGGGATCAGAGAGCACTGTTTTGTAGCGCATTAAGGGGCCGTTTTCTTCGTTGGCTTAATTTAGACTGCGAACTAGATTTCTTCGGCTACCATACTTACAAGGTAAGCGTTCATTCAAGGACGTTTTTTTTCAGCCCCGCATCGGTGTGCTAACTGAGGATTGCCGAGCAATTACTTGATCTGTTTTTCTTTACCAGCATAGACGAACGACGGCGCAGGCTTGGTGTCTTTTATCTGCGATAACAGATGTGGAGAGATATTCCATTTTTGCCCGTTGTTGGTTACAACCGTGACAGTCTTGCGATTGAACTTGAGCAAGGTGCTTAACAGTCGACCGTCATTGGGTGAGTCAAAGCTCATGCTGAGGGGCCTGTAGGTTCTAGTGGGAGTTTCTGATACAAAATGATGGTGTTCCAGGTGGCGGTAGGCAAACAGATTTGTCAGATGAATGTTGTCCTGCAGTTGTCGAAATTGAGTGTTCGCCAGGTCAAACGCTTGGTGTGGCGTTGCCATGAGCAAGAGGTGCCGCGATCGTTTGTGGCGGGGATTTTATTTTAACTGCCCACGCGCACACTGGCATATTATTTACCATATACTTAAAATTACCAATAGAATATCAATGTCATTAGAAATAAATTGATTTCCCAAGGATTAATTAATACCAAGGAGAAAAATTATGTCCGCATCTATATTGGCTCCCCGCGATTATTACAACCTGGATCCCGTTGGCGCTAAGCGCGATCTCACTGGCGCTGGTACACTTGCTTATATTACTCAAGACCAGCTGCATCCACCCATGGTGGATGATGAGGAAATTTGGCAAGATGGACGTCGCTGGCACGAAGGCTCAATTATGCATACCCTCGACGCTGCTGCGCTTTGCGAATTTCATCCGGGGCAAACGGTACTGGATATTGGGGGTGGCGTCGGTGGTCCTGCTAGACTACTAGTAGATTATTTCGATGTCGATGTAGTATGTACCTCGATCAGCGAGGAGCAACTAAAGACCTGTCAGCGGATTAATGCTTCGAAGCCAGCCTGGAAGTATCATATCAAAACCATGACTCATGATTGCCAAAAACCATTCATACGCACAAACTTCAATTGCGTATGGAGCATGAATATGCTCTACCATATAGAATCAAAATTGGATATGCTTCAAAACGCTAGAAGGTCGCTTGATAAAGGTGGAAGATTGATGATAGACGATTGGATGTTGACTCCTAGAGCAACCCAATACGATAGAAAGGTGCTTGGCCATCATTTTATTTCTTCGCACTTCGCAGTAAGAGAAGACATTCTCTCTCTTATTGCGAGTAGCGGATTTCGCATATCTCATTTTCAGGAGTTGGGGCATATCGGTCGAACTCATCTTGCTCATCATTTCACTGAGCAGTTCGACAAGCATTTTCGTAAAATGATAATCGAGAGCAATCCTGAATATGGCCCTAGTATAGCCGAACATTTTTGTGATGCCATCACTGCGACGATTGATTTATATCTACAGGAAAAGTTGACATATTGTCGTATTCTAGCGATTAAGGAATAGTCCTACAAATTGGCACGATACGGATACGCCCTAAATTGACTCCCCGAACCATCAACGTGCAACAGGGGCACGCAATGATGATTAAGGAGTCTTTTTTCTTGGCAACTACTTATTGAGATTCCAGAAGAGACTCAAGATCAAACGAATAATACGCATTCAAGAATTTCGTACGTACGGTATTGCTATCCACGTCAAGCACCTTCAGCGCCGTACTGGCATCAGTTATTTCGAGACGGCCAATGATCCCGTATGTATTTTCTATGACTGCACCATTACCTGTCCAGTCAGATGCCGCCAGGTGGAAAACATGATTTGTTCGAGTTTTCCACATACGTAAAAGTGCATCGACATCCCAGAAATAGTTTGGTGCATCCACGTTATCTAATGTGTCATTGGCACCAACTGCCGAGGTGACCAGCAAAAGATCTATTCCAGACTTGGCCAGATGAGTGGCAGTTTCCGGAAATAATGCGTCTCGCCCAAGCAAAACCCCGACTCTTGCGTTGGGTAAATCAATCACTGTTGGCGCGACTCCCGTGCCCTCGCCAACTATGGCTGAGTGAATCTGACCTCGTAGTTCTGGAGCTTGATTGGGTCGGAGTATTACCAGTGATTGGCGTAAATTCGAGTTGTAACTTTGGAACTCTAAGGCAGATGTCACAAGAAGCTCTAAGCCGTTCTGTTCGACGAACTGTTGTAGCTGAGCCCATGAACCATAAGTGTGCCATGCGGGGTTGCTGGAATTAATCGGAAACGCTGTTAATCCAAATCCAGGTAGTACTAGCACATCGGCATTCCCCGCGTTCTGTGCCCAAGTGTTTTGAATTTTAGCCAGATTGACTGACGCAAACAGTGAGGGTTTATAGGCCATGGACGCGGCCTGCGTCACTCCAGCAGTTGGCAGCCCTGGTGCAGGTTGATTGTCAAGGTCAGGTCGATAATAGAGGTTTGCAATCTCGCTATAGGCTTCCGGTTTACGGAAATTCACCGAATATACCGGATTATCCGTAGTCCCAATCCGATACTGAGGCACATCAACGTCATAGTACAAAATTTTATTTGCTGGGACCGGGTCGCTCTCAGCACGATGAATCAGTTCAATCTTCCCATTTGGCGTTATGAAAGTAGATGGAGCATCGTCCATATAGTATGTGAACGGAAACCCAAAGCGCTCATCTACCTCTGTTCCCCAGCGATTCGCCGTAAAGAACCATACGCCATTTTCTCGGGCTCGAGTCTGCCAAATTTCCTCTTGGCCAAAAGATCCCCACCAATTTGCCGGTAGCAGCAGCAAGTCTGCACCCTTGAGTGTAGCAATTCGTAGCCAGTCCGGCAGGTAGGAATCGGAACAGATGATATAGGCGATATCGCCATAAGGAGTTGTAATGATATCAATCGGGACATCCCCACGTTCATGCCAGCCACTCAATCCGCGTTTCCTGCTTGTGGTGATAAGACCTGTCGGCCCATAAACGGCGACGGTGTTATAGACCTTCTGAGCAGCGGCAACCTCGGCGATTGCGACAATGACGTACCCTTGATTGGTAATCGCCAGATCGCGGATTGAGTCCAGCTCAGGATAAGGGTCGGTGAACCCAAGATCAGTGAGCACTTGATTTTGTGTTATCGAAAAGCCAGTTGTCGCCAACTCTGGTGTTACAATGATATTGGCTCCAGAGTCAAAGGCCTCCTCGACCAACGACTCCAGCACTGAGATATTCGTTGGCACGTCACCGAGTACCGGGTTGGAGTGAATTAGTGCTACCTTAGCGGGAGCCGCCCAAATTGGCGAGAACGACGACGCGATGAGTATTAGTAGCGAACAGAATATTCTCTGTATAAATGTAAAATTGGGTAGGTCTGCATAATAATGGGAATTGTCATTTTGAATCCGGTTCACAACTTCACCTCCGTGTGGGGTTGGCCGTGTAGAATGAATAAGAATTATCTATAGGCTGTCAGCAGGGTGCAAACTTCCTCTCTTCTACACACCCGAGAAAAAAGCTACCACGTCACTTACCAAAAAACAACACCTGCCCTAATTTAAATCAGGGCAGGGCAATCGCATATGAATCAGTAGCATATGAATCAGTAAAGAGGACATCCACAAGTTTTATCAATGGGGTCAGACTCGATTGATTGATGGTTTTCTGCTATTCTTGTTGCAACTCATAATCAGAGCAGGATTGAATCATGGCGCGATTACCTCGTTTTGTTATCCCCGGCCAACCTCAGCACGTCATTCAGTGCGGCAACAACCGCATTAGCTTGTTGGGCACTGAATTCTTTTAAAATCCGCATAAACCAGCTAATGTTCATCAGGTGCTCACGCCATTCTTCGGTATATTCATCCAGCTTTAGATCCAAGATTTTCATAATTTATTCCATATTTGCTGCTTGTACGGGTGTAGTCCGTAGGCTACAATAAACCCGTGACTTACGAAATACATACCACACAAGATTTTGATAAATGGCTTGCTGGAATTAAAGACCGGCAAGCCGCTTTGGCTATCGCTATGCGTTTGGATCGTGTGGCTAACGGTAACCTTGGGGATATTAAAGGCGTGGGCGGTAGTGTTTCTGAAATGCGTATTTTTGTCGGCAAAGGCTACCGTCTTTATTTCACACTTCGCGGCACTGAGTTGGTTCTTTTGCTGTGTGGTGGTAACAAATCTACACAACAGCGCGATATTAAAAAGGCCAAAATTATGGCCAATGACTTGTAAGGTGACGCAATGAAAATACAAACTAAACCCTATAACCCACTGGATAACCTGCTTACAGATTCCGACATTCCCGGTTATTTGTCTGAAGCGTTTGAGGACAGCGACCCGGCCATATTTGTGACAGCCTTGGGACATGTAGTTAAGCATAAAGGCGTTGCAAATATCGCTAATCAGGCAGGACTTAACCGTGAAAGCTTGTATAAAATGCTTTCTGGTAAGTCTCAGCCTAAGTGGGACACTGTGCAGCGTATTTTGAAAGTGTTGGATATCCATTTTAAGGTTGCGGCTTAATTGGGTTGCTTAAGCTGGTCAATTATTTCAATAATAGCAACGTCAATGGGGTCAGACTCGATCAACGTCAATGGGGTCAGACTCGATTGATTTGCAACGTCAATGGGGTCAGACTCGATTGATTTGTAGTTTTCTGCTATTCTTGCTGCAATTCATAATCAGAGCAGGATTGAATCATGGCGCGATTACCTCGTTTTGTTATCCCCGGCCAACCTCAACACGTCATTCAGCGCGGCAACAACCGCGAAGTTATCTTCGTTACTGTCGTTGATTATCAATTTTATTTTGAAATACTCAAGGAAGCTTGCGCAAAATACCAGTGTGATGTGCATGCCTATGTATTAATGACGAACCATGTACATTTGCTTATGACTCCAAATACCGATGATGGCATCAGTAAAGTCATGCAGAGCTTGGGGCGGCGTTATGTCCAATACTTCAATTATACCTATGATAGGACAGGCACATTATGGGAGGGGCGCTATAAAGCCACATTGATCGATACTGAACACTACTTGTTAACCTGCAGCCGATACATCGAATTGAACCCTGTTCGTGCCAAAATGATAAAGCACCCCTCGGATTACCTTTGGTCAAGCTATAGCCATAATGCGCTAGGAAAAGAAAATTCGTTAATTACTCCACATTCATTGTATAAGAAGCTTGGAAGGTCATGTGCTGAGAGGGAAAAAGCTTATCGTGAACTCTTTCGTGCTCGTATTGCGGATCTGACACTGTCAGAAATTAGAGAGGCAACGAATAAATCCTGGGTGCTGGGAAATGACCGGTTCAGAAAAAAAATTGAAAAATTAACCGATCGTCAAGTAACGCCGAAGGCCCGTGGAGGGGATCGAAAGTCTGATGAGTATCAGGTATTTAAAATCGATCGTGTCTGACCCCAATGCCAGTAAGTTAAGCACTAACCCATTGATTATGCTATTATAAAGTCACTGAAAAGTACTGAAACCAAGTTTAAAATGAGAACATTAAAAATGAATACCAGTCAGATTCAAGAATACTTATGCC
>NVUB02000030.1 GCA_002401775.2 Ectothiorhodospiraceae bacterium
AAATGTTGTACTCCCAGATAGGCCGCCGGTACGCTGGAGAAAGTATATGTCCGGTCAGAGTAGACAGTACTCCCAATCGCTAATGTTCCCCATTGGTATCTGAGAGGGATGGAGGAGGTTATGGTCAGTTCAGTGCTTCCACCATCAGTGCCACCCCCGGTAGTACCACCAGTACCACCACCATCGGTTGGTATTGTGTCTGTCACTATCACTACGTACATGCTGGAGCCAGATTCATTCCCAGGCAGAGTAATGGTGCCTGTGAGAAAAGTCTTTTTATAGAGATTGAGTGTCCGATCCGTCGTATTTAATGAGTCGCCCGTCCATTCCCAGGTATTTAGCCAGGAGGGGCGGACGGTATCTGCGAGGACATGTCCTACGAAAACATCAACGGTTTGATTAACTGTAAAGCTAACAAGGTTGCTGTTGATGATCGTTTTATCAGAGTTGGCCGTTTGTAAATGTTTTGCGCCGGTATAGGCGGCAGGTATGTTGGTATAGGTATATGGACGGTCTGAATAGACTTTGCTGCCAACCGCTAAAGCGTTCCATTTATAACGAGTTGGGAGGCTGGCGGATATTTCCAGTGTTGCGCTGGCGCCACCTGTTCCTGTACTGCCTCCGCCATCTGTGGCGTAGGTATCCAGTAAAACAACATACATGCTGTCGCCATTGGTGTTACCTCCGAGTGTTATGGTGCCGGGGGAAAAGGTTTTTTTGAAGACATACAGAGTACGATCGGTTGTTATTATGACTTCACCCGTGTCTTCCCATGTCGATAGCCAGGAAGGTATTGATTTATAGGGGTTTGCATGTCCTACGTAGAGGTCAATGGTGTTGTCAGATTGGAACGTGAGGAATGATGAGCTTGTTGATGCTTTATCGTTGTTCGCCGTTTGTAAATACTGTAATCCTATAAAGGCTGCGGGTATGGTGGAGTATGTGTAGGTTCGGTCAATGTAAACACGGCTTCCCAGCGCTAACATTCCCCATTTATAAGTGGATGGTATGGAAGAGGATGTAAATGCAAGGTTTCGGTTTGAGCCACCATCCTCTTTTGTAGTATCAGTGGAACCAGAATTACCGCCACATGCGGTTAATGCCCCTAATAAACCAATGATAGTGAGAATTTTCAAGGGATTATGGGTAAAAGAAAACAGATTAGAAACGGCGTTAATTTGCATTCGGTATTTTTCCTGGCGCGCTATTTACAGTGGGTGATGTCGTTAATTAGCTACATTCGAAACAATGAACGCCGCTTAGTGTCGATCGGTTCCCGTTTGTATGCATATTTTTACTGATATTATATTTTTATTTTATAGCAAGCTATTTTACATTTTTTATTTTCCATAGGATCTATAAATTGGATGAATTAATAAGTGGGAATGTGCTAGAGAGACAGTTGTAACAGGGAGGAACTGACTATTTTTAAATAGGTAAATGTAATTAATTTATACGAAAACCCGCTAAATATTTAGTTATCATTAGTTCATATTAATTCGCATTAGTTCACATTAATTCTGGGTGGGGCATTGGGTGCAATGTCGTTAGTTGCGTCAATGGTGTGGGTTCTTAACTGAATAGTGGCTATGTCTGTACCTGTGCCTACACTATAATACCAGCGCCAAATGCCATTTTTGGTATCTTTGATTATTATATTACTTTTTTGTTTTGCATTTATCACAACACGCTCATTGATGACGGATGTCATGTTGTCAAGTGTTGTTGCGGCAAAATAAAGTTTGTCTTCCTCCGTGGTTGCGCAGCCACCTGAAGGGTCGTAAATGGTTGTTACGGTGTTTCCATCATCGTGCAAGAAGGTATTTATTTCACTCCAGCCCCAGCACAATAATGGGATTGAACCTAAGGGTGTGAGGTTCATATAGTCTGTCCCCAATGCCAGTAAGTTAAGCACTAACCCATTGATTATGCTATTATAAAGTCACTGAAAAATACTGAAACCAAGTTTAAAATGAGAACATTAAAAATGAATACCCGTCAGATTTAAGAATACTTATGCCCTTATAAATAAAACTATTAATGATCCCGCCTTTAAAGCACAGCATCGTTTTTCAGATGCCGCCTTCACTCGTAATCGTTCGCTTAATTTTTCAACCTTAATTCATTACCTTTTAAATTTTAGAAAACATTCTAATCAGGTTGAACTTGACCAGTTTTTCATGCACCTTCACGATGAAAGTGAAGCATCTCAGCATATTACAAAATCCGCTTTTTTCCAGGCTAGAAAGCAATTATCACATACGGCGTTTATTGAACTTAATCAGCAGCTTGTTGCTAACATTTATAAAACGAAAAATCAGTATAAAACATGGAAGGGTTTTCGTTTGTGCGCAGTTGATGGCACCTCTATTCGCCTACCTAATGAAACTGATATTACGGATTATTTTGGTTTTCAAAAAGGCAAAGCCAACCAGGCAGATTGCCCAATGGGAATGGCCTCTGTTTTTTATGATGTGTTAAATAATATCGTTATTGATTCTTGCATAAGACCGAACAACACATCAGAACGCTACTGTGCTGAAAAACATCTGGCGTACTCAACTCAAAAAGATTTAATTATTTACGACCGAGGTTATACGGGTTTTTGGTTTTATATGCATCATATACAGCACAATTTGTCATTTTGTATAAGAGCGAAAACTAATCAGGATATCGTGGTAAAAGATTTTATTGCTAGCAATAAAAAAGAAGCATTAGTCACGTTTCAGCCTGGCAAACAAGCCCTTCGAATCTGTAAAGAAAAAGGCTTACCGGTTACACCAGTAACATTACGATTAATCCGTGTTGATTTACCCAATGAGATCGAAGTTTTAATCACCAACTTAACCGACTCAGTAAAATTTGATGTTAGTATTTTTAAGTCGCTCTATCATCTACGCTGGGGTGTAGAAGAAAACTATAAACGCCTTAAGCAGTGGGTTGAAATCGAAAATTTTTCGGGCAAGTCTGCCTTGTCAGTAAAGCAGGATTTTTATGCCAAAATTGTTGCTGCGAATTTAACTTCACTCATGGTGATGGCCAGTCAAAAAACAGTGTTGAAAAACACCAAAGAGCGTGGCTTAGAATATAAAATTAATTTTGCTCAGGCACTATCTAAAATGAAACATCGTTTAATTTATCTAATTCAACACGCTCACGAAGATATTGCCTCCATTATCTGGCGAACCGTTCGTTACATAGGACAGACAATCGAAGCTATCAGGGAGGGACGCTCAGCCCCCAGGAGGTTAAAAAATATCAAGAATAATATTCATTTTCCAGCATATAAAAATACACTGTAATCAACAGGTTAGGGATTAACTTACTGGCATTGAGTCTGACCCCTTGATCCGCTTTAATGACCTGTTCTGCAGAGTACCAATCTTCAGAATTGACAAAAAATACATACCCTCCAAGCCATGATGCCATAGCAATCATTAATGCCATTCCACCGTATATTAACTTCTTTTTTCTGGTCATTGCTTTAGTTCGCCCCACCATAAAGCGTTATTTCACCACCAGCTGCACCGGCCCTGACCTCGACTTACATGGGCTTGCGCATTTTTGCCTTTACAATATTAATCGATTTCTTTGCGTCGTGTACCCCACCATTATATGCTTTTTTTAGCCAAAAAAGTGCGGCATCATAATCCTGGGATACACCTAGCCCATCCTCATACATAAGACCTAAATGGTATTGTGCTTGAGGAATCCCTTGCTTGGCTGCTAGCGCGTACAAGTAAAATGCCTCGCTATAGCTTTGTTTAATTCCACATCCATTATAGTACGCCCATGCCAAATTCATCTGCGCCCATTCATAGCCAGCTTCCGCACCTTTTTTGTACCAAAGAACCGCTAAAATGTCATCTTTAGGTACGCCTCGTCCAAGGCTAAACATACTTCCTAGTTTAGTTTGAGACCAGCAATGCCCTTGCTCTGCGGCTCGCTGATACCATTTTACTGCGATACTAAAATCTTGTTTTACCCCCTTTCCGTCTTCATACATTCTGCCCAAATTAGATTGTGCGCTTACATCACCTTGCTCTGCTGATTTTTTGAACATTTTAAGCGCTAAAGCATTACACTTAACTGCATGATAGCCATCTTCATACATGCATCCCAAAGCATTTTGAGCGACGCTGCTCTGTAACAATGCAAACAGTCTAATAAGTAATGGCCTAAACGCTAGCATCATCTATCTGCATTGCCCCCCTTCCATATCTTCTAACATACCATCCAAATCGTCTAACATATCCCGGAACTCTTCATCAATAATGCCATCACCGTCACAGTCAAATGAACCACATCCCATTTCAGTAGGAAATAGCACTAACCCCCAAGGAGTCCTTTTAAACGCACCAGCGGGTAAGCCTGTTAACCCTGACAGCAATTGTCTAAAAGCCTGAGGTACAGCTGCATTTACAACTCTTTCGACAGCAGTAGGACGTGGAATGTATGGGCCTGAAATTGCGCCACCTGGCCTACCGGGACTTGATGTCCCTGGCCCTTCCAGAGGGGCCAAGCCAGAGCTATCTATAAACATTATTGGATTATTTGTCACATACCCATACAGATTCGTATCCCCACCGTTAAACCGAATCGGGTCTTTAGCCGTCCAACGTCCTGTCTGTGCATCATAATCCCGCGCTCCAAACCGTGTGAGTTGGGTGTGCTGATCATAAATCCCACCCGCAAAGCCAAACGGTTGGAAGCCGGGATTGGTGTCTGTGGTGATATTGCCCCAGACATCATAGTCCATTCGTTGAATGATACTACCATCGGCGATGTTGACGATAAGCCTTGGGCTGCCGAGGTGGTCACTGATGATGCGATAGGTATTGCCTCCCTTGACCATGTAATCCGGTACGTTGGTTTTTGAGCCATAGACAAATCTTGCGGTGACGGTACCAGTGCCATCCAGCTCTGCGATGG
>NVUB02000031.1 GCA_002401775.2 Ectothiorhodospiraceae bacterium
GACTGGGTGCGTAATTGGTGGGCAGTGCCCACCCTACATCAAGAAGCTGAGTTTTGTTTAGAGGCATGTTTATGTTTTATCGCGAAGCGATGGAGCTATTGGGTTCTTAAAACTCGGTCGTTTGCGGCCGAGTTTTTTATCATTTTGCACATCGTCACCTAACACAGAGGCTTGTAGCGGAGTCATACCGTGATAGTGACTAATACCGTTCACATCGAGGCCGCGTTCGAGAAAAGCTTTTGCTATGTCATACTTTTTAATATTCTCTCCACTAAGAATGTAGTCGAGACCTGCGCCTTCACTTAATGCTTTAATGCTTTTTTCATTGATGCGGTAGTTCACCATGTAATAATAACAAAGGCTGCTCGGGATTCGTGTACCTTCTTGATTTGCGCTACACAAAATCAAATATTCGATCTTCATTTGTACCATAGGCATATAACATAAGCCCGGCTATGGTCAGAAAAATGCCGCCGATGCCGCCAAAAACTATTTTCTTTTTCATTATTTCACCCCCACCGGATCACAAGGCACCTTAACCTGGTGAAAAAAGGCTACAAATATCCTTGGCGGCTGATCGAAAATATACCGCCCTCGTTATGGTTTTTCTGCATCCGATAATATCTGGATGATTTCACTTCTATCCCAGAACTCACTGCCTGCTTTGTGGATCTTTTTTGCATGCTCTAGCGCGGTCATTCCAAGTTCTCCACGTATCTGTAAGTTGGCCCCTTGCTCGATTAAAAATTTAACGCGTGGCACATCGTTCATTACTACCGCAGATTGTAGTGGGGTAAATTTCTCATCATTGGGGGGCGCTGCCGTATAATGATTAACACCGTCCACATCCAGACCTTTGGCAAGAAACAATTTCGCCAGTTCATATTCCGTGGAGTTTCTTCCTTCTATATAAAGAATGTAGTCCAGACCTGCACCTTCACTCAACTCTTTAATGTCCTCCTCATTCATCCGGTAGTTCACCAGGTAGTATTTGCAAAGACTGCTGGGGATTCGTATGCCGCCTTGATTTTCACTGCACAAAATCAGAACCTTCATTTCCATTTGTGTCATGTCATAAAACATCAGCGCAGCTATGGTTAGAAAAATGCCGCCGATACCGCCAAAGAATATTTTCTTTTTCATGGTTTACCCCCACCGGATCACAATACCGTGTGTGGGCACCTTATAGGCCAGAAATGCCCCCGGATTTTCATCTAATTCATTTTTTGTTACCCATAATATCAGCTTGCGTCTAAATTTTACCGCTATAAAATCCAGCACAAAATTATAGACTTGGGCATTTTGTAAATCGTACACAGACGCATGTTTAAACCCATTCTGGTTGATCTTTTTTCCAGTGCCTTACTAGATTAAAAATAGGCTAAAAATACCCTGGCAGCTGATCGAGAGTATGTGGTTTTTATTATGGTTTTTCCGCATCCGATAATAGTTGGATGATTTCACGGTTATCCCGGAACTTACTGCCTGCTTTGTGGGTTTTTTTTGCGTACTCTAGCGCCGTCATTCCAAATTCTCCACGTAACTGTAAATCGGCGCCTTGTTCAATTAGGAACTTGATACGTGGTGCATCGTTATACACTGCCGCAGCCTGTAGTGGTGTCGCACTTTTATCCTCGGGGTATGCTTTATAGTGATTAACACTGTTCACATCCAGCCCGTTTGCAAGAAACAGTTTTGCCAGCTCATATTCCGTGGAGTTTCTTCCCTCTACATTAAGAACGTAGTCCAAGCCTGCACCTTCACTCAACTTTTTAATGTCCTTCTCATTAATTCGGTAGTTAAGCATATAGTAATGGCAAAGACTGCTCGGGATTAGTATGCCGCCTTGATTTTCACTACACAAAATCAGAACTTCTATCTCCATTTCTGTCATGTCATAAAACATTAATCCTACGTATATCAGAAAAATGCCGCCGATACCGCCAAAGACTATTTTCTTTTTCATGGGTTACCCCCACCGGATCACAATACCGTGTGTGGGCACTTTATAGGCCAGAAATGCTCCCAGGGGCTCATCCAATTCATTTTTGGCCACCTTAATGTGCAAGGGCTCTATAAAATACCCTCCTATATAATCCAACACAAAATTATAGACCTTGGCATTTTGCAAATCGCTGACAGACGCATACTTAAACCAATTCTGCTTGGCCTCTTTTCCAAAGTTTTTTAATATTGTGAGTGCGCCTTTTACCGGGTTTTTAACGCTTCTGAATAACCCGTGCACATAACCAATGGCATGAGAGGCATCGATGGCCTCCACTAACAGTGCCTGCGCAAGCTCTCGCACACGGTCGTTCATAGGCAGTGAGCTAATGAATTCATGATGCGTCTCTGCAAAGATAAACTTTAATACAATGCGGGTTTCTTCTTCATCAAAAAGCAGTTCGTCGAGGTCGAATGTGCGCAGTGTTTTGTAAGTGCTCATGGTTTCTTCCTTGTGTTTTATCGGTTGTGACGGGTATAGCAGCCGGTGTCAGGTAATGCCTGAAACTGGCGTGTTTATGGCGTGTTATGGCTTGGTATGACCATTTTACCGCGTCATCGGGTTTCCATTCCCTTTAATTTACAAGGGGGTCGCTTTGGCCAGATCGTAACCCGCGCGTTGCGGACTGCCGGTTTTATTCGTTGCATCATGATCTTTATAAGTGATTTCACACCGGGAAAAACTTAATGAAATATTCTCCTGAGGTTCTTCATCACCGACCGCGACAATACGGTAATGGTTTATCAGGCAGTCATACAGTGCGTATTCCATGAATGTTTCGACCTTGTCGCTGCCGGTGCGAACGAAGTTAAGGGTGGCCTTTTTGCCGGATGAACCTGATACGGCTTCTTTGAACAGTGCGGCTACGGAATTGTCGGCTGTTTTGGTCAGGGTGACGGTGGACAGGGTAGGTTTGCCCACCTCACGGTTCGCCATTTTTCCCGTTTCCATGGTGATGGGGCGTTTGACGCCAAATTCCACCGCACTGATTTCCACGCACTGCTCAAAACCCTCCGCCGTGACGTTGCCTTTAATGCCTTCAAAATCAAGATATATTGCCATTTGATTATCCTTTTCCCTCTTTGGTGATACAAAAAATGGTTACACAATCCATTAACCGACCCATAAAACGAGCCATAACAGTGACGGTAACGGAAGTGCATGGAGATCAATACGGCTTATTACCACATTCAACCAAACATCAGCGCGGTTAGAATAAAATCAAGCCCCAATACGGCAAGTGAACCATGCACGACGGTGTTGGTCGTGGCTCGGCTGACGCCTTCCGATGTCGGCACAGCGTCGTAACCTTCAAATACGGCGATCCAGGTGACCA
>NVUB02000032.1 GCA_002401775.2 Ectothiorhodospiraceae bacterium
CTTCAGCGAGCACCTGCTGTGTAAGCCCTTTCTTTTTACGTAATGCTGCCTGTAGAGCGCAGAATTAACATCATATTTTAAGCCAAACTCTGATCGTACGATTAGGAAAATAATTCGCGATATTACCAAATTCTCGTCGTACGATAATCCCGCCCAGTCAAATTAAAATCATATTATTTCCCAATTTATGATCATGCTGGCAAACAGCAAAATGTTTGACTTTGTGTGCGACTGCTTTGGGAATTCAAAATGTTCTGAATGCTCTTGCCTGTTGTGCGATGCTTTTGGCTATCGAAAACGGTCAGGCACAAAAAAAGGGCGTTAGCCCTTAAGTTGTATTATTTGGTTATAATCTAAATAGTGTCGGAAGCTTTTAACTTATCGTCATAACTAAGATGTTCCTGCTTCAACGATTTTTCGCTTTTCAATTCTCCAATCTCGTCGGCATAAACGGCTAATAGCACCTCCCGCAACTCATCTAAAAAAGTGATGACGGCATAGGCATCATCAGCATCCCAATAAGTTCTTATCTGCATCAGTTTCATAGTCACTACACCACCTGCTGCTTAATTAATTCTTCGTGAGAGCGCCAATGTGGTTGAACAAGAACGTTGTTGATATGAGTGGTAGTTACGGTTCGCTTACCATCCCTGCAAGCTTCAATGAGACTGCTATAGCAGAGGTTTCGGCATAATCTAAGATTTCCTTGTACCGATCTCAATATCAACTCAATGGATGAGTTATCATAGGTATGATGCCCCAAGCCAACAGCATCTAATTCTACTAATATGTATTGTTCAAGATTTCCATCATTTAGTGGGAATATATTCTCCGAATAAGTAATTCGACTTTTGATATCCTCATTCACATTCATCGATAGATAATACAATAAATCCCTTTGACCAAATAGCACTAAGTTATGATTCTTTGGAAACCGGTCGAACAACAATCTCAGCTTTCTTAATACCTGCATGTCCATCAGGTGCGCCTCGTCAATTAGTGTGTAAAGCACTTTACGATCTTTGACGTGGCGGTACGCAGTTTGAATAAGTTCTTTCTCTAGCGTCTTTGTCGGAACGTCAATTCTAAATGACTCTGCCAGTTGTTTAAGCATGTTGGTATAGGTATGCATTGTTTGCGAGAAGGATGCGACAACCGTGTCTCTCTCGCTACCTAACGTTTCAATGTGTTCACGCAATATAGATTTTCCCACGCCAGGATTTCCAATGATAACAGAGAAACCACCGTGCTGTGAATGAATTTTGATAAGGTCAAATATTCTTTTCTGTTGGGCTAACAAGCCTGGATTTACTCTGCTAAAGGGTTCTTTAGTGATTCCGAATGTATTTTTTATCATGAGTCACCTCGTGTATTTTTATTGTAGAGTTCTCTGATTTGATCTGCATTTTGGTGAACATTAAGTAAAGAGGCTTCTCCCATTCGTTTATCGGCAAAGAACACAATAAATCTATCTCTCATGCTTCTGCTATAACGTACCTGAATTGTTTTTCCTCTCAAGTCCACGGGGCACTCGTATTTTTGTGAGTTGATTGAAAAAACATTGGTTTTACTTACCTTTCGATTTTGCTCAACAAAGAAAATTTCCTCTGAGTACTTGTCATCAGTTAGAAACTTAACGCGATCCACATCAAGAGCAAAACGATCAATAGGAATCATTTGAATCCCACTATGATGTTTGGCGTTATATTCATTCTCTATCCAGTGGTGGGTTTTTTCGTTTAGCTCCTCAAGGGTTTGAAACTCAACATGTTGAGTGAGAAAGCGATCCCTGAATCCTCTAAAAAACCTTTCGATTTTTCCCTTAGCTGCTCCATCTCGAACAGGGGCATGGGAGAGCCTAATATCGAGCCGAAGACAGGCCTGCAAGATTTCGGTAGATTTGTAGTTAGCCCCATTGTCAAAGTAAAGCCGGTCTGGTTTTCCTCTCTTGAATAGAGCGGTACGGAAGGCGTCAATCATGTTCTCGGTATTATCGCGGTAGAAAAACTCGCCGTGAGTAATTACACGGCTAGCGTCATCAAGGAATGCAATCAAAAATGTTTTACGCCACGAACCATCGCTCTGTTTGATAGATGGTCCATACATGGTATCGGCTTGCCAAAGCTCATTCGCATATTGCATACAAAATGAAAGGCGAAGCTTTTTCGTTTTCTCAGCATCTAGCAAGTTGTGTTCTCTGACCATGCGATAGAATGAAGTTTGCGATAATTGATGGCGTTTGACGAAGCCACGTTGTTGTAGCTGATGGTAAACCACGCTTTTAACGAAGGTGCCGGTTTTATTTTTACTCAGAGTGGGCAGTATCTCGTTAATGGCTTCAGCAAGTTCATTAGGTTGTATTTTACGATAGGAATTTTTATCTGCACGGGTTTTATTGTCTAAGGACGTGACACCGTGTTTTTTATACCGATAGAGCCACGTGCTTATGGTGCGCCATGTAAACTGGTATTCGTGACCTGTATGGGCATCTACAAATGCTTTCGAAGCAACATACTTAATGCGCTCGCGAATTGATTCGCCAGGTGCAAAGTCTACAGCGCTCAATACTCTGAGCCTAATGTCGATGGGTGTATTTCTATTAGGGGGCATGTTGTTCTCCGTTTCGGCGACGAATTATCAGTTGTTTACTTCTCTCAGCTAGAGGTGTCGTATGTTATGGCGCTATGATGAGCTCTGCGAGAGACGTATTCGGTTGCGCAGATAAGGTGAATACTTTCAGCTGGAGGTAGTCATCGTTGGTAGATAGTAATTTGGTAAACTGAGTTTTCCCCAATGCTATTAATGACCTTGTGTAAAGCCAAAAAAAGAGAAGTCAGTGATAGAGATGTATGAAAAAATGGCAGTGAACTCGTCTTAAATAAAGCTGACTTGTCGCTCTAATTGAAAGCGAATGGCAAATGAATCACCGAACTTTTCATGCAGTCTTTTTACGGTGGGTAGTAGGTGCTGTAGCCGATTTGTTCTCTTTGAAAAACTATCGGTGAATTCAAAAGAGCGAGTAGATAGAAAGGTTCTGAATGTAGTGAGTTTGGCTTGACACTTAGTAAGCCAACGATAGGCGTTTCGGGGGTCGGTTGCGTGAGCAGACTTTTGATAGGCGGCTTGAATGGGACTGCCACTCAATAGCCAGAGAAAAAACAGTGTGACCTGTGTTGATGACCGGGTTAATGAGGGTATGTAGTCAGCCAGATAGAGCCTTAGCGTGCGGCCACAGCCAGATCTACCGTAACGATTGGAACACAATAGTCGTTTACCTACCGGTTCCTTTTTATCGGCATATTTAATATGTTGATTTTTATAGACAAAGCCATGCGGCACGAATTGATTTTGTTTGCTGCAATGTTGACAGGAAAGCGATCCGTTGTAGCGATCAAGTTGGTGGGTGAATTGATCTAGGGAATCAATGTTATCGAAAAACAGTTTCATGGAGTGAATTGTACACGGTAAAAACGTGAAGATGTTGCTGGTTGAATGGTGAACGAATTTGGTGTAAGTAATTATTTCTAAGAATTTTGATTTCCCAAATTACTGTCGTAGTTAGCTGGATTTGTTACGACGAGAATTAAGTTGAAAAGTGGGTTTTTGTACGGCAGTAATTTGGGAAATAACACTCAGGGTAGTTTTCATTTCCGCTCTGATAAAGATTTTTTAATAACATAATAGGCCTGGAGATTTTGGTTAAAGTAAAAAAGGGTCTATTGACACTAAGATTGTTAAATTATAATAATGTAGAATCATATTCGCATTCAAGTAATATAATGTTACCTCCTAATTAATTTCATAAGATATTGAAATGAAAAGAAGAAATCCAAAACAACAGCGATCAAAAGAGACGGTAAATCGTATTTTACGAGCACTTAATCGTATTATTGAGAGTGATGGATACCCTTACGCCACCACTGCAAAAATTGCGAAGGAGGCAAAACTAGGCATTGCCACTCTCTACGGCTACTTTGACGACAAGGAGGATATTTTAATTTCTTTGTTAAATTCACAGGCTGACGAAGCAATTCTGATGCTTAATGAAGGATTACCCTCGTGGATTGGCGGAGATAGGAAGTTAGCTTTGCGCGCTTTTATTGAATTTGCCGTTAATGAGGTAATCAATCGTGCGGCACTGACTAAGACCGTCATGATGTACACGCCTCATTTGATTGAGAGTCCAAAGGCGGCGCGTTTGGTGGGGCAATTTGAAATGGTCCTGGACTTAATCTCTAAGAAAAACAGTGCCGATTCAAATATGATTCCCGTCGATTCTTTTATTATGACCAATGCATTGCTTGGTTTGATACTGGGTTTGGCGAGTGGACTTCCAGAGGGTGTCAGCGCAGAAGACGTCATTGATAGACTGGAGAATGTTGCTAGTTCCTTTCAAACTCTTCGCGCTGTCTAGTCCGCAAAAGCGTCCTTAGGTTCTATCGTCCATAAGTGCTTTAGCCCATAAGAGCTTCAGCCATAAGTGCCTCGATTTTAGATTTTATTTCTTTCTGCGTAATCCACCCTGTTTCTTTCTGTTCGGCTGCGGCTTGATTTCCCAGTCTTTGCACTATCTCATTAGCGGGTGTCGGGACGCCATGAAGACGGCCCAACTGGACGATTTCACCGTTGAGGAAATCAGTTTCAATGGTGCCTTCTTTACGAGCGATACTTTGCCATGAGGAGCCGCCCCCGCGGGTTTGCCCTTTAACCGGAACGATATCAATTATACTCCCGGAGCGTTCTCGCATCTCTTTGGCATCGACGCAGTTCAAATTCGCTTTCTTATAACAAGCTAAGGCTTCGTTCCTTAAGTATCTTGCAATATCCCTCGAATGTTCATCTACATCTGCAACGGCTTGAACTGCATTGTTTAAATTCATCAGGAGTTTGGCATATTTCCAGGGCATTATATTTGCGTTAGGTTTCGCGCTAAATTGTGATCGTTCCAATATTGCGCATACTTCGGTGATGGTATCGTCAATGCCCTTTGGGTAAACGCCTGCATCGAGGATACCAGTGATGGATTGAGCCTGAGTTTGAACGATACCAGGATCTATGTGCGAGGCGGGCAGGATCATCACCATACTGTAGACGGAGCTGAATCGCCGTAGTGCCATCCGTTCATTGGCCACTCCATTTTGGCAACAGATCACAGGAATTGCATCACCCGCCGCTAATCGCAGTTGGTCCAACGCATCTGCCATATGTTGTCCCTTCACGGTCATTAAGACTACATCTGAGGCATTAAACGCGATCTCCTTTGGATGAGACACTACTTTTATGGGTAGGCACACTTCTTCTACAGGTGATTGAAATGTCAATCCGCGTTCTGCGATAGCTTGATAATGAGGTCCCCGGGCGATTAAGAGAACATCAAAACCGTGTTGAAATAACCGTGCCCCGATTGTTCCGCCCACCGCTCCGGCACCGTAGATGATGAATCTCATATAGACCTCTTTTTCGATATTTATGATTGGAATAGTTAACTGTCTGAAGTATGCAGTAAGAAGTATGCAGTAAGAAGTGCCTATGATAAAAGTGCTAATAACTGTTCCAACAACGCACTTGGGGGGAAAATAATCTGATTAACTGTATAAGGAAAGGGAATGTTTTTGGGTGTTAATGCCCTGACTAAACACGATTAAGCTCAAAATATACTCAACTCTCATTTGTGCAATGTTACAAATTCGTTAGTGCTTTTATCGGATTGACGTATATTATAAGGTGATGAAAGATTCGCCCTCTACGCTTTTGTGCACTATTGTGTGACATGAAGGTACGCTTAAGGTTCTTTGGCTTAAGGTGCTTTGGTTTAAGGTTCTTTCGCTTAAGTTTCCTTGTTCTTAATTTATTTTAGAAACTTGATGCATTGACGTGTTAGCGGTTGCGAAAAAAACTGAATTCAGATCCTACCTTATTATAGGGAGTCTATGCAGTGTTGAAATCCAACGTATTCTACAGATCTTCGCGAATTTTAATTACCTTTCTCCCCATTGTTTATCGATACAATAAATTGACTAAGCGTTTATCCGGCGATAATAAGCCTAGCGTTGAAGAATGGAAGAAGCTCAATTTAAGGTCCTCTCAAAGCCTCTATGATACCGCCGTAAAGCTAGAAGGTCTTCCCATTAAAATGGCTCAAATCATCTCAGCGCGTGCAGATGTGATGCCGAAGGAAATCACCCAGCCACTGAGTGCGTTGCATGACAGTGTTCCGCCCAGGAAATACCGCGTGATAAAAAAGCAGTTAAAAAAGGAGTTGGGCCGACCTACCAAACAAGTTTTTTCATCAATCGATGAAGAGGCGATAGGTGCAGCCTCATTAGCTCAAGTCCACAGAGCTAAATTAAAAGACGGGTCAGAGGTCGTTATAAAAGTACAGTACCCCGGCATAGATAAAATAGTAAAAGCCGACCTTCGAGCGATGAATATTATTGTCCAAGTTGTTAAAAAGCGTATGGGAAAACAGTTGCCCTTCGATCCATCGATTTTTATCGATGAGCTGCGTGAATTTCTAACCTTAGAATTGAATTTTAGTAGAGAGGCCGAATCGACGGAACGGATTCGGGCCATGTTTGAAGGCGACGAACGCGTACGAGTACCCGTTGCCTATACTGACATAAGCAGTCGAAAAATCCTGGTATTAGAATATTTAGAAGGACTGCCGCTCACTGATATAAAATATTGTGAAGAACAAGGCGTAGACTTAAAGCTAGTTGCCGAGAGGATTGCTTTCCTTTTTGTAGAGATGATTTTTAATAAGGGTTTCTTTCACGGAGACCCACACCCTGGGAATTTTTTAATATTGCCCAATAATGTGGTTGGGCTGCTGGACTTTGGTTTGACAAAAGAATTACCAGCAGGATTTGGTCTTGGTTTAGCCACCTTTATGGTTAAAGCGATGAATGAAGAGGTGAGTGGGGCGCTCGCAGCGGCTCGTTCCATTGGTATTGAAATGCCTGATATCGCCGTCAATCCCGCGATTTTAAAAGAAATGATCGGCAGTTTTCTCGGTGATATGAATGGGCCCATGCAGAGGGAATCAAGAAAAAGGCTTATTAAGGGTGAGAATATTGCCTCGATTCAAAAATCGATGCCCTCAGTAAAAGACATTAAAATCCCCAGTCATTTAACC
>NVUB02000033.1 GCA_002401775.2 Ectothiorhodospiraceae bacterium
ATAAATTAAATATCAATCCTGTGTAACTGTTTTATTTCTTGAGTAAAAGACGACGATATTTCTGCCTGACCGGCGTAGTCTGACCATGCACTAACGGTGTCGCAGATGTGGTCAATAATCGACGTATAATCCGGGATACTGAATTTTTCACCCAAGATGGCAAAGTCTTCTCTTGTTACCTCTCTGTCTTTGCCATTAATGGTCATCTGATGTGAAGCCGTAAACCGGTTTCCACAGGCAAAGGTAAGATCGTACGCGGGGGATAATTGCCAGCGTCCTTGTTGATCCATTAAGAAAGAAAAGTTCTTGGTGTGGTCATCCTGGTTTCTGGCAACAACGTTAAATACCATGCGGCGGTAGGCTTCTTCCATATCGGCATTGGGTGCCGCCAATGCTTGAGTGGTGCGTAAGTAATCTTCGTAATCCAACAATCTCGGCACGTTAAAATCTTTCTGTAACAAACCACACAGTGATGCCATGTGTAATCGCTGACCATTGTCCAGGCGGTCAAATCTTCTCACCATAAAGTGGCAGCGACCATTTTCCTTTAATAGATGGCTATCACTCACACGAATACCGGCATCTTTTGCCATTTGTGAGTACGCAAATTCCAGTTTCCCAAACTCTTCGGGCTCACCCTTGGCCCCATCAAACTTAATCAACCATTGGCTATAACCTTCCGGACATTCCAGCAATCCTGAGATGACGTCATTAGTCTGCTCATTCCAGGCAATCACCGCTTTAGGGTATTGCCCACCCGCAGAAACACCTACCTGCATTATTTCGGCAGACGCTATTTCCAGATCCCCTTGAATAACTTGCCTCGCCTCCTGCACCAATCGAGAAATTTCCAGTGACTCTCGTGCCTTGGGTTGGATCTCTTCCATGGGCGGAAGATATTCCAATGCCCCCATACTGCGAGAACCGATGTACAGCAACTTTTGCAAGGGCGAAAGGTCGTGACGAGCAGTGTCCCTGGCTTCCTGAAAGTAGCGCTCAATGATGGCATTGCCAAATTTGTCCGGCAGCGAATCTGCAAAGACACCCTGTAAGCCCTGAAAGGCTTCACTGCGATCACGATGTACAAAAACACCCGCGCGTAACGGCAGTTCAAAAGGTGAAATTTCCAGACCTGAAGTCAGGAAATCGGATGCATATTCAAAAACAACCTGCCCCTCTTCCTCTATAAGTGCCCCAACCCTTTGGCCCCAGATTTGAACTTCGCAGACAATATCAACCGTCATGGGATTCAACACTGCGCGCACGTTTACGGGGTTTTTGAGGGGTTCCTTTCAATCGTTCCATCGGAGAAACGGGCACTGGAGCCAGGAAATGCTCCAGTTCGTCGAGTTTTTTGAGGGCGCGTAATAACGCAATCAGTCGTTCCAGACCTATTTTACCGGTCCGTTCAAAATGTCTGATGGTGGAATAAGTAACACCGGATAACGCGGAAAGGGACTGCTGAGTGATGTTTTGCCGCACCCGCTCTTGAGAAACACGGGCTGCCATTTCACTGGATAACTCTTGATCTGTCTTAAATGCGATATAATTAGTCATAAATTGGCCATTAGCTATTTATTGCGTAAATCATAGTAGTTCAGCTTTTAACGGCAATCAAGGCATTATTGCTAATTAATTCGCATTTATACTTATATTCTCAGTAATTCGACTGAATATTTCGCATTTATGAGTCATTGTACAAAATTCTGCATTATTTAATCCACAATGTTGAAACGTCCGCTAAACTATCACTCTTAACACACCGTCTTAATTAACAGTATTAACCAACAACCGCAGCGATTTGCTTCATCGGGTTTCTTAGACAGATTACCAACACTAATCGCCGTGTTAAAATACTCTTGAAATTACTAAGAGTTACGCATATGAGCGCATCCCTGCACACTGTTATACTCACCAAAAATGAACCATCTGCGCACAATTGATTCTGAATAAAACAGACAACCTTAAGTTGTAAAATAACCGTTAGGAAATAACATGTCCCTTTTTGGCTTTACACCACAGATCCCCCAAAGAGAATCCAGACGTTTTCTGGACAAACTCCCTTGCCACGTCCTTATTTCACTGACCTTACTGCTCCTCGCCATTCCGGCCAGTTACGCCGCGGGCAAGTCTGAAGGGCAGTTCTTTGGTGGCAAAGACACGGAATACCCCGCATGGTTTAAAGACAGTTTCCTCGATCTCCGGGATGACATCAAAGACGCCACCGAAGACGGCAAGCGATTTGTTATCTTTTTTCACCAGGCGGGCTGCCCGTACTGCAACGCCCTGGTTGAACGTAATTTTGCCCAAAAAGACATCTCCGAAAAAGCCCAAAAGCATTTTGATATTGTCGCCATCAATATGTGGGGGGATCGCCCCGTTACCCATGTTGACGGCACACAATACACCGAAAAAACCTTTGCAGAAGCACTTAAAGTTCAATTCACACCCACTGTTATATTTTTTGACGAGGCGGGTAAGGTTGCGTTGCGCGTTAATGGCTACCACTCGCCACAGCGTTTTAACCTCGACCTGGATTACGTCGCCACTCGTCAGGAAACAAAGGTCAGTTACCGTGAGTTCATGAAAGTGAACCGGCCTGCCGTTCTCTCCAGCAAAACCCTTAACCCCGAGGCATTTTTCACCAAAAATGAATTTGACTACGCTAAAAAAACCGGCATTAAAGGACGTCCCTTTGCGGTTTTCTTTGAACAGAAGGACTGCCCTGCCTGTGACCGCCTACACCGCAAAGTACTGCCCGACAAAGAATTACTGGGCGTCATCAAACAGTTTGATGTCACCCAATTGGACATGTGGTCTAAAACCCCCATCGTGACGCCTCAGGGTGAAAAAATGACTGCCCGCGAATGGGCTAAAAAACTGGATATAAAATTTGCACCTTCCATCATTGTTTTCAACACCGAAGGCAATGAAGTGATCCGCTCTGAAGCCTCTTTCAAGGTTTTTCATACCCAAGGGGTGCTCCATTACGTACTGAGTGAAGAGTACAAAAAACAACCCAGTTTTCAGCGTTACTTGACCGGTTATGCTGACCACCTCAGAGAACAAGGACGTGATGTGGATATTTGGCGTTATGCCAATGAGAAAGCCGGAAAAAAATAGAGATATAGGAGCGCTGTGGTCATTCAAATCCACGGTTATCGATATAAACATCAATGGGTCGGATAAAAGGACGGGGTAGAAACCCGCCCCTTACGGTGGATTTTACAGTCTTTACTGAGAACTGAGAACTGAGAAATGCTGCGTGGTATTTTTTTATTTATCTAGAATATCCGCGCTCGATCAGACTATCGCGTCATGTAGCTTCGCAACATGACCTACGGGGGATGATTAGTGCTAAGGACTGAGTTTTGATAGGTCAGGTTACCGCTATTTGCTATTTTTTCTCAGCGTCCTTTGCGTCTTTGCGGCCTTTGCGTTTACAACACGGAACCTATTTAAAGCTCAAACCCTGTAAACAATTAGTAATGTAGGGTGTACCCTCTGGGAATCCATATCTTATTCTGTTAATTCACCCATCGTATGCGTTCCCAAGCTTACCGCGTCCTACTCACGCCCCTTGCTTAAGAGCGCCTACTTTTGGCACCTGTGTCCATTCAGGCGCCAAAAGTAGGTGCTCTTAGGCAACGCAGAGCGTGAGAACGAAGAACACCACAAAACCATAGTGACGATTCGGATTACCGCTTGTATTGTGGCGTTGATTGATTCACTGCTTTCAACATTTTCTGCGATTGACCTTGTGCCTGGCGTAATTCTTTTGCGGAAAGGCTGGTTTTAAGGGTGTCGCGTTTCACGGATGCGGTTTCGAGCCCCTGCGCTGCTGCCGCATCAAACAAGGCATAAGCTGCGATGAGATTCTGTGTTACGCCTTTACCGGACTCATATAACCAGGCCAGATTATTTTGCGCCTGCATGTGTCCTTGATTAGCCGCTTTTTGATACCAGTCAGCTGCCTTTATAAAGTTTTTGGGGGTACCACGTCCCTGCTCCAGCATTACGCCTAAATCATATTGTGCTGAACTGATGCCTTGCTCCGCTGATTTTGTAAACCAGCGTACCGCTTCGCGATAATTTTGTGGCACACCAGTACCGGCATCGAAAGACACGGCTAAATTATACTGAGCGTATGGGTTACCCTGTTCCGCCGCTTCGCGGTAATAGGATATAGACTTGCTGAGGTTTTGGGGTACCCCCCTGCCGAGCTCATACATCATGCCTAACAGGTTTTTAGCATCAGGATTACCCTGATTTGCCAGAGGGATCGTAAAATTGTATGCGGCTTTAAAATCACCCGCATAATAAGCACTCAAACTTCGGTCAAGCGGATCAGCTTCATCTGCCTGTACACCGCCTGTTAGACAGATTGCAAGCAATACAAAAAGCCCTTTCCAGTAATGACCCCTTTTAGAGTCGCGCATATTACTCTCCCTCGGGTAGGTAACAAGTTAAGTCAAAAACAGTTAGGTAAGCACCTGATTGTAGCCAGTTTTTTGTACATTGCAAAATGACAAATACTGCTAAAAGAATGGTTGATAATTCATCTATTCCTCAAAATACCACAAACGCACGAATATCCATTATATTGGGGCCAAACAACGCGCTAAAATAACGCTATGAACCTAGTTGATACCCATTGCCATTTAGACTTCACCGACTTCGATACTGACCGCAGCGACATCCTTGAACGCTGTGCGTTATCCGGGATATCACGCATCGTCATACCGGGTGTTCTCGCTAAAAGTTGGGGTAAATTACAGCACATTTGCGATACCCACTCTGCTTTGTATGCCAGTTTCGGCCTTCACCCGTTTTTTGTGTCACAACATACCCACAAAGATGTCGATGCCCTCGCCCTGCGTATCGAACAACGTCGACCCATCGCCGTGGGGGAAATTGGCCTGGATTATTTTGTGGAGGGCCTGGATCGCAAGCATCAGCAAACATTGTTTGATAATCAGCTTGCCGTCGCTGCCAACGCCTCGTTACCCGTACTGTTGCATGTGCGCAAGTCCCACGATGTGGTGCTGGCAAGCCTGCGCAAGGCCCAGGTAACCGGGGGTATTTGCCATGCCTTTAATGGCAGTCTCCAGCAGGCTGAGCGTTATATTGAGTTCGGTTTCAAGCTCGGCTTTGGCGGGATGCTGACCTATGAACGCTCACATAAACTGCACCGATTGGCCAAACAGTTGCCACTGGATGCCATTGTCTTAGAGACCGATGCACCGGATATGACGGGCGCACTGCACCATGGGCAGAGAAATAGCCCTGAATATTTACCCGAATGCCTACAAGCTTTAGCCAAAATCCGTGATGAAGATGTTAATATCGTGGCCGCACAAACCACTGCCAATGCAGAAGCCGTGCTCGATTTTTCGTTATCAACCCATTAACCGCTAAGTGCTACCGGTACACCAATAAGGCCACCATTCCAGTGCCATGAGCGTTATTGAGAGTTATTGAGAGTTATTGAGAGTTTTGAAGTATGAGTACACTGTCAGAAGATGAGGATTTTTCCATTCGTTTTGGTGGAATTCAACGCCTTTATGGGCTTGAAGCCAGTGAAATCATTCGCCAGATGCATGTATGCATCATTGGTCTTGGCGGCGTAGGCTCCTGGGTCGTAGAGTCACTGGCGCGCACCGGGGTGGGTCGCTTTACACTGATTGACTACGACACCGTGTCGAAAAGCAATATCAACCGGCAATTACCGGCACTGGATGACACGGAAGGTGAAAAAAAGTCGATGGTACTAAAACGTCGCGTCGCGGGCATTAATCCCTACTGTGATTGTCAGATCATCGACGACTTTCTCACCATGGAGAATCTCGCGGAATACCTGTCAACAGAGCATCACTATGATTACGTGGTCGATGCCATTGACAGCATTAAATTCAAATCAGCGATGATTTACCATTGCCGACGCAACAAAATTCCCATTATTACTACCGGTGGTGCCGGTGGTTTGACCGATCCTCTCGCGATTCAGGTTAAGGACTTATCCCGCACCTTCAATGATCCATTGGCGGCAAAAGTGCGTTCCCGGCTACGCAATGACTACCACTTCCCACGTAACAGTAAACGCGGCTTTCGCATCGAATGTGTTTTCTCCAGCCAACAACCGGTATACCCCAAGCCCGACGGCACCGTTAGCGACGAAAAACCCGGTATTCATGGCATTTCTCTGGACTGCACCATGGGCTACGGCTCGGCAGCAACGGTAACGGCCACATTTGGCAACATTGCCGCCTCACGGGTCATCAATAAAACACTGCAAAAGCGACGCATTGCGGACAGTGAAAAGTAAACCAGGAATTGCACTTGATGAGAGAGACAGGGACAATAGCGATGTAATCGCGCTGTATTTCAACGGATGACCGATTACTTTTTTATAACAAACCAGTGCTGTGCCGTTAATGAAATGTCGCATGGATTAAGTGCACAGGCTTGGGTTCACTGGCTTGAGTTCAATGCTTGAGTTCAATGGATTGAGTTCAATGGATTAAGTGCACAGACTTACTAGGGCAGGAAACAAGATTGATGCAATTAGAAACATAAAAAGGCACCCTCACTTTCGTCATTCCGGGTTTGTCCCGGAATCCAGTATTACTTGACCGCTACAACGATATTCTGGATGCCGGGTCAGGCCCGGCAAGACGATGATAAATTAACAGAGCAGTACTGATTACAAATAATTATTACCGTAAGGCACAGGAGCAACAACACGTGGAACTCAGCCCACAAGAATTTCTTGATTCAGCGAGCAAACGCATTACTTTACTAGGCATGTCCGGCGTTGGCAAAACACGCCTTGCCTTTATCCTGCGTAGCCAGGACTGGTTTCACTTTTCCGGTGATTACCGCATTGGCACCCATTATCTGGATGAAGCTATTCTCGACAATATTAAAATGCAGGCCATGCAAGTGCCCTTTTTGCGGGATTTACTACAGTCTGACTCCATCTATATCTGCAATAACATCACCGTGGATCACTTGAAACCTGTTTCCAGCTTTATGGGGAAATTAGGAAACCCTGACCAGGGTGGCCTTGACCTGCAAGAGTTCAAAAGACGCCAGCATTTACATCGTGACGCCGAAATTGCGGCCATGAATGATGTACCGAAATTCATGCACAAGGCGCAAGAAATCTACGGCTATAAACATTTCCTTAATGATGCCGGTGGAAGTGCTTGTGAACTGGATGATCCCGAGGTATTAAAAAAACTCGCCAAAAACACCCTGATTCTCTATATACAGGCCACTAAACAGGATGAAGAAAAGCTCATCGAGCGTGCTGAAAAAGCGCCCAAACCCCTGTTTTACCGCGAAGCTTTTCTGGATAAGCAGCTCGAACGGTACATGGCTGACAATAATCTGAAATATGTCGCCTTGATCAACCCCGACGAATTTTCCCGGTGGATTTTTCCACGCCTGTTTCAT
This sequence comes from Ectothiorhodospiraceae bacterium, assembly GCA_002401775.2. Classification (GTDB taxonomy): domain Bacteria; phylum Pseudomonadota; class Gammaproteobacteria; order SZUA-152; family SZUA-152; genus SZUA-152. The sequence goes on from NVUB02000033.1 coordinate 7,459, forward strand.
GCACGCATTCCTCGCTACGAAAATATTGCCAAAGAATACGGCTACACCATCACCACGGATGAATTAGCACAGGTTAAAACAGAACAAGACTTTGTTACGCTGGTAGCGGAAGCCATTGCCAGGAAATAACACTGCTGTCCCATTGACGGGTTCTGCGGTATTGTAATTCTGCCATGTATAAGATTTGAAATGTAATTTGTTGGATTTGCGGCACCCGTGGTTTCAACGACTTTCTGGATACCGGCCTTTATAACCTAAAGGTCACAAGTGCCCCAGGGGGTATGCGCCGTTATGACGGATATGTCGTTAACGGAGCAGCAGCAAATCGGGAAGTACATTTTCAGATATTAAAATGCCCGTAAAGGTATAACACTCACGGTCGATAGCAATAATCGACAAACATTCATTACAGCACACGGTTACGAATTAACTATGCCACTGGTAGCAAACTCATCATTACCCACTTTTGAGCGCCTTCGCAAAGAAGGAGAGACCATACTGAACCCCGCCCGCGCCTCGCATCAGGACATCCGGGAAATTCATATTGGACTTTTAAACATGATGCCCGACGCTGCATTGGAAGCCACCGAGCGGCAATTCTTCCGACTGGTCAGTGAAAGTAATCAGATTGCCCAATTCCATATGCACCTCTTTACCCTGCCGCAATTGCAGCGTGGTGAAAAAGCCAGCGCACATATTCAACAGCACTATGAAACCTTTGAGTCTGTCCGGCAAGAAGGACTCGATGCGCTGATTATTACCGGTGCCAATGTCTCACACCCTAACCTTGCTGATGAGGTATTTTGGGAGCCTCTGATAGAGGTTATCGACTGGAGCTACAACCATGTGGCTTCCACCTTGTGCTCGTGTCTGGCGACTCACGCCGTGCTTCAGTTCCGACATCAACAAAAACGAATCCCTCTTGGTTTTAAACGCTGGGGTGTATTTGTTCATGAAGTCATCGACCGCAGTCACCCATTGGTGAATGGCATTAACACCCGCTTCGATGTTCCTCATTCGCGTTATAATGAAGTGACTCGCCAGCAATTTGAGGATGCGGGCTTACACGTACTCGCCGCCAGTCCTTCGGCAGGGGTACATCTTGCCGTGAGCGAAGACCGTTTCAGGATTGTCTATTTCCAAGGCCATCCAGAATATGACATCAATAGTTTATTAAAAGAATATAAACGTGAAGTGTTGTTATTTGTATCGAAACAACGTGACGACTACCCACCCGTGCCTGAAGATTATTTTTCACGGCAAATTAACGCTATTCTGCTGGAATACAAAGCGATACTGCTCGACTCAATCTCAAACCACACTGATACCCCTGAGTTCCCGGAAGAACTGATCCGTACCCTGCTACACAACACCTGGCACGATACAGGAGAAGCGGTGATCAATAACTGGATTGGCCACGTCTATCAAATCACCAATAATGACCGCAAAAAATGCTTCATGGAAGGCATAGATCCTAATGATCCATTGGGCATACTGTAAAGTGCTAAGTGTTAAGTGTTAAGTGCTAAGTGCTGAGTGATAAGTGCTGAGTGCTGAGTGCTGAGTGATAAGTGCTGAGTGATAAGTGCTGAGTGCTAAGTGCTGAGTGATAAGTGCTGAGGACTGTAGGTCAGGTATATAGTTTCCAGTGCAGTTACCTGACAATATGCCGCAAGGCATTACGCTGGCGTGAAAGTCCCTCCCGCAGTTCCAACCGTTGTAGGGTTGAAAGCGGCCATGGAATACAGAAATGAGTTAACCGTAAAATGTCAGGTAGCTGCGCAACCTGACCTACATTTACTCATACACTTTTTTACCTATTGTAGGAGCGGCTTCAGCCGCGAATGATGCGTCACCATTCTCGTGGTAAAAGGTTGTGGTTAAAGGTCATGATTAAAGATCGCGGCTGAAGCTGCTCCTACAATCAATATTCTGCCATATTCCATTACATTTTTTGTTGGGTCAGGTAATGCGTTTTTTCTTAGCACTCAGTCCTTAGCACTCAGCACTTGTTTTGTAGGTCAGGTATGTAGTTACCAGTGCAGTTACCCGACTATATGCCGCAAGGCATCAACCTGGCGTGAAAGTCCCTCCCGCAGTTCCAACCGTTGTAGGGTTGAAAGCGGGTATGGGGTATGGAGTACAGAGTTTAGTTAACCGTAAAATGTCAGGTAGCTGCGCAACCTGACCTACAAACAAGTGATTAGGACTGAGTGCTAAGTGCTGAGGACTAGTACAGAGGACTTAAGTACCCGCATTGGTTTTCTTTGCGTCCTTATGCGCCTTTGCGGCCTTTGCGTTTACAACACGGAATCTACTTAAACCTCAAGCTCTGTAGTTATGAATAGGTATGAGTTACTGGCTATTTCATCATAGCATTCAGGGTTGTTTTGTCTTGGTTGCTGGGTCTGTGATCGAGGTTGAGAATAATGCTGGCAAGGTCACGTTCTGATTGTGTCGACGCTTTGTCGTTAATAATGGCTTTTAATGGTGCGACATCTTTTGACGCGACTTTATGTTCCAGGTTTACCATTGCCCTTGCGATGGCGCGTTCGTACCCGGTAGTTTCAGAGGCACTGATTAATACTTGCAGTTCACTTTTACCTTGGGGGCTAGGATAGTGCTTCAACCGGTGCATGATTTTTGCCATTTGTTGAATTGCCGTGCCGCCTGATCCTGTACTTTCCCCTGAAAATGCCCAGGAGCTCGCCATAAGGCCAGCAATGAAGGTAATAGTGGTTAATAACCGAACAATATTCATACTTACTCCCTGTCTTTTTTTAAAAATCGTGAAGAAGATAGAAAAACTGTGCACGTTAGCATACCGCGAGATCATTAGTTTGTCTCTATACTTATTACTGATACTTAATACGCCATGCAGACCTGCTTACTATGCAGGTGCTGCTGCAACGGCCTCACAGATGGCAGCTAATACTTCATCCGTAGAACCTGCGCCAATGTTGACAAGTAAACCTTCGCTTTCATAAAAATTAGCCAAGGGAGCCGTTTTTTCTTGATAAGTGGCTAAACGTTGGCTGATAGCCTGTTCGGTTTCATCCTCACGTTGAATAACCTTACTGCCACATTTATCGCAAATACCGTCGACCTTAGTAGGACTGCTCTTGATGTTGTAGATGGCCTGGCAGGACGAATTTTCACAGGTCCGACGCGTGGTCAGCCGATCTAATATGACATCCCGTGGTACATCGAGATTTATAGCCTTGTCCAACTCAATGCCGAGTTCGCTCAGTAACGTTTTAAGGGCTTCAGCCTGAGGTATTGTTCTCGGGAATCCATCCAGTAAAAAACCATTTTTGCAATCCGGCTCCTGAAGACGGTCACCCATAATACCCATAATGAGTTCGTCAGGCACCAGATTACCGGCTTTCATGAAAGCATTAGCCTGTTGGCCAAGTTCAGACCCGGCTTGTACTGCCCCTCGCAATATATCGCCTGTGGAGATTTGTACAGAACCATCAAATTCGGTAAGTCGTTTTGCCACGGTTCCTTTACCGGCTCCTGGAGCACCCAATAATATAATTTTCATGACAGACTCCCTTTTGAGTTCAGTTTGCTTTCGATGTTAAGTTAAGCGCAACTGATATGATGATTTTTATTACTATCACCTGAATCCGAAGACACAAGTCTCATTGTCACGCAATTGTGCCTATTGCAGGCTTCGGAAGCAATCAATTAAAATGGATTAGCATTAACAATGCTTAGGTGTACATAAGGTAACGCATAAGGTACATAGAGCAGAAACTGCGGGAAAGGAATTACTGAGCTATCGGGAAAATATCTGCGTCAAGCGTTTGTCTAACGCTTCAAATTCATCATTAAGCACCACACCTTTGTCAAAGATGGCATCCACCTTTTCATAGCAATCGATTGCAATATTTCGAATCATATTCTCTTGGTGGTCAGACAAGCCCAGATTCATTATGGCATCGTCCATTTTATCCGTCATATCCTGGATGGTTTGCAAATTATCTTTCTGAATACTCTGGAAAGATTGACTGGCACCGACCAGTGTCTCTCTCACGGCATCCAGTACATTAGCATTTTGTTGATTGGTGTCATCAAAGAGTAAAATTTTGATGCAGGCCTCAATCGCATTGCACAAGCTACCCAGTGAATCCTTTAAGGTACCATAACGTTCAGGGTCGTCTATAGGCATATTTTTAATCAGCAATGAAAAATTCTCATAATTAATCATCGTTCTCGCACCAAAATCCCAAAACCGGTCTTGTTGCCGAGCGAGTTCAATAACATTCTCTTCTAATGGACTAACCGAACCACGATCACCAATATTAATGAATGATGTGGAAGTAACTATATGCAAGGTACTGCGTAATTGATAAGAATTCATAACCCGGAATAAATGCTCTGCGAGTTCGTCAAAACTTTTTGCATTCAGTGAATTTTTATAAAATTCCAGTATCTGCCCAAGGTCGCTGGAATAGGTCATTGCCTGCATGGCGGCATTAAAGGACTCACTGAGCTGCTGTTTTTGCGCGATACTCTGCTCATACTGACTGGCAGCACGTTTTACTTTTTCAAGTAATTCATCGGTTGATATGGGTTTTGAGACATAGTCATCACCTCCCACTTCATAACCTTTCAGTTTTTCATCAATATCCGTGAGAGAAGAAACAAATATAAAGGGGATATCTTTGGTCTCTTCATTGGTTTTAATATGACGACAAAATTCATACCCATCCATTTCAGGCATGGAAACGTCGGATAAAATAACGTGCACGCTTGAGGGGTTTTGAGTAATCCGTGTCAGGGCATCTTTCCCATTATCAGCGCGCATGGTTTGATAGCCTGCTTCTGCCAGAAACAAGGTGTGTAGCTCAGACTGTAATGGCTCATCATCGACGACAAATACCGTGATTTCGTTATTATCCACGAGCCATACCTTTAACAAGCTCAATAATTTTATCGGGTATATTATTGAGAGAAAGGACGCTATCCACACAACCCAATTTTACCGCTTCACCTGGCATACCCCACACCACGCTACTTTTTTCATCCTGTGCGACGGTGGGTGATCCGGCTTCGTGCATTTCGTGCATACCTGCCGCGCCATCATTTCCCATCCCTGTCAAAATAACCGATATAGCATTTGGCCCAACGTTTTGTGCCAAGGAGCGAAACATAACATCGACCGATGGCTTGTGACGATTCACTTCTGGGCCATTATTAAGCCGACATATAAACCGTGCGCCATCTCTCTCCACTAATAAATGTCGATTACCCGGTGCAATATAGACATGCCCCGTTACGATATGTTGACCATCAGTTGCCTCACAGACCGTCATTGCAGATACACCATTCATGCGATTGGCAAATGGCCCACTAAAGGCTTCCGGAATATGCTGGGAGATGACAGTGCCAGGCGTGTCAGGGGGCAACTGCATTAGTACTTCTTTAATGGCTTCAGTGCCGCCGGTTGAAGCCCCAATGGCCAGAATTCTATCGGTGGTTTTGAAGTGTTTGGCCGCTTTTTTCTTTGCTAAAATGGCATCAGCGGTCAGGCGTTCCGATGGTCGCATATCGACACGATTTACGTCGAGGGGGCGCACTCTCGCTTTAGATGCGATGCGCACTTTTTCGATAATCTCATCTGCATAACCTTCAAGACTATGTGCCAGATCTGTTTTCGGTTTCGATACAAAGTCTACAGCACCAAGTTCCAGGGCTTCCAGCGTGATGTCGGCGCCCTTCTCCGTTAAAGAAGATACCATTACTACGGGCATTGGCCGTAAACGCATTAAATTCCCGAGAAATGTCACCCCATCCATACGAGGCATTTCAACATCTAAGGTCAGCACATCAGGATTAAGTGTCTTAATTTTATCCCTGGCCATTATAGGATCATGTGCGGCTCCAACAACTTCAATGTCAGGGGCGCTATTTAACATTTCAGTCAGCATTTGCCTGACTAGTGCTGAATCATCCACAATCAGAACTTTTATTTTTGCCATGAGCATTTTATCCGTTGTTATTTTATTTTAAATTTTTCGTTTCCTGGATTAATATTTTTATTAAAATAGTTCAATGTCACTCTCTACCGGGGTCAAATCAATTTCTTTCATGTAAGCCGTTTCGCGTTCTGCAACCGTTTGATTATGCATGGTCCGTAATTTTTTCATTCGAGCCATTCCGGTAAGTGGGTTATATTGTACTTTTCGTGGATACAGATCGCCCAAATCCTCAGACACAAGTGTCAATCCTTCAAGATTAATATATTCTAATACAAATTCGATATTACGTTTTCCAATATCGGTCATGTGTGATAACACTCGGCCTCCACCAAAAAGTTTTACTTCTAAATTTTCACGTTGTCCACCGTGTTTGAGTATTTCATTAATTAAATGCTCCATGGCAAAGTTACCGTAGCGCGCCGCACTACTGTCTTTCGATTTTAATAGATTATTGTCTTTTGCAACAGGGAGCATAAAATGATTCATACCACCTATAGATTTGTCAGGGTCACGAATACAGGCTGATATACAAGACCCTAGTACGGTTGTAATCATTTCATCTAACTTCGTGACGTATAACTCACCGGGCAATATTTTTGCCACATTCGTTTCATTTCCCTTATCCCAATAACGTTTTATATGACCAAAACCTCGTAGTGCACGAGGTAGTATATTTGTTTGTCCGTCATTAAATATAGTCACGAAAGGTTCCCGAAACGATTTATAATGCCCAATAATTAATGTTTTTTCTGGTAAATGGTTTTACCAATCAGTTGATAGCGTTCTGTTTTTTTGAACATTGTTTCCGAGTGGCCAAGAAACAAATGGCCATTTTCATCCAAAAGACCGGCATAGCGATCAAATAATTTCTGCTGTGTCGGCTTATTAAAATAAATAACCACGTTACGACAAAAAATTAAATCGAAAGGGCCTTTCATCGGCCAATCATTCATCAGGTTAAGTTGTTTAAAGGTAATCAGATCTCTTAGTTCCCTTGTCATTCGCACCATCCCCTCATTGGCACCATTACCACTGTTAATCCAGCGTCGTAAGCGTGTTTTTGACAAACCTTCCACGCGACTTTTTTCGTAGATGCCATTACTGGCTTTTTCTAACACCTTGGTGTCGAGGTCTGTTGCTAATATTCTAACATCCCAGCTTTTATATTTTTCCATGACCTCGTTGACGACCATCGCAATAGAATACGGTTCTTCACCGGTGGAACAACCCGCAGACCAAATTCGGATGCGATGTGCATCTTTATTTTGAATTTTTTTTTCAACTAAAGTGGGTATTAATTTTTTGGCAAGATAGTCAAAATGATGATCCTCACGAAAAAATGAGGTCAGATTGGTGGTGATGGCATTGACAAAATTGACCATTTCTTCATCATGACCTTTTTGCAGCAAGTCACAATAATCCCGAAAACGAGTCATTCGGAGTTCACGTAAACGCCGAGCAAGCCTTCCGTAGACCAGGTCCTTTTTATTTTCAGAGAGCATAATACCAGTACGGTCTGCCACCAGGTCACGAATAAACCGAAAATCAGCACCCGTGAAATGAAATTCACGCGCTAATCCCGAGTCCAATTCAACTGCACTATTCGCCACCATTATCAATATTCCATTCCTTTTATCGTAATTACCGTGGCTTTTTACATGAGCTGTGTTCTTTTACATAAGCGGTGGCCTTTTAAGTACCCCTTACCCATCATTCAGAAGGTAAGGGGTACCCAAAAGTTCAGGCAACAGGCCGGCAGCCTAAAACTCTTCCCACTCACTATCACCCTCTTTTTTCTTCGCAGCAGGACGCCGTGTTGGTGCAGGCTTCTTCACAGCAGAACGTGATGCCACCCGTTGTTTCGCAACGGGTTCCGCCCGACGAGTATTGTCGCCGGTATTAAAGAACCCCATCAGGTCATCCAGTGTCGTCGCCTGATCGGTCATGGCCTCGCTGGAGGCGGCTGCCTCTTCTACCAGCGCCGCATTTTGTTGTGTCATCTCATCCATTTGCACAATGGCTTTATTGATCTGATCAATACCACTGGCCTGCTCCTGACTGGCCGATGCAATTTCCGCAATGATGTCGCTAACCTTTTTCACCGAGGTCACGATTTCACCCAAGGTCTCGCCCGACTGATCCACCAGTTTGCTGCCTTCGGTTACTTTCTCAACACTTTCGTTGATCAAGGTCTTGATCTCCTTGGCGGCTGATGCCGAGCGTTGTGCCAGGTTTCGCACTTCGGCCGCAACCACTGCAAAGCCTCGACCCTGTTCGCCCGCTCTGGCGGCTTCTACTGCTGCATTCAGTGCTAACAAGTTAGTCTGGAAAGCAATCTCATCAATGACACCAATGATGTCGGCAATCTGTTTACTGGACTTGTTAATTTCCGACATGGCGGCAATGGCCTTACCCACCACTTCCCCTCCCTTGGTCGCTTCATCACGGGCACCACTGGCGAGTTGATTCGCTTCGCGTGCATTGTCGGCATTTTGCTTCACCGTTCCGGTGAGCTCTTCCATACTGGATGCGGTTTCTTCCAGCGAAGACGCCTGTTCTTCAGAACGTTGACTCAAGTCCGCCGTACCTTGGGAAATTTCATTGGCGGCAGAAGCAATGGTTCCACTCGACGTCCCGATTTCACCCACCATATCCAACAACTTAGTCATCGTGGCATTAACGGCATCCCGCAACTCAGCAAAATCACCTTGAAAATCACCTGACATGCTTTGGGTAAGGTCGCCTTCTGCCAATCCGGAGATTACACGTTTGGTCTCTTGTACGGGATCAACTACCGCATCCATGAGTTTATTAATACCATCACCCAGGCCGCGTAAGAAACCACTGTACTTGTCAGTGACGACACGATTATCCAACTTTCCGGCTACGGCATTATCGATCAACCCTTCAATCTGACGCTCAGCATCTTTCTGCTCGGTGATGTCTTGCCACTCCACCATATTACCCGCGTAATTGCCGTCAGCATCGGCAATAAAGGTGGCGTTGACACTAAATTCCAAGCCGCCCACTTCAATTTCCGCACTGGCGGGTAAGCGTGAGGCGTCTGATAACAAGGCACGTTGATGTGCAGGGTTTTTATGGAATCCATCAATACAGGTGCCCACAAGTTTATTCACATCCAACGACGGCCACACTTGTCGTAGCTCGTTTTGACGTGCCCTAAACATATCCATCACCGATGGGTTGCAGTAAACAATATTGAGGTCTTTGTCACACAACATCAGGCGGGCTTGAGCGCCGTCAACCGCAGACTGTAAGCGCTTAACCTCCTCTTCTTTAGCACGAGACTCCGTCACATCGGACCATTCCAGTGCATTACCGACGTAATCACCCCCCGCATCCATAATCGCGGTGACATTGAGGTTGAACGTCAACGGCCCAATCTGAATATCAGTGGAGTAAGGGAGGTTACCTGGGTTATCCAATAACTTGCGCTGATGCGCAGGGTTTTTGTGGAAGCTATCAATACAGGCTCCCATCACCTTGTTAGCCTCAAAGCCGGGGTACACTGAAGCCAAGGTCGCTTCGTGCTTTTTCAACATATCCATTGTCGATTCATTGGCGTAGGTAATAATGAAATCCCGATCGATCATCATCATCGCTGTCATGGCACCATCAATGGTGCCTTGAAGGCGCGCTACGTTGGATTCCTGTTCACGCGCCTCAGTAACATCGGACCATTCCAGTGCATTACCGACGTAATCACCCCCCGCATCCATAATCGCGGTGACATTGAGGTTGAACTTCAATGGCCCAATCTGAATGTCAGTGCTATAGGGTAGATTGTTTGGGTTATCTAACAACTGACGTTGATGTGCCGGGTTTTTGTGGAAGGTGTCAATACAGGTACCAATAACCTTATCGGCCTTGAAGCCGGGGAACACGGTACCCAGAGTTACCTCGTGTTTGGTCAACAAGTCGATAGTCGATTGATTAGCGTAAGTGACAATGAAGTCACGGTCGACCATCATCATTGCCGTCATGGCACCATCAATTGTACCTTGCAGGCGAGCGACATTGGATTCACGTTCCCGTAGTTCCGTAACATCTGACCATTCCAATGCATTACCGACGTAGTTATTATCAGCATCCATGATGGCAGTGACGTTAAGCGAAAATTTGAGCGGGCCGACTTGTATGTCCGTTTGATATGGCAGGTTACCGGGGTCACTCAACAACTGACGTTGATGCGCGGGATTTTTATGGAAGGTATCGATGCAGACCCCCATCACCGCGTTAGCCTTGAAGCCGGGGTACACGGTAGCCAATGTGGCTTCATGTTTGGTTAACAAGTCCATGGTCGACTGATTGGCATAGGTGACGATGAAGTCCCTATCGACCATCATCATCGCGGTCATGGCACCATCCACCGTGCCTTGCAGGCGAGCGACATTGGTTTCACGTTCCCGTAATTCCGTAACGTCTGACCATTCCAGTGCATTACCGACGTAATTTCCATCTGCATCCATGATGGCAGTGACGTTTAGTGCAAACGTCAGCGGGCCGACCTGGATATCAGTTTGATACGGCAGGTTACCAGGATCGTCCAATAACTTACGTTGATGCGCGGGGTTTTTATGGAAAGTATCGATGCAGCCCCCCATCACCGCGTCGGCCTTGAAACCGGGGTATACGGAAGCTAATATCGCTTCGTGCTTAGTTAACAGATCAATGGTCGATTGGTTGGCGTAAGTGACGATGAAGTCACGATCCACCATCATCATTGCCGTCATAGCACCATCGACGGTGCCTTGCAGGCGAGCGACGTTGGTTTCACGTTCCCGTAATTCCGTAACGTCTGACCATTCCAGTGCATTACCCACGTAGTTATTGTCGGCATCGATGATGGCAGTGACGTTAAGCGCAAATTTGAGTGGGCCGACTTGTATGTCGGTTTGATACGGCAGATTATTAGGGTCGCTTAATAACTTACGTTGATGTGCGGGGTCTTTGTGGAAGGTATCAATGCAGACCCCCATCACCGCGTCGGCCTTGAAACCGGGGTATACAGAAGCTAATATCGCTTCGTGTTTGGTTAACAGATCAATGGTCGATTGGTTGGCGTAAGTGACGATGAAGTCACGATCCACCATCATCATTGCCGTCATAGCACCATCGACTGTGCCTTGCAGGCGAGCGACGTTGGTTTCACGTTCACGGACTTCTGTCACATCCGACCATTCCAAAGTATTACCGATGTAGTTGCCTTTGGGGTCGATTTGCGCGGTGACATTCAGTTCAAATTTCAACGGTCCGATTTGTATGTCAGTTTTATAGGGAAGATTATTGGGGTCGCTTAACAATTTTCGTTGGTGCGCAGGATTAGCATGAAACGTATCAATACAGGTACCCACGGCCTCACTAGCCTTAAAGCCAGGATACTCTGCGGCGAGTACCTCTTCGTGCTTGGTCAATAGGTCTACTGTCGACTGATTAGCATAGGTGATGATGAATTCACGATCGATCATCATCATTGCCGTCATCGCGCCGTCCACGGCGGATTTCATGCGGGTTACGGCTTCACTATCTTGTACAATTCCTGCAACATCCTTTTTGCTTGCGGCCATTGTCTCGTCCTCTAGATTGGTTTCTGTATCAACTTCAACTTTTGATTCATTGCTTGTTTCAATAGTTACGTCATTAGGCGTTACTTCATCAGGATGCCGCGCATCCAACATTGTAGATGCAACAGTATTCAATGCTTCAGTCCAGGCTTCCTTAACCTCTTTGGTCCAGAGGTCACCTGCAAATTTTGCCATCACATCCAAGAGTGTACTGGCTACGGCTGTATAGTGTTCTGGTTTTGCGCCATATCCATGGTGTTTGGTGCCAAGACTGGTGAGAGCTGCAACCAATACCTTGGGCTTTCGTAAACTATTGACCACCATAGAAAGCGCGCCCAGCAATTTCTTTTCCTGATCATCTACGCTCACATTGGCGAACATAGGCTTGACATTAGGGAAACGAATAAAAAGTTCTTTGTAAAAACGGTGCACCAGAGCTTCACCTTGTGGAGCAAGTGCAGCGAAAGTTTCTTCCAGTAAATCGACATTTAAACCAAGATTACTTTTTCGTGTACGTTTTTTACCCCGTCTTTCTTTCGGTTCTGTTTTCACTTCCTCTACGGAAGGCTCATTACCCTCTTTCATCCATGCCAACGGGTCTGCGCCCATTTTTGCCTTTCTTCGCGGTGCCATGTTATTTTCTCCGTTAGTTGTCCGTTAACCGTTAGCTTACTTTGCGGATGAGTATGAACAAATTACCAACCGTTCCAGCTTGAGTGTGAAAAAACATCCAACATTACCGTCCAGTAGATTGCCCAAATACTTTTTTTAACATGCCGGGCCGGTTTCCGTAACGGGCATTTAGCGGTGCGTATTTTGGGCATCTCTTGATTAGAATGAGATGCGTCCGCGTGTACAATGTAACGTTCCATAATCATTACCACTCTGAATCTATATCGCCGACGAATATTACCGAAATAGTGCTACTTGAATTAATGCCATCTGCTCTGAGTGAGTTCATTGGCCATTTGTCGATAATCAACAGCCCCGTTACTCACTGCGTTGTATTCAAAAATAGTTTCGCCATAACTAGGGCTTTCTGCTAGAGCCACATTTTCTCGAATTGATGTTTCCATTAATTGATCAGGAAAATGTAATAACAGACTTTCTCGAACTTCTCGAGCCAGGCGACGACGCTGCTGAAACCGTGTCATCACAACATGTTTTCGTATCGTACAATTTTTTGCTTGCTCAACAAATGCCAGAGTTTCCATTAAACTCGATAGACTTTGTAAGGCGAGAAAATCACTGGATACGGGAATCACTAATTCGTCAGCTGCAAATAAGGCGTTCATTCCTAATAGGCCGGAAGACGGTGGGCAGTCAAATATCACAGAATCATACTTCTCTTGATATGATGACAACGCATTTTTAAGGCGAAGACCACGCTCCATACCACCTTCATTCACATGTTCAACATTCACCAGGCCAGGGCCAGCCGGAACGATATCTAAACCACTGTGATTTGAGTCGTGACGTGTATGCACAATGAAATCACCCAGGTTCTCACCATTGAGTAATACTTCATCCATACCCGGTGTAGATTTGTCTGATATACCGAGACCGAGACCAAGATGACCTTGCGGGTCCAAATCTACAGCCAATACCTGTTGGCCTGATAGGGCCAGAGCATGAGCCAGATTAATAGCAGTGGTTGTTTTACCGACGCCACCTTTTTGGTTAATTATCGCGATCATGTATGTCATATCCCTATCTGGTTCACTCAATAATTACCCTCTCCCCATGGGAGAGAGTTGCTGTAAGGGTACGGTAAGTCGGGTGACCATTTCGGGTGACCATTGTATTCTTTGTAATTCACCACTGTAAACCCTCACCCTGGCCCTTTTATGCCCCAGCGGGTGCTCCCAAAATTGGGAAAGGGGATGTCTTTCGACTCACTTAGTACTGGCTTTCAATTTTACGGTGTAGCTGCTTTGTCGACTGCCGACATTTCTTCTGCGTTCAGAAGTCGATCAATGTTCAGTACGATGACCATGGCGTTTTCCAAAGTCGCAAGTCCATGTACAAAATCGACATCCACGACGCTGCCAAAATCAGGAGCGGGTTTGATAGATTCTTCAGGTACGTTGTAAACGTCCGAAACTGCATCTACTACCAATCCCATTACCCGACTTTTTTCACCCTCAGGGTCTTCAACCTTTAAAACAATAACCACTGTGACTGGGCCATATTCCATTATTTCTAAATTAAAGCGGCGACGTAAGTCGATAATGGGGACAATGGTGCCGCGTAAATTAATAACACCCCGTATGTATTCCGGAGTATTGGGAATAGGTGTTACCGAATCCCAGCCTTTAATTTCTTGTACTCGAAGAATGTCGACACCGTATTCTTCACCTGCCAGCATAAAAGTGAGATATTGGTCTCCATCTGATTCCATGCCTTGTTGTATGTCATGTGCAATATTTTGTGCTGCAGCTTCCATTACCCTGCTCCTCTATTTTCGTTCATGCCTGACTTGATGTTATGTAGGCGAATGAGTTTTTTCCATACCATAATATTTATCGAACTTCGATCTATTCATTTAATGTGTTAAGCCGCAACTCCCTGACCATGGGATGCGCCGGACCCAACCGATGCCAAGCGAACAATCCCTGCAACATCAGCGATAAGGGCAACGGTGCCATCCCCTAATATCGTTGCACCAGAGACGCCTTCAACTTTTCGAAAGTTTGTTTCCAGGCTTTTTATGACGACTTGCTGTTGTCCCAGTAACTCATCGACCAGCAGACCGCCTTTTTTTCCATCGCCTTCTACGATAACTAATAGACCGTTATCCAGTGTTCGGTTATCCGGCTCTATATTGAATGTTTCATATAAGCGAATGATGGGTAGGTACTCAGAGCGTAATTGATAAAGTTCTGCGGTTCCGGCTATATTACTGACATTTTTTTGATTAACTAATATGGACTCAACAATTGAGATTAAAGGCACTATATAGGTATTTTTTCCAACTCTGACAAGTTGCCCATCAAGTATTGCCAATGTCAACGGTAAACGAATAGTAAATGTGGAACCTTCACCACGTACGGATTTTACATCCACACTTCCGCCTAACGACTGAATATTGCGTTTAACCACATCCATACCAACACCACGCCCGGAAACATCACTAACCACATCCGCCGTTGAAAACCCCGCTTGGAATAATAAGTCATATATTTTTTCTTCCGATATCTCTTCGTCGGCGTTGACTAATCCACGTTCTACTGCCTTAGACAATATTTTTTCAATATTCAGGCCGGCACCATCATCTTTTATTTCGATGATAATATTACCGCCTTGATGGTAAGCATTAAGGTTTACGGTACCTGTTTCTGGTTTACCAGCGGCTTTTCGTACTTCCGGTGATTCTATTCCATGGTCAATGGAGTTTCGAACCAGATGGACTAATGGGTCGCCAATTTTTTCCATGACGGTTTTATCCAACTCAGTTTGTTCACCCGACATGGTTAATTCAATTTTTTTATTTAATTTGGCACTCAGGTCGTGAACCATACGTGGGAACCGATTAAATGCAAAACTAATAGGTAACATACGAATACGCATGACGCTTTCTTGCAGTTCACGAGTATTTCGTTCAAGTTCACCCAACCCATCTTTCAAGCGCTCTACTCGAGACATATCAAAGTCTTCGCCCAATTGACCCAGCATAGATTGAATAATTACCAGCTCCCCAACCATATTTATCAGGTCATCGACTTTGTCAATACCAACGCGAATTGAAGATGTCTCTGGGGTCGCCGCTTTACGCCGGTCATTAGAATTACGTCGGTCATTTTTCTCGCGTCTATCCGAATCTATTCGGCGTTCATCCACATCCTCCGCTATCTTAATTATCGCTCCATCTATTTTTGATTGTGCCTTTGAATCACTTAATATTGGATTAATTTCCAATTCGCAGTCGTCATCAACCCATTCAAAAACTTCTACCACTTTACTCTTCTCTATATTGCCGGTGATGGTGATGTTCCAGCTTAGATATGATTCTTCAGGATCCATATCCACTAGTGCAGGCAATGCTTTGGTGTCTACTACAACATCAATTTTTCCTAAACTATCCAATTCTCTAAACATACGAACCACGTCGTTACCTGTTTGCAACATTTGTGGCATAGGTTTGAAATAAATTGTCCAGCCTTCAACATTAGCTTCAGACGTTGCAACAAGTTCATTCGTAGTGTCGGTAGATTCAGTCGCTGCGGTCCCTAATAATTTATCAAGTCCTGCTTTTACTTCATCAATATGGGATTGATCAAGTGGTTCATCACTTTGATCTGCACTTAACATTTCACGAATACAGTCAACGGAACTCAGAAATAAACCAATGGCTTCAGTCGTTAATTCGCGTTCTTCATTTCGTACCTCGTCTAATAGGGTTTCAACAACGTGGGTGAAATTAGCAATATTTTCCAGACCAAAGGTGGCACTACCTCCTTTAATGGAATGCGCAGCACGAAAAATATCATCAATAGCCTCGCCATTAGTTTCACCTGGCTGCAACTCAAGCAATACAGACTCCATTATCTCCAGACCTTCGAGACTTTCTTCCACGAAGGTGACTTTAAACTGTTCCATGTCAATGGTCATATCGCTATCCTGTGACTTTTTTAATAGTGGCCAGTAATTGCTCGGGATTGAACGGTTTAACAATCCAACCCGTCGCACCCACTGCTTTTCCTTCCTGTTTTTTATTCATGCCGGCTTCTGTGGTCAGCATTAATATTGGGGTAAATTTATAGCTGGGAAGATTACGAAGTTCCTTTGCCAAGGTGATACCATCCATGCGTGGCATGTTTACATCTGACAGCACCAGATCAAAGGTCTGTGTTTTCGCGACATCCAGTGCTGCTTGTCCGTCGACGGCTTCTGTCACGGTGTGGCCAGCACCCTTCAGCGTAAAAGCCACCATTTGCCGCATAGACGCGGAGTCATCCACTGCCAAAATGTTAGCCATCGTTTTGATTCTCCACTTTACATTTTACAAACCACGCTGAAAAAATTTCAGCATGGTAAGCGTCATTGAGTGTTTACATTAAGATTGAGTAAATCGGATAGGCCCAATAATGCCGCCGAGCGGCATAATGAGTCTGAAGGTTCTATCCATTGCACAGATTGTTTTTGAGCAATAGCGTCATGGAAAAATGTGCTAAGTAATTGCAAGGCGGATGTATCCGCACGTTCTACCTGCTTAGCATTAAGGACCACGGGTTGACCAGACTCCAGGGCTTCAACAAACTGGATATGGACCTCGGCAATGGAATTGATATCCATCACCTCACCACAGTTTATCTCATAGGAGTTTGTATCTTGTGAACTGTCTTCAGAATCTGATGGTGTAGACATCCGTGTCTCCAGATCGAGCGTGTATTGTATCGCAAACTAGCGACATTAAAATTGCGTTTCTTTAGGGAAATTTATTATTATTTTTCTGTACTAATCATCCCCACAAATATCCCCACGACCCCCTACATTTACCTTGCTGATATACGAGACTTTTACGGTTATTTTAGGCCGTTTTATGTCATTCCTGGGTAGCAACAACCTACCCTCACTCACACCACTGCAAGAAAAAATGCATGCAAAGAAAGCTAAAATCACATGGAACACCGATAAGATGTATTCCTACAATGGATGATAGACGAGCATTTAAAGTAATGTAGACAATAACTCGTTTAATTTCCACGTTAAAAATATAGTGAAAAATACTTGTAAATATATTGTATGTTTTAGATTTTGTACTAGCGATGCTAAACACCTATCATTAGGTATTGTACGTATTCTCTGTTTAACAACAGCGTCATGGCATCAGCATAGTGGCTAAAAATCCATAGAAAAATCAATAAGATTACTCAAATATCGAGAATAGTAGAATATCAGGAAAGATAAAATTCGAGTCATTTACTGAAGAAAAAGAAACATTTACGAATAAGGTCTCACGTCCATAATTACTCACATAGGCGCTTATACATAAATATGAAATGGTTATTCAAATATTTTAGCATTGCTTAAAAAAATTGAGATCTCCTACAATTTATCAACTGGCATTCATTGAAACATCACAGGAGCACAGGTTTTTAGATTCATACTTACTTTACACATTCACTTAAAGAGGGTTCCTTCTGTAGTGGCACACAAAATTTCACGTTATCGGAC
Organism: Ectothiorhodospiraceae bacterium; assembly: GCA_002401775.2. Classification (GTDB taxonomy): domain Bacteria; phylum Pseudomonadota; class Gammaproteobacteria; order SZUA-152; family SZUA-152; genus SZUA-152. Next base: position 25,211 of record NVUB02000033.1, read on the forward strand.
ATTTCCCCTCGAGCAAATCACGATAACACTCCATTCTTTCTACGATGTAGCTCATAAAAGTTCGCACCCGAACCGTGTGGCGTAAGTCAACATGTGCCAATACCCAAATTTCAACGCTAGGGATAACGCTACCCGGCGGAACGCGTCGTAACATTATTTCCTTGTCACCCATAAAACAGGGCAGCATGGTCAGTCCCATACCTGCTTTGGCAGCTTCGAGTTGAGCATACTCATTATTCATTTTGTGTCGTAAAGGCACCTCTGAAAAATCACTCTCTTTGACCCAGCCAGGTTTCGATTCAGCATCGCCCCACCCTATCCATTGGCAGCTCGAAGGGTTATCCAAATCATGCTTTTCCAAGTAATCAACTGAAGCATAGACCGACTTTACGTAGCGCAAAATGCGATGGCCCATTAAATGCTCGGGAGGTTTGTTCGTCATACGAATAGCCACATCGGCTTCACGTTTACTGAGATTAAACGGTTCAGTTGCAATGGCAATCTCTAATTCAACCCCTGGATAATCACGGGAAAAATCAGCCAGGATGGGGGTAATTAACGACCCGCTTAATACGCCAGGCATTGTGACACGCAACTCTCCACTTAAGGTCGAATCTCGTCCAAACATTCGGCGATCCAGGGTGGTAATTTCTTCATCAATACGGGCAGCAGACTCCAGCACTTCTTCACCGGCAGTTGTCATGACATACCCTGTGGGCAGCCTGTCAAACAACCGTACTCCTAGTTTTTTTTCAAAGGCGCTGATGCGCCGCAACACCGTTGAATGATTAACCTTCATTTTCAACGCAGCACCGCGCACCGAGCCTGCGCGGGCAATTGCGTAAAAAAAGCGTAAGTCGTCCCAATCCATGCGGTGCATTATTGCATTGTTATTTTGCATTTCTCAAGAGTTACGTTGCAATTATGCCTGCATTACACTGCTTAACCGGTACATGAGAACGATGAGAACGATGAGCACGATGAGCACAACGCCATCTCACTAAATCAACACCTGCAAAAAAACCACGTCCACTGGTTTATTCGCAGATTAAGAGGAAATATCATGCTAAATGCGACGGTTATTAAAAATGTTAATGCCCCCGCCGACAACGTTTGGAAGACATTGAGTGATTTTGAAAATATCCAGAATTTACACCCTTGGTTAAAAGCGCCAGCCTTCTCAATATTAAAAACAAAGCGGCGGTGGCATTGCCATGTTCTGTGGCACGCTGCGTAACATTGGCTGGTTACCGTTTTCCATTACTGTCGCCATCACTACCACACTGGTACCCGTGTTGCTTTATATCGGCATGATCAACCCTGATTCACTGAACGCATTCATAACACCTCAGGCAGAGTAAGAACCATAAGCATATGCGGCATACGCGGCGGCCGTAGCAACAGTGAAGCTAACGACGGAAATTTTGCCGGAATGGCGGGATGACGGATTGAAGGATATCGACTTTTTTCTGACTGGCCATCAAATTGGCCAGGAGCCGTAACAAACTATGCAGGCAGACCGTTTAGACAAACAAAACCGCACATAAACAAAAGGCCCACCCGTTAAGGTAGGCCTTTTATCTTTAAACGCCAAATATGGCGTCCCCAAGGGGATTCGAACCCCTGTCGCCGCCGTGAAAGGGCAGTGTCCTAGGCCTCTAGACGATGGGGACATCGACTGGTACTACTTAAAACGGTACTTCTTAAACGGGTACTGCTCAAAACGTCGTACTACTCAAAACTTATTTCGCAAAATATACGGCGCGTATAATACTATTTGCTACGTACAATTGCTTTTAAGCAATGTGGTGGAGCTAGGCGGGATCGAACCGCCGACCCCTTGCATGCCATGCAAGTGCTCTCCCAGCTGAGCTATAGCCCCGAAAAGCGAAGCGCTATTCTAGTCAAATTCGAGCCTGTGTCAAGCCGATTTTGCAGCTTCTTTCTCTATTTTTGCCCAAGAGTCTCGTAAACTTACGGTACGATTAAAAACAGGTAAGCCAGTAGCACTCACTGCCGGATCTTTACAAAAATAACCCTCTCGTTCAAATTGGAAGCGATCACCCTGTTTTGCACACGCTAAGGCCGGTTCCAGCACACAATCTTGCAAGATCGCCATAGACTCTGGATTTAAATGAACCGTATATTCCTGTCCATCTTTGGCTGAGTCGGGTGTTGGGTGGTTAAAGAGTCGGTCATAAACACGAACCTCGGCTTTTATGCCGTGTTCTGCAGACACCCAATGGATAACACCTTTCACCTTGCGCCCTTCCGGGTTGGCTCCCAAGGTTGCCGGGTCATAACTACAGCGTAATTCGATAAGATCGCCGTTGTCATTATTAATCATCTCATCACACCGGATAACATATCCGTTTCGCAAGCGTACTTCGCCACCGAGTGTGAGACGTTTGAATTTTTTATTGGGTGCAACTTCCAAAAAGTCATCTTTATCAATGAAAATTTCCCGAGACATGGGAATTTCACGTTTTCCCATAGACTCATCCTGGGGGTGGTTAGCAACCTGTAATTGCTCCACCTGCCCTTCAGGGTAATTTTCAATAACAACCTTCAGTGGATTCAACACCGCCATACGGCGTGGTGCATGTTCGTTCAGCGCCTCACGTACACAGTTCTCCAGTACGCCCATTTCCACGGTATTTTCGGATTTGGTCACGCCGATGCGGGAACAAAAATCACGAATAGCCTCGGGTGGATAACCGCGCCTGCGCATACCGGCAATGGTGGGCATACGTGGGTCATCCCAACTTGCGACGTGGCCATCATCAACGAGCGACGTCAATTTACGCTTACTGGTGATGGTGTATTGCAACGACAGCCGCGAAAACTCAATCTGTTGCGGATGACTCGCCGTTTCCAATGTATCCAGAAACCAGTCATACAAGGGGCGATGGTCTTCAAACTCCAACGTACAAATGGAGTGCGTAATGCCCTCAATGGAATCCGACAAACAGTGTGTGTAGTCGTACATGGGATAAATGACCCACGACTCCCCGGTTTGATGATGCACTACGCCATGACGAATACGGTAGATCGTTGGATCACGCAAATTAATATTGGGCGACGTCATATCGATCTTAGCGCGCAGCACCTTGGTACCATCTTCAAACTCACCCGCGCGCATTTTCGCAAACAGTTCGAGGTTTTCGACTATTGAGCGTTCACGATAAGGGCTGTCTTTACCCGGCTCGGTCAACGTCCCTCGGTATTCACGCATTTCTTCCGCATTCAAATCACACACATAGGCTTTGCCTTTCTGTATTAGCTGAACCGCAAAGTCATAAAGCTGTTCAAAATAATCAGAGGCAAAATAATGTTGCTTGCCCCAGTCAAACCCTAACCAGCGCACATCCTTTTGAATCGACTCAACAAACTCCAGTTTTTCTTTGTGCGGATTAGTATCGTCAAAACGCAGATTGCAGGTGCCCTTATAGTCTTCGCCAATACCAAAATTCAGGCAAATCGACTTAGCGTGGCCAATGTGCAAATAGCCATTGGGCTCCGGTGGAAACCGGGTCGCAACCTTGCCATTGTTTTTGTTGGCGGCAATATCTTCATCGATCATTTGACGAATGAAATTGCTGGGAGTGCTCGTTGAAGTCTCGTGTTCGCTCATGCTGTCATTTTTATCCTGTACTGCTGGTCATGTAATTTTAGCTTGAATCTGTAGTTTCAGCTGTAGTTTCAGACTAAGTGCTCAAGCTTCCGCTTCGCGTTTTGCGATAAAGGCCAACGCCATATCGATACGGCGTAAACAGGCCTCTTTACCCACCAACATTAGCGTTACATCAATGCCCGGTGACGCCGCACGCCCCACTACCGCAACGCGCAAGGGTTGTGCCACTTTGCCCATCTTCAGCTCCAGCCCCTCAGAAACCGTTTCTACGCATTGATGCAGCGCTTCAACAGACCAATCTTCTAGCGCAGACAAGGCATCACGCATTTTTTCCAAGGGCTCTCTAGCCACAGGGCGCAAGTTCTTCTTCGCGGCCTTTTCATCAAACGCTTCAAAGTCCTGATAGATAAACACGCTAATCTCAGCCATTTCCACCAGAGTCTGGGCGCGCTCCTGCTGGGCCTTAACAACGTCAATAATATCCGGGCCTTCCGTTGGATCGATACCCAGTTTGCCCAAATGAATACCGAGGTGATGCGCAATATAATCAGGCTCGGCCTTAATGATGTACTGCTGGTTCAGCCACAGGAGTTTTTCCCGGTCGAACATCGACGCCGCCGAATTGACATCTTTTACGTCAAACAGCTCGATCATTTCATCAATAGAAAAGACCTCTTGGTCACCATGAGACCAGCCCAAGCGCACCAGGTAATTCAACAGCGCCTCAGGCAGAATGCCATCTTCCCGGTACTGCATCACACTCACCGCGCCATGGCGTTTGGAAAGACGTTTGCCGTCGTCGCCCAGAATCATTGGAGCATGGGCATAAATCGGCGGCTCAGCACCCAAAGCAGTCAGTAAATTGATCTGGCGAGGCGTATTGTTCAAATGGTCATCCCCACGAATCACATGACTCACGCCCATATCCCAGTCGTCCACCACCACTGTAAGGTTGTAGGTAGGCGTGCCGTCGCTGCGCGCAATGATCAAATCGTCCAGCTCGCTATTTTGAATGACCACCCTACCCTTGATAAGGTCATTGATCACCACCGCGCCGTCCTGAGGGTTTTTAAAACGAATAACCGGCTCAATCCCCTCCGGCACATCACTACGCATCCGACAGCGACCGTTATAACGCGGCTTTTCCTTCTTCGCCATCGCCTCCTCACGCATCGTATCCAGTTCCTCACGCGAGCAATAACAATGGTAAGCCAAGCCCTTGTCCAACAACTGCTGGATCACCTCCGCATAACGCTCAAAACGCTGAGTCTGATAAAACGGCCCCTCGTCATACTCCAGGCCCAGCCAGGTCATACCCTCAAGAATGGCATTCACCGAAGCCTCCGTAGACCGCTCACGGTCCGTATCCTCAATACGCAACACAAAGCGCCCGCCGTGCTTGCGAGCATACAACCAGGAATAAAGAGCCGTACGGGCCCCGCCAATATGAAGATAGCCCGTAGGGCTGGGAGCAAATCGAGTACGCATTACAATAAGGTTTTCCTTGAAGAATAAACGGCATGACATTAAAAAATGGAAGGTATTGTACCAAGCTCCCACAAAAATGGGAGGTAACGTTTTTTGCGCCGATTTAGCGCCAAGGATTTGACCTAAGCGCGCCCACCTCGTAGAATCCCCGCCCTTGTTTTGGGAAACCCTTTTTCCAGCTCGTTTTCAAAAATAAGGGCGATTAGCTCAGCGGGAGAGCACTGCCTTCACACGGCAGGGGTCGCTGGTTCGAACCCAGCATCGCCCACCACTTATCTTTGAATCACCGCCAGCCCTACACCCACCGACCGAACTCATTCTCCACCTTCTTCCCGGTATTTCTTTGGCGGGTTCCAGCAGTTCTGAGCAAACAAAGTCACTGGATTCCGGCTTAAAGCACACCGGAATGACGGTTTAAAATGATTGTAATGGGTTAAATCTACATTCGCGTTAAATGACTAAAGAGTAACGGCAGGGATCACTCGCTTAATAACTCAGCCAGAATTACCCACCGATTTTCTTTCAAATCACCACCATCCCCGCCCCACCAGCTAAACCCATTTTTCACCGTCTTCCCGGCATGTTTTTAGCCGGGATCCAGAGTTGCTGTCCTGTCAAAAGCCTCGGGAATAGCCGCCGGCACTTAAAATGGGTAACACAGAAAGTTGAAAAATCTGATACTGGTACTACAATTTCCAGAATATGTAGTACGAGGAGACAGTAAGAGGTTGGCAACGATAGCATCAAATGGCCTAAGTATAAGAAACGGTCAAATAATATCTTTTGTAAAGCTTGGGGGTCAATAATGGGTTGTCAATCCAAACCGATCAAATCAACCACACTAATGGTATCCGGTATCGTAAATGTCGACTGATACCCTACCTCCTTCCACATCCCTCTTTAAACGTGCGACCAAAACCGTTTTCATAAAACTTGCCATAAGTACAACCCTCCTATGTCTTGTTTTTTATTTTGTACCCTTTAACGACATCTGGAACGAAGCCACGACAGCGGATAAAAACTGGTTAATCCTTGCCATTTTTCTACAGATATTATTGCGTTGTACTACCGCCCTCAGAATGCAGATCATTGCACGAGCTCAAAATTTATATATGAGTGTGTGGACCATGATGAAAATTGTATTCTCATCCACTTTTTATAGCATGTTCGCCCCAGGCGCATTGGCAGGAGGAATATTCACCTATATTAAATACTTACAACATGGTGCAAAGCCTGATTCTGCAATAGCGAATCTGTATGCAAACAAAGTTATCGAAACTTTTGTTATCGCATTAGTCGCACCGTTATTTTGGTTGATAGACAAAGATTATTCGGTGACGTGGATATTTTCTTACGCGTCAACTATGGTTGTTGGTATCGTACTTGTCTGGGCAGTCTTTCTTGGCCGGTATGGGTGTATGCAGTGGCTCGCAACATTGACCGCCTTTGCTAACCATAGTGTGATTTTGAAAAAATTTACGGCGGCATTCACACAAATTCACCGCATTGGCCAGGTAACCAACAAAGTACTTTTTTCTATCGTTGGTTATTCGTTACTCAACTTTTCCATTGCTGCATTGTCGATACTTTGTTTTGCCAAGTCTCTGGGAATAGACATAGAAATATTACCTATTTTATGGATTTATCCAATAATTTATCTTCTTCATATTTTACCAATATCCATTTCAAATATTGGCATACGGGAAGTCAGCATGATTGTGTTATTTGCACCCTATGGAATTAGCACTACCGAAGCGGCCACCTGGTCGCTATTAATGTATTCAGGACTACTCTTGTGTGGATTAATAGGCATAATTATTGAAGCCGATTCCATGTGGCGTCACAAAATATTCAATCGCTCCAATGGAATAAAACCCGGATAAACCAAACAGGTCGACAAGTGTCTCGTGGGATCACGTAACGCCATAAGATAGATTTTAAACAACGTACCGACATAAGGATAATGTGTTGAGCAGTATATCCTCTTCTATTTTTCATGCTTCATTAAAGGTGTTAACTGTCGCCGCATGTCCATTTCCCTGGCCGCGAGGAACGCCCATCCGAATTCAACGATTAGCCGAAGCACTAACGGATCGGGGTCACTCCGTCGACGTAGCAACCTACCACCTGGGTAAACCATTAGATAAATCACCTTTCAAAGTACACCGAACCGCAAAAGTCGGATATTACAAAAAAGTATCTCCTGGCCCCAGCATGACAAAACTATTTGTTCTGGACCCGATACTCATTAACCTTTTGCTACACATCACTAAATCGAAAAAATACGATATTATCCACGCTCACAACATAGAAGGCTTATTGTGCGCAGAAGCGGCGCGCGCAATGGGGTTAAAACTTCCCATCGTCTATGACGCCCATACACTAGCGGGTTCAGAGCTTCCAGATTACGGCCCTCATATCAGCTCCGGAATAAAAAGCTATTTAGGTGACCTGCTGGATCATTGGCTTCCGCAAGGCGCTGATAGTGTCATTGCCGTTACAGACACTATTCAAAACGCCTTGATAGCCAAAGGAACAAAATCAAAAAACCAAGTATTTATGATACCCAACGGCATAGAAAATGATTTCATATTACGCGCAGAAAAGGCCAGACTGGGATTCACCGGCACCACCAACAACCGAAGGACTCGGGAAGTTAAACGAACTCAACCTATTTATCTATTTGCGGGAAACATGGCCCCTTATCAAGGCATAGAAACCATGTTGCATTGTTTTTCCCTGGTATTAAAAACAACACCACAAGCACAACTGCGAATACTCACTGACGAACCCTTTACCCAATACCAGGCATTGGCGGACTCTCTTAATATCACCAATAACTTATCGGTAAACCAGGTAGAACTGGATCAACTGCCTGAAGCGCTGGTACAGGCCGATGTATTATTAAACCCACGCATGACATGCGCAGGAATCCCGCAAAAACTGCTCAACTATATGGCCTGTGGACGGCCAGTCGTTTCCTTTCAAGGCTCTGCTAAAATTCTGAAACACCGAGTCAATGCACTCGTCGTTGAAAATGACAATATTCAGGGGTTTTCCAATGCAATGACAGAGTTAGCCACCAACCAAAAGCTCAGCAATTCATTAAGCAAAGCCGCATTATCATTAATAATGGAAAACTTCAGCTGGGCAAATAGCGCACAACAAACAGAAGAAGCATATCAGCACACCCTTTCGAGGTATTCAAAAAACTAAGAATGCTAACGAAAAAAACTTTATCCTGCGTCTAAGACAAATGGGAGTATTAATAAATACTATCTACTTACTTATTTACAAAATGCTTTACAGAATACCTGGGGGCCATGTCAGGTTCTTTTAAAATATACTGGCCAGCAAAAAATATTTGGGGTCAAAGTAAACACTCTCGAAATCTTAAAGCGTTTCACTCTGCCCCCAAATATCCAATATCCCTCATTAAACCAGTTCAAGCCATTTATCGGCGAGTTCGTATTTACGCAATTTATTGGCATCACCGTGCCGAATCATAAAATCACTATCGACCCATTTTTTGCACAAATTTAGCGCGGTTCTCGGGTGGATATTCAGTAACTCTGCAATCTCGCGGGTGGTGATATATTTGCTTCTGGTAAATAAACTGAGTACCTGCTTTTGTCTTTGATCAAGCTCGCGAAAAACTGTGCTGTGATCGGTTTTCTCACGCTTTGCCGCTTCACTTGCTTTTAGACGAACATTGGCAAACGCATCGGCCATGCCTCCACAAAAATAAACGATCCAAGCAGTTATGTCTGCCTGTTCACGTCCAAAATAATAATTATGGGATTCACCAACACTTAAAGCGTTGTAATAGGCCTGCAAGTTTATTGCATAATATTCTTCAAGAGAATAAATACCCTTTAAGCCATAGCCTGATTTATGCAGCACCAAGTTCGTGAGTAATCGAGCCATTCTCCCATTATTCATCAATAATTTTGTGAGGGCTGCAGTGATCTGAAAGTTAGGTGTAAACACAATCAATATACCTTACATTTATAATGTTAAACATTCTAACAAACTTCCAATAAACGTCCAATAAACTTCGCGCCAAATACTTACATCCGAGGACGGTTCATTTATCCTGCTTAAACGGGAAAAACCTTACACAGACACCCTAGAATAAATATATAAACATCGGGATAAAAACATGCTCTAAGCATTTGATTAACTTATAGTTACTGTTGATTCCTAATGTGGGTCACCGCCAGGCTAGGGAACACATCAAAATAACATTTAAAGATATGTAGGTACGTACCTACTTTTTTAACAATGGTATGAATTATGTAGTAACATACCTACAATAACCAATAACCATGTGAGGACGCATGCCATGAGCATTACAACCATTTCTAGTAGAGAGTTAAATCATGACGTAAGCAAGGCAAAACGGGCAGCTTTGTCCGGGCCAGTATTTATTACTGATCGAGGACATACCGCACATGTTTTGCTAACAATTGAGGAATACCAAAAAATTACGGACAAAAAAGAAAGTATTGTCGAATTACTTGCAATGCCAGACGCAGCGAATATTAAGTTTGATCCGCCACGTTTAGATAAAGCGCTATATCATCCTGCGGATTTTTCATAATGTACTTGCTTGATACCAATGTCATTTCTGAACTGAGAAAAACAAAGTCTGGTAAAGCGGACAAAAATGTCATCGCTTGGGCAAATAGTGTTTCAGCAACAAGGCTCTTTATATCGGTTATTACAGTACTCGAACTTGAAACCGGCGTATTGTTGGTCGAACGGCGGGATCCAACCCAAGGCGCCGTGCTTCGTTCTTGGCTTAATTCTCACGTCTTACCAGCATTCTTTGATCGTATACTGGTAATGGATACCGCAGTAGCACAACGCTGCTCCAAACTGCATGTGCCAGACCCAAGATCTGATCGAGATGCCATAATAGCGGCTACTGCAATGGTTCATGATATGACAGTAGTTACGAGGAATATTGATGATTTTGCACCCACAGGGGTTGATATAGTAAACCCTTGGCAATTCAACAAGCCCAAATAAATAGTATTGGGGTTCAAGAGTAGGAAAAGAGTAACTTTTGTATCATTGGACTTCAGCCCCCTATATGCTCGATGCGTATCCTCCACATCCAGCCTTATCATAACCGTAGACGGCCCAGTTAACATTCACTGATCACATACTGTCTCCGGTCAAACGCGGTATATACCGTTTTAGAGAAGTTAAAATTTTCTGGTCTTTTTTATAACTACTTGATGCATTTTTAAGTTGTAAAGCAAACTCGCTACGCTCAGATTTTGTACTGTTATGGTCTAGTAAATCGAGCATTAACTCATAACCAGCTGCCTTCTCCGGGAAATGGGATATTGCCCTGTTTGCGAATATCTTCGCATCAGAAACAAACCCCCGCCGTTCTGAAAGTAATGACATCTCAACCCATGATTCAAGCTTAGGGTTATTGACGAGTTCTCGCATAAGATCGTAGTTAACTTTTTCCTTTTCTAGCATATGAATTTCACGTGTCAGAAATTCAGCATGATTTTCGGCCCACCCAGAACCATAAGGAATAAGATTATTCAACCCCCATGTTCCTCCATATAATATTAAAATGAGCCCAACACTTGTCAATAACTTCATTCCAGAACGGTTTTTGAAAATATACCAAACGCCATAAGCAGCAACGGGAATAATGAGAACAATTAATGTAAGTCTATACCGTTCTCCAACAAAAAATATCCAGACTGACAATGCATAAAGTATTGCCCCGGATATTAAAAAAAATAGACCAGGTTCCCGAACCTTCGAACGTAAATAATAGAGACCAAATCCTGTCAGTACCAGTATTAACCCTGTATCAATAAACGCAACAATTAATGCAGCCCTCTCACCGCGCCATACATGATATTGCTCAGGTAACCCTTGGGAGTATTGAGCAAATAACAAGCCTGCTTTTCTAAACTGCAAAGTTATATATTCTTGTGGATGGGAAATAATATAATCAAATGATTTTTTGAAATAATACTGACTAACGTCCCAACGGCTAAGCGGACGTCCCAATGCTTTCTCAGCAAGTGTTTGAGGTTCGGTGCGGTGTCCAATAATATCATCCTTAATTCCCTCTACATCCGTGTAACCACCCCAGGAATTAGGCGAATTTCCAACGAAAAAATTAAGCCCAATAGGAGAAGACAACTTTGGTTCAGCCTCAGAAGGACTCCAGCCAGACACAACAAAAAGAAGTACTACAGCAGAAAAACATGCAACGACAATAGAGACTAATTTATTTTTTGATACCGAATGCCAGCCATGATAAATAATAAGAATAATCAGTAAAATTATGAGCAACAGGAGATTATGTCTCTCCATTGAGGCTAGGCCAAGTGCAAATACAGCAGAAAACGCCCACCAAAAACGTGTATCTTGAAAAAATCGAATGGCAAAATAACAAGCCATTGCCAGCAGAAATAATACTAGATTCGTTTTTACAGTAACGCCTGCAAAAAATACAATAGGGCCGGTAAGGGTAAACATTGCACCGGCAATCCAGCCGACTTTCTCACCAAAAAATCGTCGCGCTGTTAAAGCACTGAAAACCGCAGAAAAACTCACCAAGATTGAATTTACAAACAGAGGAACAAAATAATGTGGCCCAAGCCATTGGTATGCCATTGTCTGTAACCACACATACAGAGAGGGCGACATGAACTCACCGGCATAGCCACCACTGCTATCTATGAATGCCGTAAACCATGCCTGATATATATAAACATAGGCATCTGAACGTGGATACGGGGATTGCAGGTCAGCACCCCACCCCGCCATACCGATATGTATAAGTTGAACAGAAATAGTCAGGAAAAATATACCCACAGGCAATTGATATTTTTGCATGTAAGAATAGAAATAATACGAGTTCAACTGATGGAGCACTTTACACATGACAAATTTTATTATGTTCTACGGGACGTGACTTTATAACGGTACTTAACTAATGCCCAACAAGCAGCAAAACCATCCTTCCATCCGACCTTTTTTCCTTCCGATTTTGTTCTGGCATTATATTTTATAGGCACCTCATGAAAACGTGCAGAATTTTTTAGTAAATGAGCCGTTAACTCAATTTCGATAGCAAACCGATTCTCAGTCAAGAGATCAACATTAATCAAATCACGTCGAAATAGCTTTAAACATGTTTCAACATCTGTGATGTTCCGCCCAAACAAGATACTTGCAAACAAACTTAAAAAACGATTCACCAACCAATTCAATGGGTTCCATCCACGCCCATCCCCCTTAAACCGAGAGCCATATACAACCTCCATATTTTTCATATCAACAAGGTCGAGCATTTGTTGCCAATCAGAAGGATGGTATTCAGTATCAGCATCTTGAATTAGTACCAGGTCACCATTGGCTTGCGCCAAACCAGTGCGAATGGCTGCTCCTTTTCCACAATTTTCAGAATGAGTGGTTAGCTTAAAGGGGTATATTTTATTCAACTTGTGGAGCGTTTGAAGCGTATTATCCGTAGAACTGTCATCAATAATGATAACTTCCTTTAAATAGCGCCCAGTCGAGGTCGAAAAAACAGTTTCAATAACCTGAGAAATAGTAGCGTCTTCGTTAAAAGCGGGGATAATAATTGATAAAAGTGCAGTATTCGGAAAAGGGGGCGACTGCTGCCTAATATCTACACACATAAAACAAACGGCCTATTAGAGAGGTACTTCTGCGTAATTTATCATATCTAAGACAGATTCACTAAAGTACTTTTAAGCATATATATACATATTTACCACTCATTTTTCAATAGTTTCATAGAGTTAGCGTGGTTCGGGCCTGGTTATTCAATCGGTACCGGTTTCGGTATTTCGCAGGTTTTATCCTTGAAAATGTCGAAAACGTCCTCTACTATTAGACATAAGACATATACGACTTAGGGCCAATCAAATGCTTCATGCAACAAAGAGTGATAGTGCGCAATACGCTGTGGAGAAGGTGCTTAAGGAGGCCGATCCAACACCTGAATCTCGGGCATTGGTTGAGCGTGCAATCAAGAGCCTTACCCGTGTATTACATGACATTATGGATACTTTGCCTGCTATCCAGGGGATTAAATCCGCAGAAGGTTCTGAAATAATTGCGCTGATTGCAGGGGAAGCATTGAAGCATGACCCTTTAACATCTAAACGTGCTTTATTGAAATTACGGGGTCAGGTCGCCTTCCGTCAACAGGTCGAAGATTCCGGCGGGGTTTATACCACTCAGCAGGTTGCACAATTGCTTGACACTACCCCCGGGGCTGTTCGTAAGCGCTTAGAACGTGGACGTTTACTGGGCATCCCTTTTGGAGAGAACACCAGTTTCCCGGTGTGGCAATTTGATGATAACGGGATTGTTAAACATTTCGCAGACATCATGAAGCTGGTTAATACCTCATCCTCCCTTGGAAAGTTTTACTTTTTCCTAACCTATGATGAAGATTTGGGACAAACATCTATTGATGCACTTAAGGACAATGATTTAAAGAAATTTGAAATTGTAAAAATTCTTGCAACACAGTTTAATCAACAGATTGCTCGATGACCGAATTGTCGGGGGACGTTTTACACGACAACCTTAAAGTTGCAGTGATCCGTAAAGGAACTTTGTTATACCGGATTTCTGATCCAAGTTTTTCTTCCCCCCTCTTTTTTAGTATGAACCAGTCAGGACGCTATAATGCACCTAACGGCGAATATGGGGTTTGTTATATGGCCGACTCATTTAATGCGGCATTCGCCGAGAGCCTGGGCCATAGTGTGACAACAAAATTTGAATCAGGCCAAAAGAAAACAATCCTTGAAGACGATCTAATAAAATTTCATATCTTCACGTTTAAAGTATTAAAAACACTACATGTTGGTGAGTTGTGTGGAAGCGGATTGCCACGCCTTGGCCTCGACAACAATATTAACACATCTCCAAAACCATATTCAGATCCCCAGCAATGGTCGCTTTGGATACATAGTCATCCAAACAATCTTGATGGGATTCGATATCATTCGAGACATTTACCCGACAATCGGAGCGAGGCTCTTTTTGACAGGTGCGCTTCAAGCTTGAATGTTACTGATGGTGGCGCAGTGATTGACTGGTTTTGTCCAAAAACAGGCAAAGACATTTGGGATTTACTTTTTGATCATGGTTGGGATGTAATCTAATATTGCATCACGGGCTGAATACGGATTGAAACTCGGAGGGTGGTGATAACGGCGGTTGCTATGGTGGAAGCGGCCAATATTCCGAGTCTAAAGATGATATTGACATTCCAGGTTTTTAACAGCTGACTAAGTGGTGCGCTTGGAGTTGAATTCGCCACCTAACCCCTTCTTCCCGGTTATGTTTACAGTAGGTTAGTACCCGTTAAAGAATCGTAAATATCAGAGGGCTTTGAGCAGTTAATCTGCGTGGTTAACTATGAGGATTATCACTAATGAAAATGCACAACCCGTCCCATCCCGGGGGCTTTATCCGGCGTACATACATCGATCCATTCGAGGGAGTCAGCGAGAGGATGGTAGCTAAAGCTCTGGGGGTATCGCCGTCGACTTTTGGCCGCCTGCTAAATGGCGGCTCAATCTCAGCAGAAATGGCGCTAAGACTCTCCAAGACGCTCGGTAGGTCTCCCGGTAGTTGGCTGGCAATGCAAGCCCAATACGACTTATGGACGGCGCAAAAAGAAAACAAGACTAGGCTCAAAGACGTTAAAAAATTTACATTCCCCAAAGTGGCGTGACTATGTGGACACCATCAACAAATGCACGACACGAGGGGTATGGAGAATACAAATGAAAGATTTAAATCCAGCACCAAAAGCTGGTTTCTTATGGCGGTACCTGGCCGGGGTTTCAGAGTAACAAAATTCAACCATACTGTACCTGTTGTTGATCATACCGTTTATCGGTTTTCTTACCCTCTTTTTATTCATTCTTTCGCATTTTTGGGCCAATCTGGCTTTCGCATTTATCGCTAAGCAACACGGGTGTGGTAGACGTCGCGCTGCCGAACGATTACCAAACAGTTTTCGACTCACGGCACCGAAACCACCCTGGGTTAAAGACGAGGTCATTCGCCTCAAAGCATTAATGTCGGACGGAAGTTGCCGTAAAATCGCGGCTGTTTTCAACGCTCAAAAGCCAGTGGTTTGTCGGCAAGTTTTAAGAAAAAATGTCTCAAAAATGGATTATTTTCTTCCTCATGATGGTAAGGAAGCGAAATTTAGCCTGTGGTTTTGAAAAATCAGGTTGAAACCCTAAAGAAGACATGCCAAAAGGATTACCCTTCCGCCTGACGGATTACCTGGAACTGGTTGACTGTACAGACCGGATACTTCGAGAAGACAAACGCGGGGCTATTCCAGAAAACACGCCTCCTATTCTGAATCGTCTCAACATTGAATCAAAACACTGGCTGTATCTTACCAAAAACTTTGAAAGTCCTTTTAAAGGAATGGTAGGTAGCGTCAGCAAACTCAAAGAAGCCTGCAAAAAACTCGGCTACGAACGAACGCCGGGTATATTCAGTTGTAAACAATACTTTCCTAACTGACAAATCAATCTTCACAACGATGAAATAGAGATCAGCGCCTCACTGAGGGCTACACACGTCTGCATTATAGAATATCGGGAAATACCAGCATTTTCACCTTCAACTTCCGTGTTAAACCACTAAAAAATAGCCATTAAGAAAAAAATTTAGCGGTAAATTGATATTTACGATGATTTTCTTAGAGTATCCTTATTACCCGCTCGGTATGTTCCACTCTGCCTTAAAGTAACCTTTTTGATTGCGAAAAAGTGCTTTCAAACACCAATGTTGGCATATTTATGGAGTGTCAACACTATTTCGTACCTAGACTATTCTCAATCTCAATAATCTGATCCAGCCGCACTTGTTCGAACTTAATTGGCGATAAATAATCATTAAAACTATGCGGTCGATCATGGTTGTAATAAC
>NVUB02000034.1 GCA_002401775.2 Ectothiorhodospiraceae bacterium
CTGGTGATCAGTCCTGAAAAGAATCTCTGGCATTGTCTGGGTGCCTGTAACGAAGGTGGGTCAGTGATCGACTGGGTGATGAAGAAGGAGGGCGTTTCCTTCCGTCATGCGGTGGACTTACTGAAAAATAACCAACTCCCTTCTTTAGCTGCTGAAACTAATATTAAGACAAAGCCGGAGTCTCACAGCACTCCACCCAAACTGGATGCGGCTTTACTCACTACCGCCGACGAACAAGCCCTGTTAACACGGGTGATCGACTTTTATCACGAGCCCCTGAAACAAAGCTCGGAAGCTTTGGCCTATTTGGAAAGCCGTGGTCTACATGACGATATAATTTATTATTTTTAGGTTGAATAACAATAAATATTAACCTTTTAATGCGCAAGGTTAGAACCGGTGGGGGCCAGCTAGCGCATCCTTAGCTCACGGTAATTTTTATGGGTATTGAGATCCAGGATCAACCGCAGGATTAACCGGGCCGGACCACGCTAACCATATGAAATCATTGGGAAATGAGTAGTAAATATGCCAATAATTGTGCTTGATGGCACTTTTTACTATTAAAATGAATACTTTAAGGAAAAGGTATCATGCCAAACTTACGTTTACGACGCTCTAAATCGTCAATCCTGCACTACTTACAGCGATGGCACCTTTTACCCAAATGGATTATGACACTGTTGTCCGTATCACCGCCAACAACGATGCCAACCGCAACCACAACGAATCCGTCTACGACAAAGCATGGCTCAGCACTCAACCCTGTAGGTCATGTTGCGAAGCTACGTGACGATCATTTCCAGCCGAGAACAAGTGTGCTCGAATAAGCCGTTGCGTCACGTAGCGGCGCAACGTGACTACAAAACTCAGTCCTGAGCATTAGCCCTCAACCCTCAACCCTGTAGATGTTGCGAAGCTACGTGACGATCCTTTCCAGCCGAGCACATGTGTGCTCGAATAAACCATTGCGTCACGTAGCGGCGCAACGTGTCTACAAAACTCAGTCCTCAGCACTAGCCCTCAGCTTCCCTTATCAAGATGCTCTAATTTATTCAAGCCGCCAATTAAACGTAATTGTTGTGAGTCGACCGGTTTGGGGTGTTTCATTGAGGGCGAAAAATTTTCTTGAAAACGGGGCGTTGGAATATATTTTATCAAACAGATTGTATATGTTCAGCATCACTGAATAATGAGCTGATACTTTAGCTATCCTGTTTAGGCTTTCGATGGTAATAAACCAACAATATCTGTTGGGTATTCTTTATTATTTCGATATATTGTCCTTTACGACGGGTGATTGCCGGTTTTCAGGTGTGGTCAATATTTGATCGCCCGCCACTTCATTTTAGTAATGTATTGTTTTCGTAAAGTGTTCTTTTGCGGTATTCTTTTTCCGAGAACGCGGTAATACGGTTTTCATCATTTTTAAAGGACGTATACAAGCAGTGACACGGATTTCAGGTTTTCTGTACATTATTCTAAGGCTTTTGGGCGCGAGCGGTGTTGTGGTGGCGCAGGATGCTCAGGTTCCTCTGCCGCTGACTGCTGAGCCTACTAGCCTGGTGGTGACCTATCGGCTGGATAGTGCGCCTATTCAGTTTAAAAATGCGGATGGTGAGCCGGACGGTATTCTTGTTGATGTTTGGCGTTTGTGGTCGAAAAAATCCAACATTCCGGTTCGTTTTGTGGGTGCTTACAGTCGTGAGACCCAGTCCATGGTGCGTGATGGCACTGGGGATATTATTGCGGGTTTGTTTCCTAATCAGCGTCGTGCTGAATTTCTTGATTTTTCCTCTTCCATTCTCAGTAGTCCTTACCATTTGTATTTCAATGATGAGCTTGCCGGGCTGTCGAGTGTGGCTGATTTGCCGAACTTTCGTGTGGGTGTTACGCAGGGCAGTTTTCACGAAGATTATTTGCGTGAGCAGTTCCCCAATGTGAAAAGGGTGTTGTTTAAAGGTTACCAGCGTTTGTTTGAGGCAGCGGAACGCGGTGATATTTCCGTATTCGTGACCCAGCCTCTTTATTTGTCGCGTTTTCTGACAAAAAATGGCTTTCCCAATCACTATCGTCATTTTGAGCAACCGCTTTATACGCGGGCTTATCAGGCGGGTGTGAAAAAGGGACGCACTGAGCTATTAGAGAATATCAATTTTTACATGGAGAAGATCACGGACAGGGAACGTCGTGCTATTACCCGCAAATGGTTGGGGCTGGAATGGACCAACGACGAAGCTGCCACTTTGCAGTTATCCGTAACGGAAAAACAGTGGCTGGCGGATCATCCCGCCATTCGTTTGGGGGTGGACCCGGACTGGCCACCGTTTGAGTTCATTGATGAGCAGGGACGTTATCGTGGCATTGGGGCAGATGTGATTACTGCCTTGAGTGATCCCTTGGGTATTTCCATGACGCCACTGCCTGGGCTGAGCTGGCAGGCGGTGATGGATAAGGCCCGTCACCAGGAGGTTGATGTCTTGCCAGCGGTCAGACTGACGCAGGAACGTCAGGAGTATCTTCGTTTTACCGAACCTTATTTTGTGTATCCCTACGTGATTTTTGTCCGTGCGGACAGCCAGTTTGTCACCAGCCTGGCGGACTTGCAGGGTAAACCGGTGGCGGTGGAAAAATCCTACGCGACGGAGGATTTATTGCGGCGCAAGCATCCCGGAATCGTTTTACGCACCTATGCTAATACAACTGAAGCCTTATATGCCCTGAGTGGGGGAGAGGTGGATGCTTATGTCGGAAACCTCAATGCAGCATCCTGGGTGTTGGACAAGCTGGGCATGAGCGATATTAAGGTTGCAGCACCGACGCCTTACAATTTTGAGCAACGTATTGGTGTGCGTAAGGATTGGCCACAATTAGTGGGGATACTTAACAAGGCAATTGCTCAGGTTACACCACAACAGCGTCAGGACATTAAAAACCGCTGGTTTGCTGTGCGTTTTGAGCACACCCAGACGGTGGACAACCGAACACTGTGGCGGGCGGTGCTGATCACGGTTCTGATTGTGCTGCCGATTCTCGGTATTATTTTGTGGTGGAACCGTCGTTTACAACGCGAGATTCAGTTACGCCATGAAACTGAGGCCGCATTGCGTGAAAACGAGAAGCAATTGAAAACCATTTTGAACAATATTCCGCTGTCCATTGTGGTGGCATCGCTGAACGGTGAAATCCTTATTGCTAACCCCCATGCCGAGCAGGAAATTGAGAGTGCTGACGGTACCATCGTAGGTCGTAAAATGCAGGAGTTTTACCTGCATCTTGAGGAACGTGATGCGGTGATGCAGGAATTATCTGCACACGGCCAAGTGCGGGAGCGGACTATCGCTTTTCGTGTTGATTCCGGCAAAATATTGGAAGGGCTATTATCCGTTATGCTGATTAAAATGGGGCACCAAACGGTATCCCTGGGCATTTTGGTTAATCTTACCGAACGCATGAAAATGGAACGGGACTTAGCGACTGCGCGTGATCACGCAGAGCGAGCGAACCGCAGTAAGTCTGAATTTCTCTCTAATATGAGCCACGAACTGCGTACTCCGCTGAATTCAATTATTGGTTTTACCGGTATTTTGAAAGACGGCATCGTGGGGCCGGTTAATGAAGAGCAGAGTAAACAACTGGGTATGGTTTACAGCTCCGCCCGACATTTATTGGCGCTCATTAACGACATCCTTGATCTGTCCAAAGTGGAGGCAGGTAGAGTCGAGCTGGTGAGTGAGCCGTTTCAGCTCGCGCCATTGCTCAAAGAGCTTATCGCACTCATGCAACCTCTGGCCAATGCAAAAGGGCTCGTTCTACGACGCGAGGGGAATTGTCCGGACAGTTTATTCACGGATCGCGGCAAACTTCGGCAGATTTTGGTTAACCTGTTGGGTAACGCCATTAAGTTTACAGACGTGGGTTCAGTGACATTATTCTGTCGGCAGGTGGATGACGGCGTCGTTATAGAGGTGTCGGATACCGGGATTGGGATTGCTGAGTCTGACCAGACCCGTATCTTTAATACCTTTGAGCAGGCGGATACTCGTGTAACGCGGGAGTACGAAGGCACTGGCCTTGGTCTGGCCATTTGCCAGCGTTTTGTCGATTTGTTGGGCGGCGATATTATGGTGAGTCGTAGTGTCCTTGGTGAAGGGACTGTTTTTCGTATTAGGTTGCCAAGTGTCGTGGCTGGCAGAGAAACGCCAAATGTACAGCACGAAGATTCTACTACTGGCCGGGTTTAAAACAATATATGGCCCAAGGTAACCTTCCCGTTAGCTTTCTAATCAGCTTTTAAGTCATTATTTATGGCAGTGCTATATTGAGAAAACGTGTCGTTAAAACATAAACAAGGCATGTGTAAATATTAGGGGAAAAGTATGGCTGCAGTATCCATTCTTGTCGTTGACGACAATGCGCAAAATCTTTATTTAGCGCGATATTTGTTGGAGCAAAAGGGTTATACCGTGAGCGAAGCACGCAATGGTGAGGACGCTGTGGCGGTGAATCAAGCTGAAAAACCGGTTTTGATTTTGATGGATATTCAAATGCCGGGAATGGACGGCTTAGAGGCTACACGGTGTATTAAAAACCAGGCTTCTGCGCCATGTGTGGTTGCGCTGACGGCGCGGGCCATGAGTGGTGATCGCGAACGTATTTTGGCGGCGGGTTGTGATGGTTACATCGAAAAACCCATCGACCCGGAAAATTTTGTCGGTAAAGTAGAAGGCTATTTGTTGGAGACCCGGTTATGACAGAAAAGACAGTAATCAAGGTGTTAATCGTTGATGATAAACCTGAAAATCTTTATTTATTGCGTGTTTTACTCGGCGCTAAAGGCTACGAGGTGAGCGAAGCGGCGAATGGTGAGCAAGGGCTCGAAAGTGCTCGCAATAATCCCCCGGATTTGATTATTTCCGACATACTCATGCCGGTGATGGACGGTTTTGCCTTGTGTCGGGTGTGGAAAACAGACGTGCAGCTGAAAATAATACCCTTTATTTTTTATACCGCAACTTATACAGAACCCAAGGATAAAGCATTTTCCCTTAGCCTGGGTGCCGATTTATTTTTGGTCAAGCCGCAAGAGTCGCACGTTTTACTGAATGAAATCGACACGATACTGGCAATGGGACATCAACAGTCTTTACCGAAGACGTCACCCGCCGAATTGGGCGAGGAAGATTTTTATCGCCAGTACAATGTGCGGTTAGTGCATAAACTGGAAGACAAACTGGAAGAAATAGAACAAAAAAACCGTGCGCTTGTGGAAAAAGAATTAGCCTTGTATGACCTCAATGCACAATTGGAAAAGCGTGTGGCGCAGCGTACCCAAGAGCTGGAAGCGGTTAACAAAGAAATGGAAGCCTTTAACTATTCTGTTTCGCACGATCTGCGTGCCCCTTTGAGACGTGTAGATGGATTTAGCCAGATTTTAATGGAAGATTGTGCAGAACAACTGGGGGAAGAAGGACAGGGTAATTTGCAGCGTATCCGCAAGGCGGTGCGGCACATGGATGAACTGATTGATGGAATGCTGGAACTTTCCCGCTTAAATCATGAAAAATTAAATCGGGAAACGATTAACCTCAGTGTTTTGGCAGAAGCTGAAATTATGAAGTTACGGGAAACAGACCCGGATTGGAAAGCGGAAATTTTCATTCAGCCGGATGTTGTCGCGGATGGTGATCCGCGATTATTGGGGATTGTTTTTGATAATCTGTTAGGCAATGCGCTTAAGTTTACCGCCAAAACTGAACAGGCGCGTATCGCGTTTGGTGTGACGGTGCAAAATGGTGAGACGGTTTATTACATCGAAGACAACGGGGCCGGGTTTGAGATGCAATATGTCGATAAGCTGTTTGGCGCGTTTCAGCGATTGCATAATGTTGATGACTTTCCGGGCAGTGGCATTGGTTTGGCATCGGTCGCGCGCAGTATTCATCGGCATGGTGGCAGAGTGTGGGCAGAAGGTGAAACCGACAAAGGCGCTACATTTTATTTCACCCTGTAGCCGGTATTGTGATGTGTCCTGGTCAGTGTTCCAAATTCATGATGATTTATGGTAATCAATCGGTTCTAAACAGGTATTAATATTGGTGCTAAGACCGGTACTAATTCGATACTAATTCGATACTGCCTCGGAGGTAGAATGCGACGTAACAAACTATTCTGCCATTTTATTTTTATCATACTGATTTATTTGGGTGTGGTGACGACGGCGGTTGCTGAATCAAATAAAGCCTATGTTCACTTTGGTGCTGTTTTGTTGGGGCAAGAACCGCAGGGAAACCGGACACGACGTGACCGCGTAGGTTATTTACCGATTGGAACCATTGTTTACTTTAATGATACCAATAAGCTCAAAAAAATCTTTAATTACAATGCGCAGAAATACGAGTATTACGTTTATGTAAGATCGAATACGGGTTTTTCGGGTTACATTAAACGGGACCTGATTTCGGTGCTGGATGAACGAGAGTTATTAATAACATTGCGCTATACCATTAACATCCGTGAAATCAATTCAGACAAGGTGTTGCTAAAAGTGTCGTGTGCCTCGACAAAAACAAGTTCTACGCCCCTCGAAGTTATCGGTGAGCAGGGTGATTATTATACCGTTCGTGTGTACCCAGAGAATGACAGTGTTGGCCCTTTTCAGGTAGGGCGTTTATTCAAGCCTATGGTGGATGGAAAACACCTTGTCCGCTTGTCAAAGCATTTGCACAATGCTCCGCCGGTTATCTACCGAAGCAGCCCTTCTGAGTTTACCCAGAAGTATTTGGAAAAATTCAGCACTCTCATGAGCCAAAAAACCGGGGAAACGACAAAGAAAATAGTAAGCTTTATCGCTTCTCTTAATGCTTTACGCTGTAGAATCAGTAGCTCTGCGGATGTGAAATTGGGTGCCAATATATTTGGTACGGGGTTGGGGCTGAGCTTTAAGTTTGTTTTAGCAGAGAAAAATGCTATTTACTCGATGAAAACGGTGATGTATCGAAAAGGTAGCGAGCACTTATCTGAGTATTATCAATTACACGATATACATTGCCATGATGGAATACCCAATCGCCTGGAGAATTTAATATTAGTTCGAAAGTTTGATCCGTCGCAGCAAATTATTATTAGCCAAAAAGGCTTACCAGAAAAGCTGAGGAACAACTGGGCGCGGTTTGAGACTAAAAAATCAGAAAAAATGATTAATATTGATGGCTTTCCCGCGTATGAATCATTTATGACTCATCTGAGTCAGTCTGAGCATTTGCGTGATCTACCGGCTTATGACCGGTTGATTTTAAGCCATATGCTATTGAAAGAAGTGGCCTACTTCTCGACACCGGAATAATCTAATGCTAACGAGGTTTCTTTCCGCGTCGTTATTTATGACGACTCATTTGAATCTGGTTGCTCGCCTGGTTTAGGCTCGGCCTTTTTTACGCGGATTTTAGTGCCATCGACTTCGGTGTAGTTGAGGTTTTTAATCGCGGCCTTTGCTTCACCTGGCATTGGCATTTCGACAAACCCGAATCCTTTGGATTTCCCGGTTTCCTTGTCGATAACCAATGTGCAGGATTGTATGGTGCCGTAGGGCTCGAACATCGCCTGTAATTCAGCTTCGGTGGTAGTGCGGGCAAGGTTGCGTATTAGTAGTTTCATAGGGTCGCCATGGTTGTTACTGTCGTTATCGTTGTCGTATTGTTACTGTTGCCAATGCTATTGTAACAAGTCGTCGTTTATAGGGTGGTACAAGCTAGTGGCATCAATAAGGGATTTAGCCGTTAGTGCCGGGACGCCGTAGACTTCTGTTTGCACGCCGTAGTCGTCACGGATTTTTTCGAGTAACCGGTCGAAATCGCCATCGCCTGAGAGTAGCACCACGGTGTCTACCTGTTTCGCGGTTTCCATGATGTCGATGGTAATGCCGACGTCCCAGTCACCTTTGGCAGAACCGTCACTGCGTTGAATATACGGTTTTAGTTTTACGTTGAAACCAATGTGTTTAAGGGCATTTTGGAACTTGTGTTGTTTGTCGTCACTGCGCTGTGTGGCATAGGCCGTTGCGGCAACAATGATCCCCTGTGCACTGACTTGCTGCCAAAGCTTTCGATAATTGAACTGTCGCCCATAGGCTTGCCGGGTGGTGTAATAAATGTTCTGTACATCGGCAAAAATGGCCGTTTTTTTCACAATATGGCCCAGTGACTAAATAGTGAAATTCATTCCGGCTTTTGCCGGAATGAATGTTATTGTCACTGGGCCCATTGCTAGTTAACGTGCGCTTTGAGTGCGCTGGCTTGAACGGTTGCCAGAGCTTCTCTGACCATTTGGACGGCTGTTTGAACGTCCATTAGCGTTGGATCGGGGGCTGTTGCTATTCGAGTTTGTTCTGCTTCCATTTTGCTTTCTCGAATGTTGTGACTGTTTGCCACGGCCATTATTAATGGGCTCTGGACGTATTGATGGGTCAGGCCGGTAGTCTTCAAACACCACTTTAGGAATTTCTTTCTTGATGAGGCGTTCAATGTCTCTCAGCAACTTTAACTCGTCGACACAGACCAGTGACATGGCTTCACCTTCGTTGCCTGCACGACCAGTACGACCGATACGGTGCACATAGTCTTCGGCGACGTTGGGCAGTTCATAATTAACAACGTGGGGTAACTGGTCAATATCAAGACCGCGCGCGGCGATGTCTGTGGCAACCAGTACGCAAATTCTGCCGGCTTTAAAATCGGCCAGAGCCTTGGTACGAGCCCCTTGGCTTTTGTTGCCGTGAATCGCTGCGGCGGTAATACCGTCGGTTTTGAGTTGTTCAGACAAACGATTGGCACCATGTTTAGTGCGCGTGAATACGAGCACTTGCTTCCAGTTATTGGAACCAATCAGGTGTGACAACAATTCACGTTTGCGTATTTTATCAACAGGATGGATAACCTGAGTGACGGTCTCGGTGGCGGTGTTATGACGGGCCACTTCAATCAGCGCAGGAGAATTCAGTAAATCCTGTGCGAGTCGTTTGATCTCGTTGGAAAAGGTCGCAGAGAACAACAAGGTTTGTTTCTGCCGGGGTATCAGCGCGAGCACTTTACGGATATCGCGGATAAAGCCCATGTCGAGCATCCTGTCTGCTTCGTCTAAAACCAGGATGTCGATCTGTGACAGGTCTACGGTTTTTTGGTTAACGTGGTCCAGCAAGCGTCCTGGTGTGGCGACTAAAATGTCGATGCCATCACGTAACTTTTTAATCTGAGGATTAATGCTGACACCGCCAAAAATGACAGTCGACTTTAATGGCAGATACTTACCGTAGAGGTGTACGCTTTCGGCGACTTGTGCAGCCAGTTCGCGAGTGGGTGTTAGCACCAGGGCACGGAGTGCACGACGGCCTTTGTTTGAGTTGTTGCTGTTGGTGTTATTGTCGGCATTTTCTTTAAGGGCCATTAAACGGTGCAAGAGCGGCAGCGTAAAGCCTGCGGTTTTACCCGTGCCGGTTTGCGCTCCCCCCATGATGTCGCGCCCTTCCAATATAGGTGGTATAGCTTGTTGCTGGATGGGAGTAGGGGTGCTATAGCCTTTTTCGGATACAGCACGGAGTATTTCGGCGCGAAGGCCGAGGGATTCAAATGACATATTGCGATGATCTCCAGAGATCGGCCTGCCCAAGGCACATGGCCTGGGTCGGTCTAGGCGGAAACTTACTTGTGTGTTCTGCGGTTAATCGGGAAGGATTACCACTGTGAAAACAGGCGCAGACCGAAGTGCGCCAGAAGTTGAGGCCGTATTATACCTAAGTGGCGTGTTAAGTGCGAATGTTCGTAAGCGCGTGACGAGAGTAGGGCGTGAGCCTGCACAAGTGGTACTTAGCCGTGTTTGTATACCTTGATCAATGAGGCAATATCTTTCCGGTAGGACATGGGTTTTTTGTCGATCAGCCTTTTGAGAACAACCTTGGCTTCATCACGTTTGTCCAGGTGAAGGAGTAACAGCTGGGCTTCCAGTAGCAGGCTGTATATGAGGTCAATACTTTCGCCGTAGCGCAGGTCTGCCCGGTTGATGATTTGATGCGCCAATGGGTAACGCTGACATTCCATGGCATATAGCGCAAGGTTTAATGCTTCTTTGGGGTCAGCAAAAACAAAGTCTTCTTGTATGTTGAGGCAACGCTGGGCCATTGTTAATGCCTCTTTTTTATTATTTTTTTCAAGATGTAAATTAATAATTAGCCGTCCCAGACACATCAATGCCCGGCACTTTTTCCAGCCTTCAATATCATTAAACAGCTCTTCGTAAATTTCGATACTGTCTTTGTAATGATCATATTCCTTCAGGAATAGCACGATGGCTTCATGACTACTGCCTACATTGACGTAACGGTACAGTTTTTGACTGTACTTGGCGTATTCGCGTTTTGCGTCTTTTTCCTCAGTCTGTTGTAAACATTTATCACCCCCTCGGTAGGAGTTTGTATTCGAGAAGATGTTTTTACGGGTGTTTTTTCTGAACTGGATTTCTTCATTCAGTTCATCCGTGATCATTTCCCGACGCCCCTTTAAAAAGAAGAAGCCGTAAAAATACCCCGCGAAACCGCCGCTAACATGGGCGATAAGGTTAACCCCACCATGGTCAGAATACATCATGAGGTTGTAGGCATCCCAACCGATAAACCAGGCCGCCAGTATCCAGGCGGGCATGGGGAAGGCTCTAACAAAGAAGATGATCACCCAGATAAACGTGCGGATACGAGCCTTGGGCATCAGGTATGCCGCTAAACCAATCACCCCCATCACCACACCGGACAAACCTAATGACGGTATGGCTGGCCCATTAATCACCGCAATAGAGGCTGAATAAGTGACGGCATTGACTAATGCCACCATCGCCATAAAACCGATGTAATGGAATTTGTTATCGAGCAATGTTTCTATGGCGGCGGCAAAGGCAAAAAAGAAAATCAAATTGCCGAGCACATGCCACCAGTCAGCATGAGCGAGTGCGGAGGTTATCGTGGTAATGGGGCCCCAGGACGAGGGGTCGTACATGAGCCGGGCATCCAGACTGGCGGGAGCCTTTTCACTAAAATCGGCATGGTGTTCTTTTGCGATTTCTATTACGTCAAGAATTTCTTCGTAGGTAAAGGTATGCGTTGCTACATTACGTTCTTTTATCCAGCGTTCAATAATGTCTTTATCGGGTTGTGCATGCACACTGTAGAGAAATGAAACGCAAGTGGATCTATTTTCGCCGAGAAAATCGAGATCATCAGGCTCCAGGGTTTCATCATAAATTTGGTTACAAAATGGCTGGAGGGCTTCCGCAATCTCTTCCTTATTGTTGGCCTGCATAATGTAAATCAGCAAGCACAGGACAATGACAACGTAGGTGACAACAGGGGTTTTGGCCAAGCTGAGCTCGGCACTGTAAGGAATAATCAACATATAATGTTTTTCATCGGCCAGCGAGATAAAGTATTAAGACATTTTATGCCCTTTTCCAAAGGCCGTCATCTATAGGCCTAGCCGGGCATATTAGAGGCTTTTAAGGGGAGGGGTTAGGGGGAAGGGGGTAAAAAAGAGGTGGAAGATGGTTATAAAAAGGGGTAAAAGAGGGGAAAAGGGGCTTTTACGCCCCTAAAAGGATTAATTGGCGTGTTTTATGGGCTAAAACCACCCACCCGTCGCTTGAACCGGTGTTGGGTTATTGCCGTCGGTTATCCAAAAAGCAACGCCCTTTTTCTCGGGGAGCTTTATGGGAACGTTTGCGGTGAACCGCCAGCGGTAGATATCGCCTGCAGCAACGCCTTGAATGGCTTCTGTCTGGAAGCTAACGAAGTCATGCTGGAGGTCTCTTCCTTCGTTTTCACCATTCTGGACTTTCGTCACAATATCAAAACCCATCCACGCGATATTTAAGGTGAGCGGGCCCGATACGGGTTTTTCCGGACGAAAGTGTGCGGTGATAACGCCGTCAGCAATTTGGATGTCCAGAGGGCCGACATTCTCACCCAGACCCTCATTCAAGGTACGATTTCGGGTTCGGCTGCGCCACTCCTTGCCATTGAGCAAAAAGCCCGGTGTGTAAATGGTGCTGAGATTACTAAACCGTGCATAATTTCGTTGGCGCTGGGTATATTCCGCTTTTGAAAATTCATCCTTCCAGCCCAGGTAATTCCAATAATCCACATGAAAGGCAACGGGAATGAAGGTTTTCCACAGTTGAGGATGGTCTTTTAAGGTACTCAGCCATTCATCCGCTGGCGGGCAGCTACTACAGCCTTCCGACGTATAGAGTTCGAGCAGCCGGGCTTGTTGTGTTGGGCTGGAGAACGATGCAGAGAGCGTTGTTGAGGTTTCAGCAGAAACTGTCAACGAGAATGTGGCGTAAGCGATTGCAATTAGTAAGAGCGACTTCATCATGGCGGTTCCAATGTCAATTAACCTGTTAAAAACTATAGGCACGAGAAGTCACCTATTTATCACATAGGCTACATTCGCATTGGGGAAACAATCAAGGCGTAATACTCATAAAATAAGTCGTCACTATGGGCATTCATCCGATGAATGCTCTCGCAAAGCCGCTAAGTACGCAAAGGGGGCGGTGGAAATGATAGAAAACGAGTTCATCGTTGAGGGCAGATGTATATTGAATGGCCTTGTTGGCTAACCGCTTTTCCTTGGCGAGCTTAGCGCCTTTGCGAGCGTTCATGACTACTTATTCGAGAATTACCTTACCTACGTTTACCCTGTGCTTGCCTTATGCTTACCCCGTGTTACCCACTACTGTTTTTGGCGAGTCCTTAACTTAAAGGTTGGATACCATCGGCGGCGGTATAGCGGGGGTTATTCATTCGTCGGTTAACCGGGTAGGCTAACATCTCAGCGGCAGGATAGGGCAACAGAAAATTATTCACTGTTTCGGGGTCTTGCAGGTCGGGGTTTAACCAGGTGTCATCATCGGTTGAGGAGATAATAACGGGCATCCTGTCATGAATAGGGGCAAGAACGGCATTTGCCTCAGTGACGATAATCGAACATGACTCAACCACCTGCCTGATCGCGACAATTTTATTAGTACTAGGGGGGCTGCGAGGGCGTTATGTTGTAACGAGCCACTCGCTCAGGAAATTCGGTCTATTTTTAGTAGGTCATGTTGCGCAGCTACGTGACGCAATGGCTTAATCGAGCGCTTATGTTCTCTGTTCAACATGATCGTCACGTAGCTGCGCAACGTGATCTACACATGGCCTAATATAGCTTTTTTGGGGAAAAATGGGAGTGCGCCTTTACAGAACGTTGTTACAAACATTGTTACAAACATTGTTACAAACATTGTTACAAGCATTGTTATAGGCATTGTTACGAGGCAGTAGATATTTCAGATATACTCACGGTTAATTTACATAATTGCCGACAGTATCTATGCCCAGAATCCCACTGCTTCTTATTGCACTGTTCTTCATAATTGGGAGCGCGTCCCACTTTCTGTTGACCGATTTTTTTGTGGCATCAATGCCGAGTTATTTGAAATATCACCAGGAAATCGTCATTGTCAGTGGCATGTTTGAGTTGTTGGGTGCCGTTGGCATATTGATACCCCAATCGCGTTTACTGGCGGGCTATGGTTTGATTGCTTTATGTGTTGCGGTGTTTCCCGTTAATATCAATATGGCATTACATCCAGAACAGTTTTCAGATATACCGGAAATTTACCTCTATATTCGCCTGCCGATACAATTTTTTTTTGTGTGGTTTATATGGTGGGCGATTAAACCGGAAAGATTAGTCCGCGGTTAATGTACAATAATAATGCTATTGGGTATCTCTTTATGCATTATTTTAATGCGTTCTTCGTTGTTATATGTGGTTATAGGTGGTTCTTGTAAAGGAGGCTGGGGGAGAAAGAGATGTTAATGTTTTTCTCACCGGCTTGCTAACGTGGTACACAAGAAAAAGGATACCCTGCATTCAGAATACAGGGTATCCTTTTCTACGGGTGCATTAGTATGTATACCAGTAGAAAATAGCTTTTTGTTGATTACACGACCCGCAATAGGTCAATAAGAGATTGTCACTAATGAAAACTGCACTCATTGTTATACTGGTTTTATTGCTTGCTCCCGTTGTCATTTTCTTTATGTTGGGTTTTTCCTCTAAGTCTGGAGAAGCGCCTGGCTTAGTGGATGGACATTTAGCGAATTGTCCCGATAAACCTAATTGTGTTTCCTCAGAAAATATCAGTGATGTGACTCATTACATAAAACCCATCACGATAGCTAAAAACATGACTTTTGAACCGTTGCCACTGTTGAAAAATACGATCAACGATATGGGAGGCATCATTCAGAAAGAAAACGACAACTATATTTCCGCTACATTTTCCTCCGCTATTTTTGGCTTTGTTGATGACCTGGAAATACGGATAGATACCAGCGAACAACTGATTCATCTACGTTCGGCCTCCAGAGTAGGACGCAGTGATGCAGGAGTGAATAAAGAACGCATTGAATTATTCAAGCGCCTTTACAATAATCAAACGTCTTTACAGTGAATAAATAGTAAAGATGGGTTAACGGTTCTGTTTTTACATTCGGTGGATGGCCGGTCATTACCGGGTATATCGGCGGCGAGTATTTTACATTTGGTGGATGGCTCGGCATCACCGGATATTTCGTAGATACCATCTCTCAATACCAATCTCAAGGCATACGGTGGGTGAATTAACAGAATAAAATATGGATTCCCAGAGAGGATTGTGGAAACCAGAGAACGTGGGCACAAAATACGTGTCCACCCATTTCCACCCAATGTGAATTCCAAGGACAATAATACTAAATATCTTTGTATCTCTAACCTGAAGTTGTACTTCGCACGAAAAGGGAAGGGGGGGGGACTATTGATCACTTCGATAACCCCTTGGCCTTTATGGTGCAAATGATTGCTCATATTACTCAGGAAGGTGTAATGAAAGCGGTCATCAGTGTTGATTACGACGGCACAATTTTCCCCACTGGGAAAACAGGGGTTAACCTGCAAGGATGAACACCTTGAAAAGAGGTGATGGTGGTATCACCTGTATTTTTCTTAGTCAAACGCTGGCAATTCATAATCACCTTTTCATTCCCGGCATTGTCAAAAATGATAACGGTGATGTGTATGACCACCTAAGGGCAGGTTTGAAACCTGCCCTTACCAATATGTGGTATTGGGAATTTGTCGGTACTCTGGTCGTTAATCTGACCGGTACTCTGGCCGGTACTCTGAATCGCCGTAGCGGTGGGTTTACAATCCGTTTTATAGCAGAGAGTTGCTTTTGGCTTTTTAGATGGGTACCATGGTAATGGTATGCGCTATTTTCGTCAGATAAATAAACAGACATTGCTATCGTTGAGCTTATTGCTGGCGTTGGCGTTGTTGTGTGCGCAGGGAGTTGTGCTGCATTTTCATCAATTAGATCATGGGCATGATGACTCTCATCGCCAAAGCCATAGCCAAAGCCATAGCCACTCTATCGTTGACAGTGACATTGCTGACGCGAGTTTTGCTCAAAACAGCGACCATTCCCATTTGAGTGATGTGCATTACGCGCATGATTCATCCCACAATGATCATCACAATGGCGTGGTGTCTGAGGTCAATATCACTCCTGACGGGTTATTAAAAAGCGCTAATCATCATGTTTTAACGCTGGCGCTATTTGCTTTCCTTGTGAGTTTGATGGTGTTTGGTTTTTCACGACAGTGCGTTCAGCGTTGCCGCGAAAGCACGCTCATTCTCCGCAGTTTTTCCTTCCTTTCTCCGCCTTTGCGGGCACCCCCACCGTACTAACTCCTTCTGAGGAATATTGGCCGTAGCGTAGCGTTAGCTTTCTACGGGAGTTGTGTGGCCTGCATGTGGCTACAACTCATCGAATTATCACCCTCAGAAGAATTCCCTTTATCGGTTTTGACTCTGTTTTTCGCTCTATTGCTGGACGATAAAACGATGTTGTTTGCCTGAAGCCGAAAATCAATTAATTTTTTTAAAATGTATGTCGTTACGTCTGCTTAATAGCAAGCGTACGCAAGGAGTCTGTAATGTGGGAGTTTTTTTTATACCGAGACCGTTTTATGCCGAAGCAAAGGGTTAAGCGGTGGGTTGCCGTAAACCTGGTGTTTCTGAGTGCTGTCGCGATTACCGGTGTTGCTTATGCCGCCGACTCAGAGGCCGATAGGCGCACAATTAGTTTGCAGGAAGCGGTGATCAAAACGCTTGAACACAACCCGGATCTGCGAACCTTTGATTTTCAATTGAAGGCACAACAAGGGCGAGTGCAACAGGCGGGGTTAGCGCCCAGCCCTGAATTGCGCTTCCAACTGGAAGATGTTTTAGGTACCGGCAATAACACTGGCGTAGACAGTGCACTTGCCACCCTCAGTATAGGCTGGGTGCTTGAACGTGGCCGTCGTCAGCGTTACGTTGATGCGGCACTGGCAGGGTCATCTTTATTTGAGGTTGAAGCGGATATCAAGCAACTGAATGCGGCGGCTGAAACTGCACGTCGTTATCTCATCAGTCTTGCTTTCCAGGCGCGTGGGGCATATGCCGATAAAACCGTGCAACTCGCAGAGGAGACGATTAAATCGGTATCTAAACGCGTTAAAAGGGGTAGGACACCGGAGGCTGAACTCTCCAGAGCACAAGCTGAATTGGCGCGCAGAAAACTTGAACGCGAAGATATTGAGCATGAACTGTTATCTGCGAATCGCCGTCTGGCGGCTCAGTGGGGGGAAACGAGCCTGACTTTTTCACGGGTTGAAGGTGACATTACTCAGCTTGTTCAAGTGGCCTCCTTTGACACGCTCAAATCGCAACTACAACAAAACCCGGAGTTCTCCCGCTTATTGTCTGACCGCTTGTTAAAAAAAGCGGAATTACAACTTGCGCTTGCTCAAGACAAACCTACCTGGCGTGTCAATGCGGGAATTCGTCATACCAATAACGGTAATGATCAATCCTTTGTCGCAGGTTTTAGTATTCCCTTTGGCGAGCGTACCCGTAACCCGGGCCGTATTGCTGAGGCGCGTGCCAACCTGGCAAAAACAAACAGTGAAGAACACGCCGCCCGTATTCGTATTGAAACGACGCTTTATGTGATGTATGAAAAATTGCAGCATAGCCTGCATGTTATCAGCACGGTACGTGGTGACATTATTCCACCGTTAGAGCAGGCACTCACCGAGACTCGCCGGGCATATAACCTTGGGCGCTACAGTTATCTTGAATTGCGCAGTGTTCAGGCAGAATTGCTGGACGCACATAATGCATTGGTTGAAGCCAGCATTGCTGCTCACCGCAACATCATTGAAATTGAACGATTGACGGGTGCGAGTATTTCGCAACCGACTTCTCTTTTAAAACAGCCAAACTCATGAGGCCTAAAATGAATAACCTACTGAAAATATCCTCACACCAAACCTGGCTGTCCCTGTCGTCGGCACAATTGTCGTCAACATTGTCTTCAAAACTGCCGTCAAAACTGTCGTCAGCATTACTGGCGACATTGCTTGTTACTGTGCTAACCGCCTGTAATGGCACCAGCTCAGAACAGCCCAGCTCGTCAAAGGGTGCCCATGGTGAGGCGGTTGAGGTTGAGCCTGAAAAAGGCCCGAATCGGGGGCGGCTGTTAAAAGATGGCGACTTTACCCTGGAGCTGGCTATTTTCGAGACCGGCGTACCGCCTGAGTTTCGCGCCTGGGCGACGATTGACGGTAAGGCACTCAGCCCAGTGGACGTGGACCTCAATATTAAATTAACCCGCTTGAGTGGCCAGTCGGGTGGCAAAGTTGATGATATCAATTTTGAACCGAAAGGCGCTGCGTTGCGGGGAGATATGGTTATCGTCGAACCTCATTCATTTGTCGTCACGATTACTGCCACGCATAACGGTGTCACACACACTTGGGAATACGATAATTTTGAAGGTCGCACTAAAATTGAAACCGCCGTTGCCGAAGCCCTGGAAATAGGTACCACGGTGGCCGGTTCTGTGGTGATACAGGAAACCGTCAGTGTGTATGGCCGGATTACCACAAACCGTGAACGGCAACGAAACATCACTGCCCGTTTTGATGGTGTCATCAAATCCGTTTCAGCTTCATTGGGTGAACGGGTGCGAAAGGGCCAGACACTGGCCACGGTTGAAAGTAATGAAAGCTTGCAATTAATTACCATTGTTGCGCCCATGAAGGGTGTCATCACCCAGCGTAACGCCAACGCCGGAGAGCAAACGGACGGACGTCAACTGTTTACGATCATAGATACCGGCTCGGTATGGGCGGAGTTGTCGGTATTTCCGGCCGATCTGGCGCAAGTCAAAATGGGTGCGCCGGTCTCTATCACGGATACCACTAGCGGCCATACGGTCAGCGGTAAAATTTCTCAAATTAACCTTATGACGCAGGCGGATCAATCCGTGAATGTTCGCGTCGTGCTCGACAACCAAAAAGGGCTGCTACGCCCAGGGCGTCACGTCAACGCAAAAATAACCGTTGGCAATCATGCCGCCGCATTAGCCGTAAAACGAACCGGGCTGCAAGCCTTCCGGGATTTTACCGTGGTGTATGCGCAAATAGGCGAGGAGTACGAGGTGCGTATGCTTGAACTTGGTTTGCAAGCCGGTGAATGGGCCGAGGTACTGGGTGGGCTGGAAAGCGGCACCCGCTATGTCAGCGAAAACAGCTATGTCATTAAAGCCGATATTGAAAAGTCCGGCGCGTCTCATGACCACTAAGGTTGTTAAGAGCAAGGCTGTTAAGAACAAAGCTGTTACGAACAAAACTGTTACGAACATGGCTGTTACGAACATGGCTGTTACGAGCAAGGCGATCACAAAAGGCGATTCAATATGTTAGAAGCAATTATTAAATTTGCACTCGCGCGTCGCGGGTTGGTGATGGCGCTAGTCCTGATGGTAATGGGACTGGGCGTATGGAAATTTACCCAACTCCCCATTGATGCGGTTCCCGATATTACCAACGTTCAGGTGGTTATCAATACGGCGGCACCCGGTTACACACCACTGGAAGCAGAACAGCGGGTGAGTTTCCCCGTAGAGACTGCCATGGCGGGGCTACCAAAGCTCTCCTATACCCGTTCTGTCTCTCGATATGGCCTGTCACAAGTGACGGTGGTGTTTGAAGATGGCACCGATATCTATTTCGCCCGGCAGTTAGTTGGCGAACGCCTGAGCACGGCAAAAGGTAACCTGCCTGCCACCTTAGAGCCGATTCTTGGCCCGATTGCCACGGGACTGGGTGAAATCTTTATGTTTACCGTCGATGCTGAGCCGGGTGCTAAAAACAAGGATGGCAGCCTGATAACACCGATGGATCTACGTTCAGCCCATGACTGGATTATTCGTCCGCAGTTAATGCGAGTCGCGGGTGTTGCTGAAATTAATCCCATTGGCGGCTTTAAAAAAGAAATATTAGTCGCCCCTGAACCCGCTAAATTACTGGCTTACCAAATAAGCTACACCGACGTTGTTGAGGCGATACAAAATAACAATAACAACCGGGGTGTTGGTTTCATCGAACACAATGGGGCGCAATGGCTGATGCGAGTTCCTGGTCAGGCCAGTACGCTGGATGACCTTGGCAATATTGTTATACGCCAGCAACAGGGGATTCCGGTGCGGGTGAAAGATGTCGCCAGCGTGACCCTGGGTAAAGAGTTACGCTCGGGTGCCGCGACTCAGAATGGCCGAGAGGTGGTGATGAGCACGGTATTTATGCTGATTGGTGAAAATAGCCGTACAGTGGCCAACGATGTCGCACTCAAGCTGGAAGAGATTAAAGTCAGCCTGCCCAAGGGCATCACCGTGACGGCGGTATATAACCGAACCACCCTCGTGGATAAAACCCTGGAGACCGTGCAGAAAAACCTGTTGGAAGGTGCGCTGCTGGTTATTGTGGTGCTTTTCCTGTTTTTAGGCAATATTCGGGCGGCGCTATTAACTGCAGCGGTTATCCCCATTGCCATGCTAATGACCGTCATCGGCATGGTGCAAACGAAAACCAGCGCCAACCTCATGAGCCTGGGAGCGTTGGATTTTGGTTTGATCATTGATGGCGCCGTCATCATTGTTGAAAACTGTATTCGGCGTTTGAGCGATAGCGGTAATAGTCAGGACCGTAAAGAAGACATGCCACTCAATGAACGACTGGCGATTGTGTTTGAGGCTACGCGCGAGGTGATTCGCCCGGCGCTGTTCGGCGTTTTTATAATAACCGCTGTTTACATCCCGATCTTTGCGCTCAGTGGTGTGGAAGGGAAAATGTTTCACCCCATGGCGATCACCGTCATCATTGCCCTGGTCAGTGCGATGTTGTTGTCTATCACCTTCATACCGGCCGGTGTGGCACTGTTGTTTAAAAAGCCCATAAAAGAGCAGAAAAGCAAAGTGGTTCAGGCAACGCTTTCACTTTACAGGCCGGTCTTGTCAGTGACGTTGAAACTGAGATGGGCTGTTGTTGCGCTGGCAATTGCATTGGTGGTCTATTCCGGTTTTCTGATTCCCAAGCTGGGTTCCGAGTTTGTGCCGAACCTGGATGAAGGGGACATCGCCATGCATGCCTTGCGCATTCCGGGCACTTCACTCACGGAGGCTATTCATTTACAAAAAATCCTGGAATCAGAAATAAAAAAATTACCGGAAGTTGAACGGGTATTTGCCAAAATAGGTACTGCCGAAGTGGCGACCGATGCTGTACCACCGAGTGTTGCCGATAATTTTATTATCCTTAAGCCGCGTGATGAATGGCCAGATCCTAACAAAGCCAAGACTCAGTTTGTTGCTGAGTTGGAAGCATTGGTGACGCCGATTCCCGGTAATCGCTATGAGTTTTTACAACCCATTCAGATGCGTTTTAATGAACTGATTTCCGGTGTACGTGCGGAAGTGGCCGTCAAGGTATTTGGTGACGACTTCGATACGCTTATCGCGCTCGGCAGCCAGATAGAAAAGGTCATTGATGGTGTGCCGGGCGCGGCTGATGTCGCCGTCGAACAAACCACGGGTCTACCGGTAATGACGGTCGAACCTAAACGAGAAGCAATGGCGCGTTACGGACTGAGTATCAGTCAGTTACAGGATTTACTCGCCACGGCATTGGGAGGCACCGTTGCAAACCAATTGTATGAGGGGGATCGCCGTTCGGATATTGTGGTGCGGTTAGCCGAGAATTTGCGTACGGATGTCGATGCCCTGGCCGATCTTCCTGTTATGTTTGCAAATGATTTATATGTACCGCTGAAGGAAGTCGCTAACCTCAAAGTCGTCATGGGGTACAGTCAGGTACACAGAGAAAATGGCAAACGTCGTGTTGTTGTTGCGGCCAATGTGCGAGGGCGAGACCTAGGTTCTTTTGTCAAGGATGTGCAGCAAACCATCAATGAAAAAGTCGACATACCGGCAGGTTATTGGGTGGAATATGGGGGTACGTATCAAAAGCTTCAGTCCGCCACCCAACGGCTTTCCATTGTCGTACCTATCACATTAGTGTTGGTCATTGCTCTGCTCATTATGGCGCTGGGCTCTGTTAAAGATGCGGCTATTATTTTTACCGGCGTACCGTTGGCGCTCACCGGTGGCATCGTCGCGTTGTTATTGCGGGATATTCCTTTTTCAATATCTGCCGCCGTGGGCTTTATTGCACTGTCAGGGATAGCGGTGCTGAATGGCCTGGTCATGGTCTCCTTTATTCGCGATCTGCGACTTCATGGGGCGGCACTCCATGAGGCTATTATTGAAGGGGCATTAACGCGACTGCGCCCGGTATTAATGACGGCATTAGTGGCGGCGCTGGGTTTCATACCCATGGCGCTTAACACCGGCATTGGTTCAGAAGTACAGCGACCGCTCGCCACGGTTGTCATTGGCGGAATTATCTCATCGACGTTATTGACCCTGGTGGTACTGCCCGCATTGTATCGTTTAGTGCATGGGCGGGATGCCAGTTTACAAAAAAAGGTGGAGGCACACGCATGAAACAGTTAACGCTTATCGTACACACGGATGTTCAACAGGGTTTAGCCGACAAGTTGCGCGGTATGGAACGGGTTTCTGGTTTTACTTTCAGTCATGCCGAAGGGCATGGAGCAGAGGTAGAAGGCGATGCATTTTTATCGGCTCGCGACAAGGTGGTGGGGTACACGCCGCGTATACGGGTGGATATATTGCTGGAAGACAATGACGTCGATTCCGTGCTCAGTTCCTTACGGAATTCGTTCGATGACGTTGACGGTGAAGGGCAGGGTGTTTATTGGGTCACCGCCGTAGAAAAAAACGGTCGCCTGTAATAATGGTCGCCTGTAATTTAGCCAGCGGTAGGTTGGTGGTGAGCAAAGCGAACCCCAACGTCGCACCATTGCACCATACCGCAGGTTGGGCTTCGTGCCTCAGCCCAACCTGCGGTATTTGCAAACTCTAATCCATTAAACAACGGAAACATAAAAAAGATGTTAACTAGACCCAAACTTTTCCTCTTGCTCTTTTCCATAACAACAGGACTACTCGCCTTTGTGCTGTTATCACCCATCGCCTACGCCCACGGCATGTCTGAAGCCGACAAACTGGCGATTATCGAAGGTGGCAACTGGCGTTATATGTGGCTGGGGGCAACGCATATGTTGTCCGGTTATGATCATCTGGCATTTGTGTTCGGGATTATTTTTTTCCTCAGCACGTTCCGGGATATTGCCAAATACGTTACCGCGTTTACCTTGGGCCACAGTGTGACCCTGATCTTCGCCACATTTAATGGCATCCAGATGAATTATTTTCTCATCGATGCGGTAATTGGTCTGAGTGTCTGCTACATCGCCTTTGCCAATATTGACGGTTTTCGTAAATACCTCAATATTGATCCCCCTAACATGTTGTGGATGATTGTTGGCTTGGGGCTGATCCACGGCTTTGGTTTATCGACCCGCTTACAGGAATTGCCCTTGAGCGAAGACAGCCTGCTGCTTAATATTATTTCGTTTAATGTCGGCATCGAAATTGGGCAGGTCAGTGCATTAGTGCTGATGTTGCTGATTATCGCCGCCTGGCGAAAACGCCATTCCTTCAAGACTTTTAGTCTGCTGGCAAATTATGGTTTGATACTGGCGGGAGGGCTGTTGTTCCTCATGCAAATGCACGGCTATGAACACACCGTAAATGCTGATGAATTTATTACCAGCGCGGAAGCCTCCCCTCAAACGGCAAACAGTACCTTCATTGCGATGGAAAAGAGTGCTGATAAACGCGCGCCGTCTCAATGGCAAGACACCATCAGCATTACTATCCCGGCAAGAGGCGATAAAGAATACAAACTTTACCTCGCCAATGGTGCAACGCTGGAATATTCCTGGGAAACGGATGGTACAGCACTGTTTTATGACTTTCACGGTGAGCCCGCAGGTGACACCACCGGTTATTTCAAGAGTTTCAAAAAAAGCACGGAAAGCCAGTCAAACGGTGTTTTAACCACATCGTTTGCAGGCAACCATGGCTGGTACTGGAAAAATACCAGCGCGTCCCCCGTTGTCATCATCTTGCACGTTAAAGGTGAATACCAACGTCTGGATTTAAAAAATCTAGAATTGATTGAACCAGCAGAAAACGCTACTTCCCACGACACTCTTTGATATAGGAGATTAATATTTTGCCATTTAAAACATTATTGCACGGTTTTATCACTGGTTTGTTTCTGCTCACCGTCATGGTGGGGTGTGGTGACGATCACGGGCATTCTCATGAAACTGAGAGTCATGAAACAGAGGGGCATAATACTGAGAGTCATGAAACAGAAAAAACCGATAAATCGAAGTCAAACACTCACGATACTATTGAATAACGAGATTATTGAATAACGATACAGGAGATGATTGTGATGCGTATTCAAACACTATTTTTCAGTCTGATATTAAGTTTTTTTTCGTTGGCCGCCATCGCGGGCAGTGATCATGATCACGGACATTCCCATGAGCCCGTCAGTCAAATTCAGGCCGAAGAAAATGCGATAAAAAACGTCGCCAGACTGGCCGACAAAGGCAAGATCGATAAAAGCTGGAAAACAAGTCAGGCTATGAAGACCGAAAAGAAAAAATTCGGTAAAAATATGGAATGGGTGGTGACGTTCAATAATAAAACGATCAACGATTCTGCGAAACAAACTCTGTATATTTTTCTAAGCCTGGGTGGTGAATATCTCGCGGCGAATTACACGGGAAAATAGGGGAATAGTGACAGTAAAATAGTGTTGCTGCCCGGTTAACTTTATTTCCTCAGAGCCTACACCGTGAAACGTTTTGGGTAGAGCCTGCCCCATGAAGCGTTTTGGGTAGAGCCTGCCCCGTGAAGCGTTTTGGGTATGCCAGTGAATACCCTCTGAGGGAAAAACTAATGGGAATGCGGTGACAAACTTTACATCCTACAAAATCAGAATCCGATATTAAATGGCAACACTTAATATCAAGCTGAGCTTTATTAACAGGCATGAAAGCTTATTAATGAAGATTGATTTAAGGGCGCGGTGATCCGTTCTCTCAATGTGCCGGAAGAACACATCGGTGACTATACGCTGATTAACCGGGATGCGCATAATTTTGGTGACATGCTGTACTCAACGGCTTTGATATGTCAGATACGGATCGGCATGAACCTTGGTGTCTCCGGCCTGTGGGCCCTCAACGCCAGCGGATGAAGACCAAAGAATCCCCTTGGATGCGGTAATTTATTGGAAGTTTATGCGAATATTTGATATATAGCAGCTGGATCATTGGTTTAGCTTGTTGTTAATATGTACACTTTCAGTGTTCATTCATAAGTATTTTTAAACTTGGCCTTAGTTTGAAAACATGCTATTTTGGCCACTATGAGTGGACTAAAATGGAGCAAATTAAACCAGCTTGAGCGACTGCTACCAGAGGGATTGCTGGTAGATTCATCGTGGCTTGAGGCTCACGGTTATTATCGTTCATTGCGAGGTAAGTATGTTTCTAGCGGTTGGCTGGGGCAACCAGCCCGTAGTGTGTTTTGCCGTCCACGCGGTACAGTGGGTTGGGAGCAGGTCGTTATATCTCTGCAAACCCTACTTGAATTTCCTGTGTCTGTAGGAGGCCGTACAGCACTTGAACTGCAAGGCTATGCCCATTATCTGCCACAATCACAAAAAAACATCCATCTTTATGGTGATCAAAAATTGCCTGCGTGGGTATTTAAGCTAGCCATTGAGGAGTCATTTGTCTTTCATAATCGCTTACGCTTTTTACCCAAAATAGAATTTCCGCAGAATATGTTTTCGCTTATGGAGCCATTATCCGAGGATAAAACCTTACCGGATAGTGCAATGCGCATTACACGTTGGGGGCAATGGAAATGGCCACTTGCCATGTCTGCGCCTGAGCGTGCCTATCTTGAGTTGCTTGACGAGCTACCTCAAAAAGAGACATTTCATATGGCGGATGTCACTATGGAGGGGTTGGTTAATCTCAGTCCCCGCCGTATGCAAACCCTGTTGGAAAATGCCAAGAACATTAAAGTTAAACGTCTGTTCTTTTTCTTCGCCGAGCGCCATGAGCATAGCTGGCTTAAGCATATCAGTCGCGAGAAAATTGATTTTGGTAAGGGGAAACGCATGCTTGTGAGAGGCGGTAAACTTGATCCCAAATATCTGATAACTGTGCCGGAGGAATTTAGTGGCATTCAGTGATATTTATCATCGGCAGGTTAGTTTGCTGATGCGAACACTCCCTTATGTAGCCGAAGAATCCTGTTTTGCTCTGAAAGGTGGGACGGCAATTAATTTGTTTATCCGCAATATGCCGCGCTTGTCAGTGGATATTGATCTCACCTATTTGCCTGTAGCGGGGCGCGATCAGTCATTATACTATATTGGTTCAGCGCTGAAACGTATCGGTAATCGAATTAGAGGGATAGATAACGATATTCATGTTACAGAATCTGCGCCGGGGTCACAAAACTCAATTAACAAGCTGGTGGTGCGTACAAAGGGTCGCGTCCAGATCAAGATTGAGGTTACGCCTGTGCTTAGAGGCTGTGTATATGAACCTGTGATTATGCCGGTATCAGAGAAGGCCGAAGAAGTGTACGGTTTTGCAGAAATCAATGTCTTGTCTTTTGCCGATCTTTACGCGGGTAAAATTATGGCAGCCCTTGATCGCCAACATCCTCGTGATTTATTCGATGTTTTCCAATTGCTGGAAAAGGAAGGGATCACCGATAATCTGCGTACAGCACTTAGGGATGGAAATTAAATAACTTGTACATCTTGCATCCCATCTTCAGCCCGCCTTGGCGCGTTTTTCCCTCACAAAAGCTCAAAATAGAACGGCTATTCTTGCACTTTTGTTCAGTCAGAACGCACCAATACAGACTAAATCTGAGCGCAATATATATAAGTTATTTAATTTCCATCCCTTATCATCTATCTTATCAGTCACGACCATTCGCCCCATTCTCTACTTGATCCAGTGTTAAGGGATATATCCCAAGACTTCGAGCAGAATTTTGTTGGTATGACAACTGAGGATATAGCACTAAATACGCTTCTTGACACTAGGGAAAAATTAATTGCCGATGTGGTTGGCAATATGCCTGAAAACCACAAAGCGTTTTTGCGGTCTTTTTATCGTCGCAAACCTGATTGGAAATTACTGGGTATTGATGGAGTAAAAAACTTACCTGCCGTTAGGTGGCGAGAGCTTAATCTTGACAAAGCCGGTGACGGCACCTGTGAGGTAATTCTTCGCAAGCTTGAAAATGTGATTGCATCATAATTTCCATTAGAATCGAGGAAACGTCCCTAGAATTATGTTATGGGAAGATTTTGTATCTCAAAAGGGTATTCTTTCGGGATAATTTTCTTATGAATGATTAAAAACGGTACGTAGATTTTGTAAGCTTTGGATAATAACAACAGACATGGATCAGCGAAAATATTTCAGTCACAAGATTAACGATCTGGAGAATATATACTCCAGTGCAGGGGATGATTGTGCGGTGTTGGAGGAGTTGGAAGAGGAACTTCATCATCGATCAACGCAGCGAGCAAAAAAGTTACTTGAACGCGTGCAAGGCAATCTGGATGCTGGTGATAATATAGCGACCTCTTATGTTGAGAAGAGTGTTGTTCCTGACGTTAGCATAGACAATCCTGAGCAGGACAAAACTATAGATTGGCAGTCTGTTTTATCTGACGAGGCAGATGTCGTTGCAAATTCCAACGATGAAATGTTTTCTAAGCCGCTTAATAATCGTCCTGAAGATATTATTGATACATGGACGGCATTAGAGGCTTTGTCGCCTCAAACCTACAAAAAACCAAATGATTTAATTGTAGGTCATGGATCAGTTGTCTATCTGAAGAAGGGATGTGAGCCATGGCTAAAAGGTGAAAAGTCACGCCCGAAACACCAGCTTTATTATGTTGTGTATTTGGGTGCTATCAATTTAGATCAGGCGACAGAGAAGCTTTTAAAACGATATCAGGATAAGCGCATTGAACGTCCTTCGGTTAGGGGCTTGGCTTCTCTTGGCGTTGTGATTTTGAATAAAAAGGGTATTCCAGTACCTGAAACGGGGCTTGCACTGTCCAGTTTTGGTTGGGCTTATGCCAGAGCGCTAAGCGGTAACCTTAATGAATTAAAATACTGGGAGGCAGCAGAAAAATTGCTCAAGGAAGGGCTGGAGAAAATCATCTATCGGCAAGATAGTGATGGGCACGTTTTGCCATTTTCTTTTGAGAAGGCTGAGCAGGTTTTTCAATGGCTGATTAAGAACTGCGGTATTCCCGAGCAAGATACAACGTCTCCATATTTTGCCATTCGTTTATATCAACACTTTAATAAAGGTGAACCGGAACCCCCATTATTAAATAGTTTTTTTCTTGATGACCTACAACGTGCAAAGTCGGCTTTAAGGTCAAATACTATTGGTAAGGCTTTATCACAGTATCTCGGTATAACTAAGCCATCGCATCAATATGATGTCCTAAAGGACAAATCCCATATTGAAATGGCACTTCAACCTAAAAATATGCCTTTAGGGCGGTGGCCAGGCAAGGGTCGGTATCCGCTCGTATTGCTACAGCAAACTGCCGTTAATCTTGCGATGCAAGACTTGTCTAAAAGCGGCCTGTTTTCCGTAAATGGGCCGCCGGGCACAGGGAAAACGACGTTGTTACGTGATGTTGTCGCTGCCGTTTTAATAGATCGCGCTAAAGCGCTATATGCGTTCAAAGACACCGATGATGCGTTTGAGCATTCCGGGCAGATGAAGTTAGGCAATGGTTTTGTTCACTTATACAAACTGAACGAAACATTAAGAGGTCACGAGATGGTTGTGGCTTCTACCAATAATAAGGCTGTAGAAAATGTAAGTCGTGAGTTGCCGCAATGTGCACAAATCGCAGAAGATTTTGGTGATCTCAACTATTTTAAAACTGTTAGCAATGCTTTATCTGATAATCAAGATGATACATGGGGATTAATCGCGGCAGTTTTGGGGAAATCCGGCAATAGAAGCGCCTACATCAATAAAGCATGGTGGGATAATGAGTCGGGATTAAGACAATATTTTTTATCCATTACAGGGCAAGTTGAT
The DNA here is from genome assembly GCA_002401775.2 of Ectothiorhodospiraceae bacterium. Taxonomy (GTDB): domain Bacteria; phylum Pseudomonadota; class Gammaproteobacteria; order SZUA-152; family SZUA-152; genus SZUA-152. Next base: position 28,645 of record NVUB02000034.1, read on the forward strand.
TATGAATTGGATGACAATGGTGATCCGGTTATTCCACGCATAATCGATGAATGTGACCCGCCAAAAAATTTGGAAGAAGCTAAACAGCGATGGTCAACAGCAAGAAAACGTTTTGTCGAAGTATTAACGAAAGCTGAGAATGTAACGGCAATTGCTCAAAAATCCTATGAATGCCATAAGCTTGTGGATGAGATGAAAGGAAAACTTGATCAAATTGTTCGAGATCAAGCTGATCAGCGAGGAATTCTTGAAAGTCTTGAAGTTAAAGAAAAGCAATTTACGGTGAGTTTGCAGGAAAAAGAAACTAAACGTGCAAAAGCAGAGGCAGCAGTAAATACATCAAAACAGGAAAAGCCCGGGTTTTTTAAACGACTATTTTCTCGTCAGCAATGGCGGGAATGGAAAGTCGCCCATGAATCAGTATTGTCAACTTCAAATCTTGCGCGTAAAGCGCACGAAAATGTAGAGAACAATATCAAGAGTCTGAGTAGGCGCAAAGATGAGGCCAATCAGGCGATTTCTACTTCAGCATCAAAACAAAATACAGTAGAAAAAAGACTGGATTCTGCCGAGGCACAGCTAGAAAAGGCAGCATCCATATGCGGTGAAAAGCTTGTTACACCATCACTTTGGAAACAATCCCATGAAGATCAACAAAATTTTGCTCCGAACTTTACACAAGAAGCTCAAAATCTCAGGGATGATGTGTTTGTTGAGGCGATTAAGCTCCATAAAAAATTTATAGACGCATCGGCAAAACAGTTACGTCAAAATTTGGGGGTATATTTTTATTGTTTGAATGGTGGAAAGTTGCCGCATGATAAACGGGCCTTGTTGCCTCATTTATGGTCGAGTGCTTTTTTGTTAACACCGGTGGTTTCTACTACCTTTGCATCCGTAGGACGCATGCTTAAAGACTTGCCGGCCGAAAGTATTGGTTGGCTGCTTATAGATGAAGCTGGACAGGCAACGCCGCAAGCAGCTATCGGTGCGATATACCGTGCAAAAAGAGTCATGTCTGTTGGTGATCCATTACAAATAGAGCCTGTTGTAACTCTGCCTTCATCGCTCGTACAGGGAATATCAAGGTATTTGGGTGTTGATCCCGATCATTGGATGGCACCGGAAACATCTGTTCAAACAGTTTCAGATGTTGCAAATCAGTATGGAACAACCATTCCCCGTGATTTAAGTGAGATCAGGATTGGAACTCCGCTACTTGTTCACCGCCGTTGTGAAGATCCAATGTTTACGATTTCCAACAAGCTTGCTTATAACGGACTTATGGTACACGCAACAGCGTCCAGTCATTCGGACATCACGGAACTATTTGGAGGACAATCACGGTGGTTTAACGTTGAAGGGAGTGCGCAGGAAAAATGGTGTCCTGAAGAGGGTGACTTTGTTGCAGATATGTTAATGAAGGCTTGTTCGAAATTTGGAGGCGATCCTGATATTTTCGTGATTTCTCCTTTTAGAATAGTTGCAGAGAAAATGAGGCAGCGTATGCGCAGTGAAATGAATCGTCTTGCTGCTTTCGGAATTGAAGACCCTGATTCATGGGTTGCGAGTAATATTGGGACTGTGCACACGTTTCAAGGGAAAGAAGCGAAGGCTGTAATATTGCTCCTTGGTGCCCCCAGCCCTGCGCAGAACGGTGCACGAAATTGGGTAACGAGTAATGTAAATTTGTTGAATGTAGCGGTATCAAGAGCGAAGCAGAATTTTTATGTGGTTGGTAATAAGGCACTTTGGGGCGATCTTGGGCATATGAAATTGGTAAATAGGTATTTAGAGTAAGCAACCGTAGGGAAAGAGTGTCAAAAATGATACACATAGTTTTGAATTGCCACCATTTGGGCAGGTTTACTTTTTCACATCACTGCCCCTACAGGACCACGGATGTTGGGGGGCAATCATTGTCGCGATGACAATAAAGAAATACGCGATATCAAAAAGCCGCGCTATTATATTTGCTGATGGCA
>NVUB02000035.1 GCA_002401775.2 Ectothiorhodospiraceae bacterium
ATAACGTGGGTGGCTATGTCTGCATGTCACTAAGCCTGTATATTGATGTATCGGGATTTACTTATATTGAAGTAAGTGTTGAAAAAAATACCGAGAAAAAGAGCGTAAATTGAGGCATTCGGGGAGAGGTATGAAGCGAATTTGGCCGAAAGTATTGACCATACAGATTGCGGTTTTGCTTGCCGTATTTTTGGGGAACGTAGCGCTGGCGGGCTCCTTGCCTACAGGGCGCATTTCAGACGTTCGTAATACCAAACACAATCTAAGTGCACTTTCTAGCAGTGGTTTGGCCCGTACCGTGCAGTCCAGTGATGGTGAAGAGGAAATTTGTGTTTTTTGCCATACCCCGCACGGCGCTAATCTCTCCGCCCCAGGGCCATTGTGGAATCGAAACTTGTCGGTCGCCACGTACAACACTTATAACTCGGGTTCCCTGGACGCGACCATGGAAGGTGTTGCATTAGATCAGCCTAATGGGATCTCAAAGCTTTGCCTGTCTTGTCATGATGGCACTATTGCCATTGGTAACGTTACAAATCGCAGTGGTAGTGGCGGTTACGAGACATCTGCTATTGCTCTTAGTGGCGTGGAAGGTGACGGCACCATACCTGCTGGCCCTTACGGTGCCAATACCGGGTTTACACGACGTATTGGTACCGACTTGAGCAATGATCATCCCATCTCCTTTACCTATGATACCGCTCTAGCCAACAAAGATGGAGAGTTGCGTGATCCCGCAGGAGAAGCAGAGATTGGTAACAGAACCCCCGGCGTTCAGCCGCATGTTCCATTGGAAAATGGTCAGGTGCAGTGTAATAGCTGCCACGACCCTCATATACGTGATGCATCCGATGCCACCAAAAATATTAAATTCCTGCGTTTAAACCGCTTTCAAAAGGTGTCACCTACCAGCACCACCTTTAGTGAAGCCAACGATATTATTTGCATGGCCTGCCACGACAAAGATGGCTGGGTAGGTTCGGCTCATGCCACGGACACCGTCGCCAATGAGATTTACACAGATGCGGCAGCCGACTTGCGCGAATTTCCCAGAGGTACCGCCGTATGGGAAACCGCTTGTCTCACCTGTCACGACACTCATACTGTACAGGGCTCACGGCGCTTATTGCGGGAGGGTGTTGACGGCCCAACCGGTGCAAGCGGTGAAAAACTAGGTGGCAGTGCAGCCATTGAAGAAACCTGTTTTGCCTGCCATTCCAGTGATGGCGGAACATTGACGTCACAAGGGCTAAATACTGAAGTGCCTGATATTAAAACAGACTTTAACTTGGGAGGCACTTACGCAACCCATATGCCATTAACAAACGCAGAACAGGTTGCGGGTGTTGAAATGCATGATATTGGTACAGTGGGTAGCGATAGCCAGGAAACCGGTCAACGTGGTAAGGATTTTATTGAATCTCAGGGCTCTCTGGGTAAAGCCAGTGCGGGTGGCTCGCTGAATAATCGTCACGTCGAATGTACCGATTGTCATAATCCGCATCGAGTGACTCGTCGCCGTTTGTTTAATACGGATCACCTTACCGGCGGGATGGATTCCGCCGGCACACACGCCCATGATATCAGCGATATTACGGCAGAAACCCCATACTCCACCCATAATAATTTGGCCTCAGGTGTGTTACGAGGTACTTTTGGCGTGGAACCTGTCTACGGGGCCGGCAATGACTTTAATAATGAGCCAACTGATTTTATCATTAAACGAGGCGACCCCGGCACCCCTGGCTTTGGCAGTGGTACCACCAATATCACTGAACCTTATGTGACTCGCGAATATCAGATATGCCTCAAGTGTCACTCGAATTTTGCCTATGATACGCCTCCGATGATGGCGCAAAGTATAGCGACTACAATAAATGACATTAACCACGTGACACAATATACCAATCAGGCGCGGGAATTTAATTCGCCAGCGAGTCACGAAGGTGAAGGACAGACCGCCGGTGCCGATGGCGGTGCCGACCCTAGTTGGAATACTGAAAACCACCGTGGCTGGCATCCCGTGATGCGCAAAACAGGCCGTACACCGGCGGTCCGTGATACCAATGCGAATAACTGGATAGCCCCTTTTAATGCGGATGTGGGCAACCAGACTATGTATTGTAGCGATTGCCACGGTTCGGATACCCCCGTTGGCACAGCCGACCCCGATGGCGCGGGATATGAAAATGGCAATGTATGGGGCCCACACGGTTCCACTAATCCTTTTTTGCTCAAAGGTGACTGGAGCGGTAACGTGCCCGGTTCAGCGGCGAATGATTGGACGGGGCGTCAGGGCACTGGTGAAGATGTGGAATCGAATAATCACTTATGTTTCAAATGTCACGAATATGTGCAATATGCTTCCACTTCGGGCACCACCCAGGCCAGTGGTTTTGGCGGTTCTTCCTGCGGCATGATGTGCGGTCCAAGTTCTACCCTGGCACAGAATTTACACCGGTTTCATGTGCAGCAAGTGAGTAATTATCGCTGTAATCTCTGCCATGTGGCGGTGCCTCATGGGTGGAAAAATAAAGCTTTCCTTGTTAATTTGAATGACGTTGGGCCCGAAGGTGGCTATGGCTCCACGGGCAATCAGGTACGTAATGGCACAACAGCAGGTTATGTTAACGGCCCCTATTACAATCGCGCGGTGCTGAAGGTTGTCAGCTTTCAGGCCAGCGGTACCTGGTTTGCCGGGGCTTGCGGATCTGTGGGCTCTCCCGGGAATGGGAATACCGGTACCGGTTGGATGGCCAGTGGCTCAGAAGCCTGCTCGGGCGTACCGTAGGTATATGACCTCATTAGTCAGTAAAACTTTGCACGGTAAGCCGATTTACGATATTTTGCGTGAATGACGCCAAACACTGAATTGAATAATTTTTTAATCGCCGCCTTAGGGCGGCGTTCTTATGCTGACGCGTCTTTACGGCGTTATGCCGCTATATTGCTTACCCTCACGGTAATGTGGACAGGCGTAGCCTTGGCAGAACCTGCTCGATTTGCCTTTGGCGTTAACGGGCTGGATTTTAGCCTTTCGCGCTATATGGTGAGAGAGGATGGTCGCCTCCGTCATCTTGGACATATTCCACTGGTAAAGTCAGTGCCCTTTGTTTTGCTCGATCCATCAGGCCGTTTTGTTCTGGTTCCCTCGAAAACCGTGTCACACATATCCGTGTTCAAATTGAATATGGAAAATGGAGCGTTGACGGAAGTACCGGGCTCCCCGTTTAAGGCCGAAGCAGTATCCCCCTTTACACTAGCATTTCATCCTTCGGGGCGTTATCTCTATGCGGCTGCACGCTTTAGTGGTGTTGGCGCGTATTCCTTTGACCCTGAGAGTGGAGCCTTGGCACCTCTTAAAGGATCGCCATACAAGGCCGGTGAGCGTACTCGCGGAGTGACCGTCCACCCGTCCGGGAAGTTTTTGTATGCCACCAATGGCTACTCTAACAATGTATCTGCCTATGGGATTGATAGCGCCACTGGCCAATTGAAACCACTGAATGATTCTCCTTTTGCGGTTGGAGACGTGGGTAACATAGATTACGTGGCTTACGGTATGCAGGATGTGCCAGAAAGTGCCGGAGGCATTCCCTACGACATCACCATAGGGCCACAGGGAAAATATGCTTTCGTGGCCAACTGGGCAACGGCCAGTGTGACGGTGTTTCGCATTAACACCAAAAATGGGCATTTAAATGCCGTTAAAGGCAGTCCCTTTTTTACCGGCTTTAATCCTTATCGCTTAAAGGTGCACCCTAAAGGGGGATATCTGTACGTGACACAATTTTCAGCGGGTGAAATTGCCGTACACACTATTGATATTGATACCGGTGAGTTGAATGTAGTGAAGGGGTCTCCATTTTCAACGGGTGGGGTAGGGCCAGTTGCTGTCAACTTTAGTGCCGATGGTAAAGAGTTATATGTACCCAATTATGAATCCAATGACATCAGCCTGTTTACGGTTGATGCACTGACGGGGGGCTTGGCACTGCAAGAAGTGCTGAAGACACGTTCAGGGCCGTGGTATCTGGCTTTAACAGCGGGTTTATCTGATTCTGTTGTTGGCACAGTGGAGGAACAGAACAAACCACTGGACGTTTTTCTCGCACAAGGCGATAAGGGACTCTCGCGGTTAGAAATACCCCATGCTCAGGCAAGTGGTGGCCAAATGAGCGCCGTATCAGGAGCAGCTCAACCCGTTGATCAACTGCAAGTGGCAAGCTTGCCTGGAGGCGAATTCATCTACACTCTAGACCGCGCCTCCGCCAGAATAAACAGCTATCGTATTGACGCTAAAACAAAACAGTTATTACCAATAGAAGGGGAAAGTGTTTCCACGGGTCCTAAACCAGGACAGATGGTGCTGGATGTCAATAGTTGGTATCTCTATGTAACCAACACCGGCGACAATACCATGTCGACCTTTTATCTGAATCCCCAAACCGGTGCGCTTAAACAAGCTCAAAAAGGGCCACCGATACCTGCGGGAAAAAACCCGGTATCGGTTGCGTTAGATGCCTCAGCCCGGTACGCCTATGTCGTCAATAGTGATGCTAACAATGTCTCTGTATATAGCTATATGAACAGCGTTACCCCGTTAATTTTTGAAAGCCGGGGTGCGGGCTCACCCTTTGCCGTGGGTGAACAACCTACCTCTGTCACTGTGGAGCCTGCGGGGCATTATGCGTATGTCACTAACGCAGCGTCTAATACGGTATCTGCATTCCAAATTCATTTTCAGACAGGCGCGTTGTCGGCATTACCAGGATCGCCTTTTAAGGCTGGGAATCGCCCCGTATCATCTGTTGCTCATCCCAACGGAAAGTGGCTGTTTGTTGTTAATGAGGTTTCAAAAAACATCATTACTTATGGTATTGAAGTAGAATTGGGTGCGTTAAACCGTAAGCTGAAAGATGTGAAACTTCCGGTGAAGGCATCATCAATACGATTGAATGTTTCCGGCGATAAAATGCTGGTTTTATCCAGTGACGGTCTGCGATTGCTGAGTTATTCAGTTGATGAAAAGACCGGCAGCCTGGAATTTATCGCAGAAAAAATATTTGTTGAACCTGTTCTGGATATCCTGATTAGGGATTAATAGCAACTGGTAGTACCCGGATTTCAAGCGTTATAAATTTTTCATTTTCGAGCACGGAAGATGTGGCCGACCGTTGTTCTGCAATATAAAGCTGGTTATCTAAAAGCATTTTTTTAACCGGCCTCATATTGCGCTCAAAACCGAATTGATAGTAAATCCTCCCATCAGGCTCAAGATGGTTTTTTACGCCTGCAAAAAACCGTTTATGAACATTCCATAACGATTTACTGGCTTCGTTAGTCGGGTAACGTAAATTGAACAGAATCACGTCAAAACGCTCGTTAACGGAAAGCGGCGCGAATAAATCCCCCACCCTGACGTCAATCTTATGTGCGAGTTTTAGTTGTGCAATATTAATGCGAGCATTCTCACCCGCTTGAGGACTAATGTCTGTGGCAACAACATATTTTGCCTTGCGAGCAGCAAAAATTGCCTGAACGCCAGGGCCAGTACCAAGGTCCAACACCGTCTCTCCTTTGTGTATGGTAGTGTGATTGAGCAAATGCATACTGTCGGGCGAGAGCCCTTCCACATTTTTGAATAGAGTCAGCGTGGTGTCTTTAACCCGCATGAGTCGCCGGTCTTTGTGGTCGGGGTCTTGTCCAATGAGAAACAGCTCCCCGGTAGCCCCGTCAATAGGATGTGTTATTGCTGATTTTTGCGTTGTTAATGTTCCGTTGTGATGTGTGCAGGCACTAAGGCTAAGCAAAAGTACCAAAAACAACGTTGTTACTGATGAAAATGTATGCGGCATGGTTGCTGGGCTTGTATGCGTTATATGAGTCATCGTAGCTTGTATGTTAGTGTGGATTATTCATCGTCAGGAAAGTCATGGATTAACCCACTGCTATGGCAGAGTGATTTTCTCGAATACGAATTTCAAAAATCAAGAACAATCCAGTTCCGATATTTTTTGTGCGTGCTATCCGCTGATCAGCAATATAGAGTTGATTGTCGAGTAACATTTTTTTCACATGAGTTTGATTACTTTCATAGCCAAACTGGTAATAGATTCGGCCATTTGGCCTAAGATGATTTTTAACATTAGCAAAAAATCGCTCGTGAAGTTTCCATAGGGGGTGTTGTGCGCCCCCGTAGGGATACTTCAAGTTAAGTAATATCACATCAAAACGCTCGTTAGAGGCTAAAGGGGAAAATAAATCGCCTTCCCGTACGTCAATTCGGCCTTCTAACCCCAACTGTTTACTGTTGAAGCGGGTGTTTTCGACAGCCTGCGGAGAAATGTCAGTGGCGACAACATGTTGAGTTATTCGAGCAGCGAAAATAGCTTGTATACCGCTACCGGTGCCAAGATCCAACACCCTTTCCCCCGGGTTGATCTGTGTATTATTGAGTAAATGTAGGCTGTCGAGGGTAGGGCCAAGAACCGTACCGAATACCGTCAGCACTGTGTCACGGATACGGACTAACGTCCAATCACTGTTTTGGGGGGCTGGACCGAGGTAAGCTAAGTCTCCGTCTTCACCAATGGCAGGGTATATCGTGATGGATTGCGGTGTAAAGCTGCATGCAGAGCCGCAAATAACGACAACGGTTATTAGCAGCGTTACCACTTTAATAGGTAACGGGCGAAAAGCGTTAAAGAAAAAGAGACGTTGCATTCGCAATTCTTCCCATTGAGTTATACCGTTGAACCATTTCGTTTAACCATTTTGTAAACTACCACATTAAAACAATTAACTACCGCATTAAAACAAGAACCCGTCATCCCGGCACGTCTTTAGCCGGGATCCAGTCGCACTGAGCTGATAAAAACCATTTTCTCGCCAAGACGCAGAGTACGCAAAGAAAACAGGGATTAAAGAGGGAATTCCTTTGCGAGCTTTTCGCCTCTGCGAGAGTATCAATACCATTGCGCTAATTTGTCACATTGTTAACTATAACTTTCCTTTTGAGCATCATACCGGTTTAAAATTGCCGTGCGCGAACGTTGGCCCGTTAAAAGATTCCTGGGATAAAACGGAACTTCACTTTTTTCATATAAGTGCGGTATTCAGCAAATTTTTTCAGGTGACGTTCTTCCGTTAGTGCGCGAAGGATATAAATCACTCCCCACATGGTGTAGCCAAATAAATATTTTACACGCCAAAACTTTTTGTAAAATACGCATTGAATCAGCCAGAACAGAAGCTTTGACGTGGTGCCAGGGTGGCGGATAAAGGCATAAACTCCCCGCGTCTGTAGTTTCTTCAATGTGATATTGGCAACAGAAGGGCCAAGCGAGATGTCCGTGTAAATGTGAACAACCAGAAAAATGATTTCGACTAATTTAAGAAGATAAAAAAAGGCTAAACCGTTAATGAGCATGTCATCGATTTGATTGCTGGCGATAAACGGCGCAAAAGCAAATAGGGAGCCGGTAATATCGTTGAGTGGAGCGTAACAACTCAGGCATACCAACCAGCCACCCACCCACCGTAAGGTCGATTGAGCGAGAACGATTCTCCAGCCAGCGAGACTCCAGGCAGTAAGCCACAGCAGCATTAAGAATATCAAGCAGCCATAATGCCATGCTAATTAAAAAAATCATGCCGAGCAGTTCATGGTTGCCTATTTCCCGATAAAGCAAGGTGAGCGTGGATGTTATGGTTGGTGTTATTTGTTCAACCATAACCGGTACAAAATAGGCGCGCATGAATAAATTTAAAAACACTTTTCGATTATATTTTTTGTGCAGAACACGAAAAATTGAGCGGGACGAATCACCTCTCAAACTGCGGAATATTATTTGTTTGAAAATGTGAATAAAACGAATGGCCGGGTCGTAAAAGTCCTCGCAACGCGAAGATTTTAGTGTGAGCGTCAGCGCAAAATAAGGAATCCCAAGCCAGAGATACCAGTACAAAAACGATTCAAATAATAAATGAGTGCTGTGGTGAGCCGCGTCGTTGTAGAGAGGTGCGAACTGGTAAAACTGGTAACCGCTGTACAGTACCATTAGCCACACTACGTATCGGACTATGGCCCGTCGAAACAGTTGCTTTATGTTGAATGTATTATCAATATGAAAGGCTGTGTAAGGGTTGAGGGATGGGACCTTATGTTGATTCCGGCACTGTCGTATGAAATAAAACAGCGCATAACCGACTGCCAGTGCTATAACGGGTAAGAAAAAATAATCCTCATGCAGGCCAAGTAAACTCATAATATAGATGGAGCTGGCAGTAACGATCAAATTGATCGATGCGTAAATATGTGGGGGTAGAGCAGTGTTAACGTGTGAGGTGTTCACAGGATCATTCTTTGGTGGTCGGGGGCGTGGCCAGGGTATTGTTCAAAGCGTATTCCTGTGTGTTGGGCGGGTTACCATTGTTATAGTTTATAGCGAATTTGTAAAATTGGCATTACTGTTGTGGGTATAGTGAATTTTAGATTTGCCATATCATGAGCTTGTAACAAGTAGTCAATCAGTTCGGTCTAATGAGTACTGCCATAGCTTTTTTTTAGGTCGAAAGCTAATGGGAAAAGGGAGTTGAATTATTTGGCTTGTCATATGCCTGTTGAAGGCTAAAAGTGAACTGGAGGTGTTTTGTTGGTCTTGTTGGTCTAGATAATACGAAGAGACATGATGGGTAGGTATCATCATCCAGCGGGGCTCCACGCCAGATAATTCACCGATATTGTTGAAAAGCTAACGACGTTTAATGTTGAAAATTGTGGGCAATATGTTACCGCGGTGTATCGGCTTTGCTTACCGTTTTATTCTGTCCCGTTATGTCCTGTCCAGTACCGTATAACCTGAACAGCCCCGGGAGGGGTTAGTCACCCCGGGGCTTCATGGAATCATGTTTTATTCAAGCTCAGATTAAACAGACTGTGCTTTTAATCCATGTGATAAGTCAGGTTAAATATCCCTGTTTTTACTTCGCTGCCAACGACAATTTCACCGTTAACGCTTATTTGTTCAGTTACTTCATATTCAAGACCTGCACCGTAAATAATGCCATCGTCGTCCCCAAAGTCATAACCCAGTCTTGCGAACAATTCTAATGAAGAAGGATCAGATGGGGAAACGCCTGCCATTTTGGTCAGGTCAGAGAAGGAAATGCTGGCAACACCGGATACCCAAAGGCTATCTAATTCTTCAGATCCAGGGGTGACAATTGAAGTGCCTACAAGGGTAGGTTTGGCATCAAAAGTTCCGCTATTCATGTACCCGACTTCGATAGCGGTGTGCACAGCGTCAGCGAACTTATAGGGCAAATCATAGCCAGCACTGATTTGGTAGCCGCTGGCAGAACCAAAACCGTCCTCATCCAGTTTGCTGACCGTAGCGCCGAGACTGAAATACAGATTTTCGGGTTCAAACTTGAAATCCTCAGCCATGACGGTTTGCGCGCTGAGAATTCCGCTCATGGTAGCGGCTAATAACAGTGTGTTTTTCATTGTTTTATATGTCCTGTTGGTAAAAATGGGTTAATAAATTTGGCGTATATTTGATAGTAAGTGTAAAAAATGGCTGTTTGACAGACGCATGAGCACGACATGAGCACGAATAGTACGGCAAAAAACTAAAAAGTATACCGTGACGATTATAATTTTGTGATTATTTTCATAGTTGGACAATATTCAGCCGATTGTCTTGAGTTGTTGGAGTATTATCGTTTGTTGATTTTGTATTAATTTATGTTGATTTTGTATTAATTTAGTAGACAGGATATGAGTATGAGGTCATTTTTTGCCCAAATGATCTTCTTCTAAATGCCACTATTCCTAATGAACCCTTTTAAAGAAAGCCCTTTAATGTGTGTCATCTTCAGGGTTTGGCCATCTACTAGAAAGACACATATACAATGAGTATCTCTATAAGCTGGGTATGATGGTGTACGCTGCCGCGCCCATAATTGTGGTTGATTGTGGAACAATTATCAACAGCATTTAGTAATATCGGGTAAAATTGCTCACTTTTTATACAGTTAACCGTATTCAACTAACCATGCCCGCAGTATGGCACCAGGATGAAGCGATAAAGGCTCGTGCAGTGCCGCGAGGGCTGGCAAGGTGAAAAGCTTTTGTCAGCCCTTATTATCGAGTTTGATGGGAGCAATTTCGCTCAGTCCATCATTTATGTCAATAGCATGGTGGAATAACAAGAAGGGCGAGTGTTTGATGTGTGGAAAGTCTACGCAAACGCTGTGGTTAAAAAAACACCCAGCAAGTCGACATAATTCATGATCGCACCCACATCGTCGAAGCGGTTGATAGGGTACGCCATTAGGCGATCAAAAGGCGATCAAAGAGTTATTTGTCCTGTACCCATGCAGGTTGCGCACAGCGTCATGTTGACAAGTGGTACTCATGGGCCATTCGAAGTCGCCTGGAACCGATCAAAAAAAGGCATGAATGCTCAAGGATCGCTTACCCAGCATACTGACCTGATTTAAACACGTTATTAGTAATGCTGTTGCCGAGGAATTGAACTCAAAAATACAAACCATCACATCGAAGGGTTATCTTTCATCATATTATTTTACGGCGTAAACTGGGTATGGCTCTTTAATCTTTACACGCTTCTACGGAGAGCCTAAAATAAACAGTGTTACATGGAGAGTAGGGTTCTGTAGTTTGCCCAGGCCAGTCGGTCTGCGAGTATCTTAATTTAACGCTATTTCAGCAGTCGTAAAAATAAAATGGTATAGCCGATCATTGTCATTATGGTTGTGGTATTTGTACGCACATTAACTTTTAGGGAATTTAGGTTTATGGATATGTTGTCAGTCAGGAAGTTTTTCGCGGTAGTTATTGTCACGCTTCTCGTTTTTGTTTCATCAGCACAAACGGTGGCAGGCACGTTTAATGGTGCCACCACTGGCTCGTTCGCGGTCAGCCCTAGCGGAGCAGCAACGTACACCATTCCTATTGAAGTGCCACCGGGTATTGCAGGTCTTCACCCGAGCTTGCACTGTCGTACAACAGCCAAGGCGGTAATGGCTTGCTCGGAGTGGGCTGGTCTCTCTCGGGTCTTTCCTCGATGACCCGTTGCCCCAAAACTTATGCACAAGATGGCGAACAGCTCGGCGTTAAATTAGAGGCGACAGATCGATACTGTTTTAATGGTCAGCGCCTGGTGGTGGTCAATGGCCTGGCTTATGGTGCTAATGGTGCCGAATATCGCACCGAGATCGACTCTTTCGCCAAAATCACCTCTTATGGCACCGGTGTCAATAATGATGGCCCGGGCTACTTCATCGTACAAACCAAAGCCGGGCAGGTTATTGAGTTTGGTAACACGCCAGACTCCAATGTAAATGTCACTATTCAACCTGGTGGGCAGTTACGTACCCTGCAATGGGCGGCTAACAAAATCAGTGACGCCTTGGGTAATGAATTAACGATTTCTTATATTGAAGAAGCTGACATCGGACATTTTCGGGTGTCTCGGATAGATTATGGCAATGGAGATCTTTCGGTACGGTTTGAGTATCCGAGGAATGACGACCCATCAGCGGTACGTGAGGATTTGACATCAGGGTACATAGCGGGTGCGATATACAGTACGCCTACATTTTTGAGTAATGTGAAGACCTATGTGGGGGAGGGAATTGTTCGGGATTATAGGCTTCGTTATGGCTCAGTAAGTGAGGCCACAGGACGAATGACATTATCCTCTATAAAAGAATGCAATGGCGATAGTTTATCAGGTAGTTCTTCAGGCAGCTCTTCAGGTAGCTCTATAGATAATTGTAAAACTCCAAGTGATTTTGTGTGGGCGAGTACCGGTGCGCTTGATTTTGGTAAACCAGAAATAGGGGTTTCCGACTTTGGTAGAGATGTGGGTGGTCGGGATTGGTATTGGCATAAAAATTCGACCCCTCGCATGATGGCAGATGTTAATGGCGACGGTATGGCAGATGTAGTGGGTTTTGGGTCTGACGGGGTTCTTGTTTCATTGGCAAGAGGGGATGGTCATTTTGCACCCTCACACAACGCGGTTTCCGGATTTGGGTCCGCGGATGGTTGGCGAGTTAGTATTCACATTCGCGTGATGTCGGATGTTAATGGCGATGGTATGGCAGATGTGGTGGGCTTTGGGGACGACGGGGTTATTGTTGCATTAGCCAGGCGTAATGGTACTTTTGCACCCCCACAAATCGCGATTTCTGTCTTCGAATTCAATGATGGTTGGGGTTGGGATGACGGTTCCTCCACTCCTCGCATGATGGCGGATGTTAATGGCGACGGGATGGCGGATGTGGTGGGCTTTGGGCGCGACGGGGTTATTGTTTCATTAGCAACGGGTGGCGGTAGATTTGCACCCCCACACATCGCGGTTTCCGGATTTGGGTCCGCGGATGGGTCTGCAGATAGTTGGCGGGTAGATAAGCACATTCGCACGATGGCGGATGTTAATGGCGACGGTATGGCGGATGTGGTGGGTTTTTGGAACGATGGGGTTATTGTTTCATTAGCAACGGGTAATGGTAATTTTGCACTCCCAAAAAAAGTGATTTCCAACTTTGGGTATGAGACTCGCTGGGGGAATGAGAGTGGTTGGCGCGTATCTACAAACCCTCGCATGATGGCAGATGTTAATGGCGACGGTATGGCGGATGTGGTGGGTTTTCAGTCTCAGGGAGTTATTATTTCATTAGCAACGGGGAATGGTAGTTTTACACTCCCACAAAAAGAGGTTTCCGACTTTGGAAAGGATGATTATTGGGCAGAAGATACTCGCCCAAGCATGATGGTCGATGTTAATGGCGATGGTATGTCGGATGTCGTGGGTTTTGGGACAAGTGGGTTTATTGTTTCATTAGCAACGGGGAATGGCCATTTTGCACTACCACGTACAGAAATCCCCAAGGTACATGGGGATAGTTGGTTGGCAGCAGATTATCAGCCCCATATGATGGCCGATATTACTGGCGACGGTATGGCAGACGTGGTGGCTTTTTTGGATAGAGGTGTGGTTGTTTCAACTTCTAACGTAGAATCGCTAGACGTTATTAGTGGGATATCCCATGATGGTATTGGTGTTAAAACCGATATTAACTATTTGCCCATTACTAATAATAATATCTACACAAAGTACGACGAATTTAATTATCCGGTTCGTGACATTCAAAGCGCCATGCAAGTCGTCGAATCCGTTACCATCGGCAATGGCCTTGGCGGCACTTTTGCCGGCACTAACACCATGTCATACCAATATGAAGGCGCAAAGGCTCATCTGTTGGGCCGCGGCTCCCTCGGCTTTGCCAAAGTCACTCAAACAAATGCGGCGACAGGTCTTGTTTCGGTGACAAACTACAAGCAATTAACGGCTAACGGTGGTCTGCCATCTACGGATTTTTGGATTAATGGCATGGTGGCTTCATCATCGCAAACGGTCTACAACGTAGATGTTTCATCCTCATCCACATCCTCATCCTCATCACAGGCCACCTACGGCGTAGTGGTTTCATCGACAACAAACGACTGGACTTCTCGTTTATCCGATGCGGGAGTGGTGTTCCCTTATTTAGAAAGAAGCGAACAGCTCACGAGAGATGTTAATAATGGGCTAGTTATTTCAAAAAGGGTGACCAAAAATACGAATATAGATGAGTATGCCAATGTCATTGATTCAATGATTGGCACGTATGAAAGTGGAACAGATTATAGCCTTGCTGTGGAGCCGAATTACAAACAGGAAATTCATAACACTTACGCATCCCCCTATTTATTCTCTTCTACGTGGTTGCCAGGTCAGTTGCTTAACTCAAAAGTCACGTCAACGGTACCGGACATAATTAACGGTGGCATACAAACTGAGGTTCAAGAGAAAAGTTATGAGTATTATTATTCGGAATTTTATAATGAAGGTTACGAGGGTCAACTTAAAACAGTAATAACTGAACCTAATGAACCCATTACTTCGAATCTTCGGTTAGTTAAAAACTACAAGTACGACACGTACGGCAACATTCGTGAATCGACTGTTAACGGTGCGGGCATAACGTCAACACGGGTAAATACGACGGATTACGCCTATCTGGGTGATGTGATGAGGGCAACCATTACCAATGGTTTGGGCCACGTGAAAACCAAAACCTATGAACGTGCCTATGGCCGATTGCTCAACACCACTGGGCCAAACGGTATTGTGGGTGCAACGGGTTACACCGCTGAATGGCAGTACGATGGTTTTGGCCGTAAAACCTACGGACTTCGGGCCGATGGCAATACCACTCGCTGGAATTATAACGGGTGTGATGTTAATTGCATTGAGGGTGAAGTTTATTACGTCACGAAACAGACCTCCGGCAGAGCGCCTGCCAGCATTTATTACGATAAGCTCGGTCGAAAGGTGCGTACCGAGAAAACCGGTTTCAACGGTGCGCTGGTCAATAGCCAAACCCGATATGACGGTTTGAGCCGCATCTTGGGCGTCTCAAAAAACTACTTCAAAGACACTCAGGCTCCCTATTGGACCTGCTCTGAATATGATGTGCTGGGTCGTGCGAATCGTCAGACTGTACCGACGCAGGCGGGTTGTGATAATACCACGGGCTTAGACACGCTCACTTCTACTGTGTATGACGGCTTTAAAACCGAAGTCACAAAACATAACCAAGGGCAGGCAGGATATAGTCAGCAAATAACCACTCAGTGGAAAAATGCCATTGGGCAGCTGACGCAGGTGCAAGATGCGCTGAATAACCCTGTAACAAAGTATTACTACAACGCCATCGGCAAACTGACACAGGTTACCGATGCCGCAGGCAATGAAGTTAAAACCGGTTACGATAAGCGTGGCCGTAAGGTATCCATGGATGACCCCGACATGGGGCAGTGGGCTTATGCCTACAGCGCCTTGGGTGAGCTAATCTGGCAGAAAGATGCCAAGGGTCAAGTGGTCACCACGGTTTACGATGCATTGGGTCGGATTAAAACCCGTGTCGAGCCTGACACCAGTACTTCTACTTGGGTTTACGATGTGGGTTATAAAGCCATCGGCAAACTCTCTGAAGTTTCTAACAATCAAAGCGGTTACAAGCGAACTTACGAGTATGACAATTACGGTCGTCCTACTGCTACGGTAACGGATATTTTATTTAGTCCATTCCGCATGGACACGTCCTATGACCAATACGGTCGCATTAAGAGGGTGACCTATCCCACCACTGCCGGCACCAGCCGCTTCTCTGTGCAAAATTGTTATGACAGTAATGGTCATCTGCGTGAGGTGCGTGATTCCGGTACCTGTTTTGGCGGTGGCACTGTCTACTGGAAGACCAGCGGCGTAAATGCCAATGGAAAGGTGACGATGGAGACGCTGGGCAACGGCATCACCACGGCGCGAGTTTATGATAATGCCTGGGGCAATTTGACCGCGCTCAGCTCAGGAGCGGGCAGCACCCTGCAAGCTTCTACGTTTGTTTATGACCGCTTGGGTAACCTGGAACAACGGGACTTTATGTCTGGCGCACAACTTGGCCTTCCTGATGTCACGGAAACCTTCACCTACGATGGTCTGAATCGATTAAGGGCCGGTCATTTGAAGAGTCCGGTAGGTTCTTTTGATAAAACCTACGCCTATAATGCCATTGGCAATATCAAAGAAAAATCTGATTTTGCAGACCAGTACTTCTATGGGCAAACCGCCAATGCAGGCCCCCATGCCGTTACTACCGTAAAATACCGAGGCACAACAATTGGCACCTACCAATACGACGCCAATGGCAACATGACCAGCGGCGGTGGGCGCAGCATCAATTACAGTTGGTTCAACAAGCCGACCTCAGTTACCGAGGGTAGTCATTCTTCATCGTTTAGTTACGACACCAACCACATGCGTATCGTACAGACTAGCTCGCAGGGGGTGACGTACTACCTAAATCCGCGCATCGACAAAGGCGGCCATTACGAAAAGGAAATAAAAGACGGTGACACCATCCATAAACACTTCATCTACGGCCCGGGTGGCGTGGTGGGTGTGCACAAGTCCACGGACTACGGCAACACCGGTGTTATCGATGTACAGAAGACTAATTATTTTCTAAAAGACCATCTCGGTTCCATCGAGCTTGTTACCGACGCCACAGCGAATGTCATCGAGCGCTTTAGCTACGATGCCTTCGGTAAACGCCGCAACCTGGATGGCCGCGATGCCATCACCCGCATCGTCGGAAACTCAACGCATCATGGCTTCACCGGCCATGAGCATCTTGATCACGTCGGCCTCATTCACATGAATGGGCGCTTGTATGATCCGGATTTGGGGCGGTTTATTAGTGCTGATCCATTTGTGAAATTTGTAACCAGTACTCAGGGCTTTAATCGGTATTCGTATACCGATAATAATCCATTGTCGCGTATGGATCTCAATGGGTATGGTTGGTTCAAGAAGCTAAAGAAGAAAATTAAAAAAGCAGTTGTCGTTATTGCCGTAGTTGCTGCGGTGGCGTACACAGGGGGGGCTGCATATGGTGCATTTATGGCTTCTCAAATAGGAGCAGGTATGGCGATCGCTGGTTATTCTGGGGGTGTAATAATGGCAACCGCAGGTGCGGTTGCCGGTGCAGCTACTGGCGCAGCGATGGGGGGTGTTATGGGTTACGCAGCAACGGGTACGCTCTCGGGCGCGTTAGCGGGAGCAGCCACAGGTGCTGTGACTGGAGCAATCACTGGTGGACTTGGAGGTGGCATTAATGCATTAACTTCAAATCAAGGTTTTGTGACTCAAACTTTTGGAAAAGCTACAGTATCCGGGATATCTAGCCGATTAAATGGTGGTAGCTTCACTGGTGGTTTTAAGGCGGGCTTGACAACTGCAGTAGCATTTAAAGCTTATGAAAGTTTTGTTGGTTTTGCAGCTAACCCAAACCCTGGAGGAGATGCGGTAGCCAAAGACGCTGGAATGGGTGCAGTTGATGGAGCAAATAATTTTGCTTTATCTAGATCATCAGATGAATTCTGGGCCGATGGATGGAGTGATGTTGAAATTGAGCCTTCAACTTGGCAAGAGGGTGGAAGTGGGAGCAGGGCCATGAACAATTTATCAACAATGAATTCACTGGCTGGCTTTCATGATACGGTTCAGCAAAATATTCAAAATGCATTTGGAACCGTGGCTGATAAAGCTACTAACATCCTTACCATGCTTCCTGCGGGACAATTTAATGCGGTAGCTAATATGTATGCGTATCCTTCCGCTACGGGAATCTATGCCGCGAATCAATGATTTAAGCTGGTATATGCGAACTTCGCAAAAGTAACGGGATGAATAATGAATAAGGTGTTTCCGTGCATTAGTCTGTTTATATGTGTGGTAATAATTACCGGGTGTACTACTGTTTCACATTATTATACGGCTAGCTTTCCCACGATTGGCGAGCTAGCTGATGATTTTGGACAGCAGCGCATTAACCACGGGGATATTCTGTTACACGTACAACCACTCAATGAAGTTCAATACAAAGAAACGGAGCATATTTGGTTGATACCAATTGCTACTAAAATTTACGATAAACGTCTTACCAAAAAGTGGCCACCTTTAATTGTTGAATTTTTTGTTTATGCAAAAACTGATGGTTATGTTTTTATGCCAAAGGATATAAAATTAAGTATAAATGGCCAAAAATCTATTCGTCCATCCGATATTTCTGGACCATTTGATCGCACTGAACATGCATCTGACTGGACAATTTCACTTGATGAGGCATTAGGAAGAATACGTTGCAAAACCAATATGTCAAAGGAAGTTATAAACCGAGGTATCGATGTGGAGATTGGCTTATCTGAAAAAAACTGGTTATGTTATGAATTGTACTACGACACAAATGTTCCATTACCTACTGATGACGTTGTAATATTAGTTGAGGGGATGAAAAAAAATGGAAAAGACCTTTTGATTCCGGTTATGACCTATCGTGAAGGTAAATTTATACGACTGTCTCGTTAGGGCGTTGATGAATTCTGGGCCGATGGGTGGAGTGATGTTGAAATTGAGCCTTCAGCTTGGCAAGAGGGTGGGAGCAGGGCCATGAACAATATATCAACAATGAATTCCCTGGCTGGCTTTCACGATACTGTTCAGCAACGTATTATTAACACGTTTGGAGAGGCAGCGCACACCTATACAAATGCCTTGACTATGATGCCGGCTGCACAGATAACGCGGCGGCGATCATGTATGCATATCCTTCGGCTACTGGTATTTATGCTGCGAAACGGTGATGTTGAGGAAGAAGGCAGAATAATGCGATGAACAATGCATAGAGTGTTTTCATACATTGTACTGTTTTTAAGCGGGGTGCTAATGCTCGGATGCAGTACAATGACGTATTACAAGGTTAGCATTTCTGATAATAGTGAACGTGTTGGCGATATTTTTCAACAGCGTATCAATCTTGAGGGTGTTTTGGTTCATGTCCAGCCTCGTAATGAAGCCAAATATAAAGAAATGCAGTATGTTTGGTTTGTTCCATATGATACTAAAAAATTCGATAAACGCCTTACTAGAAAGTGGCCGCCTTTTAGAGTCGAGTTTTTTGTTTATGCTGAAAACGATGGGTATTCTTTTACACCGAAGCACATAAAACTAAGTGTAAACGGTAAAGCGGAAGTCCAACCTTCTGATATTTCTGGTCCATTAGATCGCTCGGAGAATATGCCTGATTGGACCATCTTTCTTGATGAGAAGTTAGGGCGAATTCGCTGCAAAGCTAACATGTTCAAAAATGCCATAAGCCGGGGTGTTTCTAGTGAAATTAAGTTATCCGAGAAGAATTGGTTGTGTTATGAGTTGTATTACGATATTGCAGTCCCAGCGTCAACGGATGATATTGTGATAACAGTTAGAGGAATGAAAAGGGATGGAAAAGAATTATCAATTAAGACGATAACTTATCATGAAGGTGAGTATGGGAAGTCCTCTCTTTAACGGTATATTTGATAACAAGTGCAAGCAAAACGATAATTAACAATCCTAAGTATTTTTTCTGCGGCATCCAAGACTAAATAGGGACGAAATAGGCCATCTTTAAAAAACCTCAAAAGAGTAAAAACGTGACTCGAAAAGATCGTTTCGAGAGCTGGTGGTGATGCTCTATGTAGGGATTTGTAATAGGTTATATGGTTGAAAGTTGCGCGGTTACGATGCGTGGTGGCAGACGTTGTCCGTAAAAGCAGGGTGTGGTAAGAGAGCAAAGAAAATGAGTACTTACTGAATATTTAGTGCTTCATATCAGTATATCTAAATATACATATTTAGTGAGAGTCGCGTTTTCATGCTTGTTAGTCATTATAGAAGGGCTATTCAAAATCATTCAGAGTTTTTTAGGTGTGTGATTAACGGGCAAAGTTGTTATCGTTTGGGTGTGCAATCGCTCCTGCGTACGCATCATGCGATCTCATGTCGAGAGGTTGTTTGCCAGGGGGGTAGGCCCTGCCGTAGATATCTTAATGCCACCCCTGCATACCATTACCGGTATATTTTCCAATCTGCATCAAAACCCATCCTTAAGCGTGGGTTTTGCAAGTTTTCCCCTGGTCTGGTGTTACGGGTAATTAGTTTGTTGGATAAAACCTGACCATTTAAGCCTTTATTTGGGATACGTTCGCCCCTCTGGTTACGGTGGTTTGGAAATGTCTTTACTCATAATGGGGATCAAATGCTTGAGGCGGCCATGTAACATAGTATAATCACACTTTTCAGTTGTATGATTTATGGCATGAAAAATTTCACTATTTAATGGTTTTTCTGCTCAACTTATTACATCAAGCTGCCGATACCTTGGCAAATTCAACATGGCGGATCGTTGCGCGGGCATCTAATTTTGGTATGACACAAGTAAAATGAATCATATTGGTAATGGATATTAGCGTATTGCCATATTGGGTTGGTAATATTACCGGAACAGGGAATTTATAAAGAAGTTCCCTTGTAAAAATAAAAATACTTGTTACTATCAGTGCCATCGTACAAAATTACGGGCTGATTCAGTAATTAGCTGGTTAATACAAATAATAATGGTACAAAAAATAGACACATTAGGTTACAGGGAGTTTCCACTATCAGCGCAATGTTTATCCAGTCTTACGTTCGTAAGGCATCGCGTCAGGCTCAGTAATGTCGACGCTCACAGTGTAAACTGTCGGCCTTATGTCGAGGTTGCGAGCAATAGAGCAAATTCCAGTTTTATGTATGAAAATTAAACAAGTCTTCATAAAGAAGCAGGTGGGTAATTGTGATTTTTAGCGCCTACGTGCTTGTTGTATCAGCGACTAACGTAGCATCCGATGACGTTGTATTGGCTGGCATTGAATTGGATAGAACTGTATTAGATGACAGAACAATGGCTGACAGAACAATGGCTGACAGGGTAATAGCTGACACATCAGCAAGCGATACGGTACCGAATAAAGGACATTATTCTCATGTTCAGCAATTGTCGTTGGATTTGACGTTAAATATTGAACTCGCTAACCCAAGGCAGGAATTTGGGATGGATTGTTTTGCGACCCTGTCAGCAATAGGTAGCAAAATTAGTGCCGAGGTGAGTACAAATGACATAATAAGACGCTGCTCGTTTCTGTGGCCGGGGGCTGAGGGCAAAGCGTGATCGTAAATAACCTGATTCAGGTTGCCATATAAAATTCTAATTAATTAAATTTGTATTATGAAGTGCTTATATGTTCATATGGCGTTTTTTAGTCGTATGAATGTGTATAACCAAAAATTTTCTCTTTGAGTGGTTGCTCATGGGGAGGATGTTTTGATAGTAAAAATGGATCTAAATTTAACCAAAACGAGGTAAATCATGTTAAGAAAAAGCAAACTATCCTCCGCAGTGGCGATAGCCATAGCAGCAACCGTGAGTGTAACAACGTTGACCGGTTGTATAGATGAGGGAAGTACTTCCATCTCCAGAACCAGTGGTTCTGCTGAAATCATCACCAACCCAAAGGGTTCGGTGGTCGGTAACGTGCAAGACACAAACGGTAATCCGTTGGCTGGCGTCACCGTCGGTATCGCCGGACAGACTACAACAACAGACGCGCTAGGTAACTACCGCTTCGCCAATGTTGGTGTCACTAATGCAGCCGGTGCTGATGCTTCTATCGGTCATGACGATTTGCTGGTCACTGTTGCTGCCCCTACGGGTTACCTGGGCGCATACGTTAGAGTTGATCCTAACGCACAGATAGACGGTTCAAACGCAAACGAAGTACGTGAAAATACCACAACGTTGTTTATCGATGGATTCGTCGCACAAGCAGGAACTGCAGTATTGCCAGCATTAAGCAGCACCGTAACCGGCATACTGCGTAACAATACTACTCACGAACCAATTCCAGGCATGTTAGTGACTTTGGATCTGGAAGAAGTTGGTGATAATGGCACGGGCCAAAATGATCACGATCAAGGTGTAGACCATGACGATGTAGATGCCGGCTACCAAACCTTTGCATACACAGCAACTACAAATCCAGATGGCAGTTTTACTATCTTCAATGTTCCAGCTGATTCAGAGTTAAGAATCGAAGTAGAAGGGCACGAAGTCAATGGCCAATCCTACAATGGTAATACTGTAGCAACGAGCCATGTGCATGTTAATACCAATGACGAAGACACTACTGCGAATGTTGGTAATCTGTTAGTGACACCTCATTCACAAATTGATGACGCCGCACCTTATGTCATCAGTGTTGTCGGTGTACAAGACCAACAGGCTACACCTGGCCAGTTTAATGATGATCTGGATGGAACCGCCGCAACAGGCAGCATAGTGATTAACTTCAGTGAAGCCATGGCTTCTGCAGAAGTTGATGCCAATTCCGTAGTGGTCTATGACACCACAAATGCCGTTTATATCGTTGTAACAAGCGCAACGATGGCGGCTGATAATCGCAGTATGACCATCGAAACCACTTCAGCGATTCCTGAAGGCGCAACCTTCGACGTCAATATGTTAAGAGCTGATTTTCAGGATCTGGCAGGTAATAACATTGATGACATTGATGGACCAAACAGCACTCCTCTGGACGATGTTAACTTTGACAGCGTATTCACTTCAGCAGCCAACGGTTCTGATATCTATCGTTTGACTTTGCGTACATTCCGTCAAATCAACACAAGTGCTTCTGGCGTAACTTTGGCTCAGTTATCTACTGATGCCACTGGCAGCGATGACGATATGCTTGTTCAGGCATCCAATGCAGCCTTTGCTGATGTTTGGGATGATGGCGGTGACTTCCAACAACTGAATGCATCGGATGATGACGATACTTTCGGTGGTGCGGATTCAGAAGAACGTTTGAATGACTTAGCGGTTGCACTGGGTGCGAGTGGTGTCACTGGTAATTCGACTCGGATTAACTTTACACCCATTGATGCCAGCGAGTATCAGATTACCGTCACCCGTGACGGAACCGCAAACGTGGCTGCCGCTGCCAGTATTATTGCTGATACCAATCCAGATGGTGTCACTACCAACTACCCTGGTGGAAACGTATTCGAAATTACTGATTTGAACGGCGGTACTTCCACAATTCAATTGGTCATGAACAGTGTAGAGCCTGGTGATGTTGTTGAAATTACCCCTTTTGATGATCTGGGTTATGCCGGTTCACCAAATACGTTGGTCTTGGTTGACAATGTAGCACCTACCGCCGTTCTGCAAAATGCATACGGAGCTGATCCATCACAAAGTGGCGCAACGACTTCTGTGACCTTTGGTGACGGTGGTGAACTGTCCAATGTTGGAACTTCTGTCGTTGGTATGCCCGTTTGGAACGTAACCGCTGGTCTTTTAGACAATCTGGTTGCTGATAACGATGGTGACGGCAATCCTGACAACATCAATGCGGGTGATGGTTCAGGTGCTATTCAACCATCTGACAATAATCTGTTGTTTGAGTTAATGGAAAACAATGTTGATGATGTTAGTGTTGGTGGTTCTGGTGTTCCGTACATAACACCTAATGCTAATGGCCCTTATGATGCTACAGCCTTTGCTGCGATGAATACCGCACGTACAGGTGGTTTCAGCATGTCAGAAGACGTAACACTAACCGGCACACCAATTTTCTCTGGTACGAATGCAACTTTGTCGGGTTATGCAGAAAATATGGATGTTACTCGTAATGACGATAACGGCATCGTTAACGTCGATCTGATCAATGCAGATATCGATGATGTGTTTATGTTGGCCGCTGATACAGGTTCAACGGTAGACTTTGGTGCAGGCGCTATTACTGATACCGCAGGCAATGTATCGGTTGAAGCTACAGTCGTTATTCGTGACGATATGCCTCCAATGGTCGTATCAGCGGTGTACAGCGGTACTTCTGTTGTTGTGACCTTTAATGAGGCTGTTAATATTGATCTGGCAAATGACACGATCAATATCAGTGGTGTCGACCTTGGTTTAACACTGGCGACGATGAGTGCTGGAAACACTGTTCTGACGATCATTCCAGAGGATGACCGAGCAGGCCAGGCAACGGGCTCTTGGATTGATGAAGCCAATCCTGCAGTGGGTCTGGATGGCTACGGAGACTTGAATCGTGCAGTGGTATTCTTCATGGCTCAGTATGCTGAAGTACTGAGCCCTGCGTATACATTGCAAGGTACATCCTTAACGGAAGGTCATGCTGTACTGAATACAGACTTCGTTGAAGATACTATGGGCAATGATTGGATTGGTGAAAATGCCGGCGTAACGTATGCGACGTTTGCTGCCATTGATACCACTGGTGCTTTTGATGTGACTGAGCCGACAGTAACCGCTACAGGAACATTAACTAGTATAAGTTACTCGTTTGACCATCCATTGGATGTGTTGTCAGCGTTTGCTTCATGTGGCGGAACGGTTAGTGAGTCTACGGGTGATTTCACCATTAATAATGTGGCGACTGATGCCTGTTTTGAACTGAATGGTGCCCCAGTGGTTTCAGTTAACGCAACGTATAGCGGTACAACTGATATCTTAACTGTGAACTTAGTTTCAGTCGCTGTTGTTGCGACTGATACTATTCGTTGGTTAGCCAATGGTGCCGCTGCTCCTGCTACAGGTGTGTCCGGTGTGGTTACTGGCGAGTATGACTCGGTTGATACAACTACTGTTAATCTGGTATCTGTAACTCCATAACGAGTTATTACAGCTAAAACAGTAAACGGTTTTGTAGCCGGGGTGGTAAAGTATTATCACTTCGGTCACCGTGATTAAAATAAGGAAAGTGCGGCAGAAGCCTTGTCGCACTTTTTTTTAAATTACTATTTTTAATAATGAGCAAATTCTCAATCCGAGTTTGTTGATTATTAACAATAGGCCCTCAGGTCTGATGATTCACGGCCTGATTCTGATATTGAGTGACTGTGGTTGAAATAAAAACCGCAGCAAACGGGAAGTAAAATCTATGATTCAAGCACGGCAGTCTTTTTATCGGGTTTCCCTATTAACGGTTTCTCTGGCACTCCTCGTGATGCTCGGTTCTCAGGCTGTATTAGCGGCAACACCCCCTACCAGAGGTGGGCCAGATGCTTTTGGTTATTTTTATGCAGATTCCAATGACACGGAAGGACCAACCTATGATTTTGTCGACATCACTGCTACTGGTACTTCTTTGGTCTTAAGTGATGATGACGTTGAATCCTTTACTATCCCCTTCAATTTCAATTTTTACGGTGTTGATTACAACACGGTATATGTCAGTTCTAATGGATTTATCAGTTTTGACTCAGGTGTTGATGATGGCTGTTGTAGTGGCAAAGCCGTTGCTACAGACGACGATGTCTCAACCTTCATTGCTGCATGGTGGGAGGACCTAAATCCTGATAACGGCCCAAGTGGTATCAATCCGGGACAGGGTAATAATGTGTTTTATGAGGTTCAGGGAACCGCACCGAACCGGGTGGTGATTGTCGAGTTTTTTAATGTGCCACATTACGACGACGAAGGTACAAATCGGTTTGAATATAAGTTGTTTGAATCCACGAATATAATTGAAGTGCACTATGCCCAGTTGTTTGGTGATGGTGGGACTACGTCAGCCGGTATAGAAGATGCCACTCAAACCACTGGCCTACAGTATTATCTTGATTCCGGTGACAATGGCCTGTTAGATTTAACGCTTCCGTTCGCAGTGCGATACCAGACAGGTGTGCTAACACAATCCTTCAACTTTAACTTGGGTGACGAAGGCTTTACCACAGAAATTATCGACGATGCACAGAATAACTGGGCATTAGTAACGCAATCAGCTGGTACCGATCCGGCAACATTCCCGAGCCAGGTCTATGGTGTGCTAAACCAAGGGAATCTTGGAACTGAGCACAGTGCTCTGGTAAGCCCGGTGCTTGACCTAAGTAATACCTTTAGAATTTCTTTTGAGTCATATGTATCCAATGAAAATGGAACTTATGATAATGAGTATTTTGAAATATCGACTGACGGGGGAGCGACCTGGACAGAATTAACCAGTGAGGAGGTCAATCCCCAGTTCCAAGTCCAAAGGGCTTGGGAAACGATCAACGTGGTGGTTCCCATGGGGCTTAGGTCGGTGAACGGCAGATTACGCTTCCGTTATGATACGGTGGATGGCTGTTGCGGACCGACCAATATATTTGGCTGGTATATCGACAATATCAATTTATTTGGGTTGGCGGGTGTTTCTGCCAGTAACTCTACAATTGGGGTTGCACCGGGTACGGAAGTTATTCATACCATTACTATCAATAATGGTACAGATGATGACACACTGTTTGATATTACCGACTTTTCTCTCTCAATCTTCACTGTAAGTCATCCTGCTACTGTGTTTGTGGCTGGTAATAGTTCAGTCACCTTCGATGTATCTGTTACTGTTCCTGATGTAAGCACTTTGATAGATAGCAATGATTCGTTCCAGCTACAAATTTCTGGTGCAGGCCTCACTGCATTTTCAACCATCAGCACTAATACTGATAATCAGTTAACTAATCGTAATGATGGTTTTGATTCTCAAGCATTAAGCATCTCTAAAGATAATTCGACGGTGGTGTTTCATTCTCGGTCTGACCTGACGGGTGATAATCCCAGCTTCTTCTTACAGATTTTCAAGGTTGATACTGATGGTAGTAACTTGATGCAGGTTACGCCGAATGATGGTGTTGATCGCTTTTCAAGTAATCCGAGTATCAACGCGGATGCTAGCCTGATCGTATTTCAGTCCCGAATGAATCCGTTTGGCACAAATAATGATCTTCAAGATGAAATTTTTGTCTATGATGTGGCTGGTGCTGACTTTACTCAGTTAACTCAAGGCTCGTTTGGTAGGTCCTCTGTCTCTCCGCAGATATCAGCGGACACCAACCGTGTTGTGTACAGTTCAAGTAATACGGGAACCCTCCAATTCGAAATTTTCTCCATTAATGTTAATGGCGGCAGTCTTCGTCAGTTGACACAGAATAACAATAATGCGAGTTCTTGGCCGAGTATTTCTGACGATGGTGCTCGTGTGGTATTTGAATCGAGAGCGCACATGATTTTTGGTGCCGGAAATGTGGTAAATATTCCTGATTATGTCGGTGTTTTAGCCACTAATGAGGATAATTCAAGCGAAATTTTTGCTATCAATGACGATGGCAGTGATCTACGCCAATTAACCTATGCAGTAGGCATCTATAGTGATAGTTACCGTCCAAGAATATCGGGTGATGGACAAAAGCTGGTGTTCTACTCAAATGCGGATTTTGATGGTTCTCAAGAAATCATTGATAATCAGGACGGAACAGATGAGATTTTTGGAATTGATTTTGATGGAATGGGACTGACCCAGCTCAGTAATACTAACCGTGATTCTCGTTCCCCAAGAAACTCTTTTGACGGCAGTATCGTAACCTTCCAGTCTGCAGGTGATGTGCTTGGAGATGAGTCTAATATTGACGGGCAGAACTCTGTATTTGCAGCTGATCTGGATAATGGAGGATTGCTACAATTATCCATGGGGGGGGATGATCTCTTACCGACTATTTCCAGCGATGGTGAGCAGATAGTTTACAGTTCGAATTCAAATTTTCTTGGCAGAAATGCCCTGAATAATTATGAAGTATTTCTGGTCTATCTGAATGGGCGTGAATTTGATGGCACGATGTTTGTAAGCACAAACATTCAGCAACTTACTGTTATGCAGATTAATATTCCTGGTGTTGATGATGACTTTCTTAAGCGTACCCTGGATGGGGATACTGCTGTGGTAGTAGTCACTTCAACTACGGGTGGAATAGGTTCGTCGGAACCGATGTTCATGTTGCTGTTGGTTTCAATGCTCGCAATTCGTCGCCGGTTTGCTACCCATTAAATCCTGCTAAGTTTATTGATCACTCAAAAGCCCCTCTTATACAGGGGCTTTTGCTTTATGGTGTGCGGAAGTTGGTGTGGTGATGCTCGTACAGTGTAGGTTGCTGTTAGGGTTTGATAAATGTGGGTGATGTCAAATGTTCAATCGTAAAGAGTGACTAAAGGAAAGTCAGCATTTCCAACATTAAAACGGTGGCGATAAAACTTTTTCAACGTATTGGATGAGAATGGCGATTAGTTAAGCAAAAAAACTACTCCATACGCCTTGCTAAAGTCTACTGGGTGGCCCCCACCAACACTGCCCGTACAAATACTAGATTCAAGACCATATCGTTATGGACGATGAATAGAATGAGCTCTAAGCGTTGGAAGATCCCCGCTTTATCCATCTGGCCGTCATTACCTTGTTTTTCATTTTCAGGCTTTGCTACATAGGTTTGCCTTGGGCAGGTATACTGCACCGGGTAACGTTGTTTGCGCTCTGAGCAAAGCGCCTTGTGTTGGTCGCGTTTAGACTGAAATCCGGAGTAATATACTGATTATGATGTTGTGGTTGCGCCGCCTGGCGTCGTTAAAATTTACATTGGTAGGAATGCTGTTGTTGGCGGGTGCTGCCATGATGAGCTATGGCAATCCTGTCGATGTGTCGGAATGGGTGCTGGTGGTGCCTCTGGCGTTGTTGGGTTTAAATTTGGCGGCCGCGATTATTACCAACCCCCGTATCAATCGTCAGTCGGGCTTGTTGGTGTTTCATGTCTGCCTGTTGAGTACGGTATTGATGGCCGGGGTGGGGCGATTGACTCACCTGGACGCACATATTGAAATTGCCAAAGATGAGGTATTCCATAAAGACTCGTTATTGGAAATAAATCAAGGCCCTTGGCATCGCGGTAACCTTGAAAAAGTCGCGTTTACCCAGGGGGGCTTTACGGTTGATTATGAGGCGGGTCTTAAGCGAGGCTTGACTCACAGCGCCGTGTTTTTGCCGGTTCCTGGCGGCGGTGTGGTAGAGCAGGATATCGGTGATGATCGTCCTCTAATACTGGAACGTTATCGGTTTTATACCACGCACAATAAAGGATTTGCCCCGGTGCTCACGTGGTTGCCTAAAAATGGCCAACCGATTACCGGGCGTATTAATATGCCTTCTTACCCATTGTATGACTATAAGCAGGACAACCACTGGACGCCGCCCGGCACTGAGGAAAAAATCAAATTCTGGCTACAACTGGATACGGGCTTAACCCTGGACGAGTCCTGGGTGCTGGATGGTCGGAACTCCACGGGTGTATTAGTAGTCTCAACAGGCGATAAGCGCGAAGAATTGAAGCCGGGTGACGAAGTTCAACTGGCGGAGGGACGTTTACGCTATGAGGCAATGACGACCTGGATGGGGTATCGTGTATTTTATGACCCAACCCTACAATGGTTGTTTTGGATCACAATTATCGGAGTGATAGGTTTGTCGCATTTTTTCTGGACCAGAATAAGTCTTAAGGACTGGCAGGGTGAGCCTGAAATAGACACGGAAGATGCTCGTGCCAATATCGCCAATAACGCCATAAATGTTGGCGTAGCTGATACCTCAAAAATGGAGCGTAAAAGCCAGAAAGGCAGTCCATCATGACGGGAATGGTAGCAGAAGAACCGTGGTTGTGGGCGGGGTTGACGGCGTATTTAGCGGCAACCTTGATTGCCATGTGGGGTGTGTCACCTCGCTCCATTAATAGCCCTCTGGCGATCAATAAAGACCATGAGAAGCTGGTATTGGGTTTTATCGTATTGGGCGTATTGCTCTTGTCTGCCGCCATAGTTGCTCGCTGGATTCGTATTGGCCATGGTCCATGGATTAGCCTGTTTGAACTGTTAATGAGTCAAATGTGGAGTCTGGGACTGATATTTTCTGCCCTGTATTGGCGCTTACCGGGCTTGCGCCCCAGTGCAGTGATCGTTTTGCCGGTCATGTGGATACTGGGTAGTTGGGTGCTGACGTTGGAACCCGACATCAGTCACTTTCCGGCCACTTATTACAATGTCTGGAAATGGATGCACGTAGGGGTTGGTAAGATGTTCCTTGCGTTGTTGTTGGCTGGTGTGGGCCTGGGCGGTGTAATGATTTTACGGACTACCGAGAGAGGTAGAATCTGGTTCCGCGCTATGCCCATTGATGCCGTGATTGATAAGTTGGCCTGGCGATTGATGATGCTGGCGCTGGTTTTCGATAGCCTTATGCTCATCGCGGGCGCTGTTTGGGCACAGGATGCCTGGGGACGTTATTGGCAATGGGACTCACTGGAAACATCAGCATTTTTGACTTGGATTTTCCTCGCCATTGGTCTGCATGTACGCCTCAGCTACCGAGTTAAGCCCTGGGTCAGTGGTGCTATTATTATTGGCATTTTTATTATGGCGTTTAGCACTTATTTTGGTACGCCTTATATCAGCGCCTCCGCACACAAGGGGGTGGTGTGATGGTACAGGTAAATATTCGCCAAGAGTTTGAATCGCTCACGGTCATTTTTGCGGTGGCGATGGTCATTGCCATCGCCAGCCTGGTGACATCCTTGCCTGCCTGGGAGGGAAAGGCTGCCATACCCAATATAGCCGGGGGAGCTGTACAGGGATATTCTAAACCCTCGCATTTGAGAAAACCGCCCAGTGGTAAGTCTTCACTTACCCCGGAACAAGGTGCCCAGCAAGCCTTTCGTGACGCCTTTCAAGAACCCCAGTCCGATGCCGAGCGGCAGGTGATGGACCGTTTCCAGCAGTCGGTCGCGTTATTGCATGCCAAGCGTTATCACTACGCCATTACCGCCCTAGATTCGGTGCTCACTATGTCACCGGATATGCCAGAAGCCTACGTTAATATGGGTTATGCGTTTTTGGGGCTTGAAGAATTTGGCCCTGCGCGCGGTTCTTTTGAAAAAGCGATAGACCTGAATATGAACCAAGTGAATGCTTACTACGGTTTAGCGGTCGCATTTGAAGGGCAGGGGCAATTTGAAGCCGCTCTGGGAGCGATGCGTAGTTATATTCATCTGTCCAAGCCCGATAACGCCCATCTCGCTAAAGCGAGGTCAGCTTTGTGGGAATGGGAGGCGCAATTAGGGCGGATAAAAGGGGTTGCCGTTGCGCCAGAAGGGACACCTGTAGCAGAAATGCCAAAACCATCGTGGTCTAAGAAGCACTGAGGCTTGTCGTGAATTTTCGTTCTGGTGCTTACTTTGGGGGTCATTTATTGGCGGTAGCACTAATATGCCTCTCGCTGGGTGGCTGTGAAGAACCCGTACGGACGTTGAAGGTCAATATAGGCGACACTCTGCCGCCGCTACCTGTTCAGGATTTAAGCGGTAATTCAATAAGTCTCAAACCCAGCCCGGATAAACTATTAATGATCAATGTCTGGGCTACCTGGTGTGGTCCTTGTCGACACGAAATGCCCAGTTTGCAGAGGCTCGTGAATAAATTGGGTGAAGAGCGGCTCGAACTGATCGGGCTTTCCGTGGATACGGATGCGCACGTAGTGCGGGAATATCTCATTGAAAATAAAATTAATTTTCTCAGTTACCAGGATCGCGACATGAGCGAGGTGATTGGCGTACTGGGAGTGCGAGTGTTTCCTTCCACCTTTTTTGTCCGGCCCGACGGGACGTTGGTAAAGGTTATTGAGGGATGGCGGAACTGGGAAACACCAGAAATATTGGAAGGCATTCGCGAGTTGTTACCCAGACTTGATTCAACGCAAGCGCACAACCAGACTCTCAGCCAGACTCTTGGCTAGGTATCCCATTCAGGCTCCAACCAGGAGCGGGCAGATTTGTGGTTATTAATGGTTAAGAGTCATCGGTTATTAGCAGGTACTGGACAATATCTGCTCAGTTTTCAGGTATTTACGGGGCGGGGTCAGATAATTAGCATGATTCCCCAGTGGAGCTTCTGTCCCCATGAATGGTACACTGGGCGGCTCTCGTCATAACAACGCCGTGGTAGCTATTAAAGCGACCTTGCCTATGGCAGGTGATAGCCAGGCAATAGCTTTAAGCAATAACCTAATAAACTAAAATAAAGACGAATGAGCGTATGTATACCGGAGAGGTCTTGAAAGGGGTGTGTTGGTTCGATGTTGGAAGTCCGTGATCTCGAATGTGTGCGAGGCGATCATCGCCTGTTCACAGACCTGAATTTTCAACTGCAAGGCGGGGAACTCCTGCGCCTACGAGGGTCAAACGGGAGTGGTAAGACAAGTTTACTGCGTACGTTGTGCGGCCTGTTGGAACCTGCTGAGGGCAACGTATTTTGGAACGGTGAGAATATCCGTGCCCAGCGTGACGAATTTAATGCCGAGCTTTTGTATTTAGGGCACCACAACGGCATCAAGTCTGAGTTGACCGGTTTTGAAAATCTGAGCATAAGCAATACCTTAAGAGGCGAAACGCCGTCCGAAGATCAAATTTATAATGCCCTGGGGCAAATAGGTTTGGCAGGACGGGAAGACTTACCGACTCAGGTGTTATCTCAGGGGCAAAAACGCCGTGTCGCTCTGGCGCGATTACTGCTAAGTGATGCAGCACTGTGGGTGCTTGATGAGCCGTTTACGGCGTTGGACGTTGGTGCGGTAGCGTTGCTGGCTTCCCTTATTGAGGGACATCTACAGAAAGGCCATATGGTGGTGTATACCACGCACCAGGAAGTGGAAATGCGCGCCGGTGCTTGCCGTGAAGTCGATCTTGATCTACTAATGCAAGACCGAGCAGAGCAGAAGTGATGAGGTGGGTGAAATGACACAACCCAGCCTGTTTGCTGCTTGGCGAGCCATGGTGATGCGCGACCTTACCCTGGCAATGCGACGTCGTGCCGATGTGCTGACCACGGTGTTTTTTTTCATCATTGTGGTTAGCCTGTTTCCACTGGGCGTAAGCCCGGAGATGGCAGTATTACGTGAAATAGCCCCCGGCGTGATTTGGGTGGCGGCGTTACTGGCGTCAATGCTGTCGCTAGGGCGATTGTTTGCCGATGATTTTCAGGACGGCACCCTGGAGCAGATGTTGTTATTGCCTCAGCCCCTGTCAGTGTTGGTGCTAGGCAAAGTGCTTGCGCATTGGCTGGTGTCAGGGGTGCCTCTGGTACTGTTGTCGCCGCTATTAGGTATGCAGCTGGGACTGGATGTTGATGCCATTTTATTGTTGATGCTGACCCTGTTGTTAGGTACACCGGTGTTGAGCCTGATAGGCTCCGTCGGCGCGGCACTGACGTTGGGAGTACGAGGCGGTGGGGTGCTGGTTTCCCTGCTAGTGCTGCCGTTGTATATTCCCGTGCTGATTTTTGGCACAGGTGCAGTGGATGCCGCGATTTCGGGGATGGACTATGATGGTCACCTGTCTTTATTGGGCGCTTTTTTAATGTTGGCGGCCTTATCGACGCCATTGGCCACTGCCGCTGCTTTACGTATAAGTGCGGAATAACGAGCAGAATATGAAAGGATGCTGTTAAAATGAATGTCCTAAATATAAGCGTAGATTAATATTGAGTTGTATTGAATTGTAGTGGTACTTGGTAACAGTGGCTTGTTGCAGTGGTTTGTTACAGCAGTTTGTAATGACGGATTGTAACGACGGATTGTAGCAACTGATATGTAGCGCTGGTTTTTAACGATGGTTTTTAGCGATGGTTTTTAAGTAATGGCTTCTAAAATAAGCACCGCGTGGTACCACTATTCCTCGCCAAAGAATTTTTATCCGTTGGCCGGACATTTGATCCCGTGGTTTTGGGCCGTGGCGATTGTGCTATTAGTGGTTGGACTGTATATGAGTTTCTTCGTTGCGCCGACGGATTACAAACAAGGCGAAAGTTACCGCATCATCTTTATTCATGTGCCGGCAGCATGGATGTCGATGCTGATTTACCTGGTGATGGCCTGCTATGCCATTATTGGTATGGCCTGGAAGGTGAGGTTGGCCGATATGATGGCTAGTGCATTGGCACCCACCGGCGCGATGTTTACCTTTCTAGCCTTGTGGACTGGCGCCTTCTGGGGCAAACCCACATGGGGCACCTACTGGGTGTGGGATGC
>NVUB02000036.1 GCA_002401775.2 Ectothiorhodospiraceae bacterium
CTTTTAAAAAGAATCCGTTAAAATTCGGTGGTACCGTAAGCCAAGGTTGTTTAAACAAACATCGGTGCCCAACAAGGCGTTAAACCAGATCGGCGCAAAAGAGGCGCCTCCTGGTTAACTTAAACGTTATACCTTAAAAGTGCAAGGAATAGAAATTGAATATACATCATAGTTTAAGTTTAGTTTGGCAAATTGCTAAGGATGAAAAAAAAATACGAAATGATATTAGTATTAAGGCTTCGCAACAAAAAAAAGTGGAGGAGCTAGAGTTACTTTCTAAGAATAATAAGGGTATTCTTGAGGATCTTGGTACCAAAATTGATGAAGCTCTTAGCTTAAATACTCAGGTTAATATAAGGCAGATTCAACTCCGAAGTGCATAACCACCTAAGCTGCGATTGCAGCCATATGTTCCCGCATTAATCTGGCGGGGGTTTTGTATCCCAGTTTCTTTCTCGGACGATCATTGAGATCAATGATAACTGCCGTGACATCATTTGCCGAGATCTTTTTGAAGTCTGTACTTTTGGGCCAGTATTGTCGCAAGAGACCGTTGGTGTTTTCATTTAATCCTCGTTGCCATGAGCTGTATGGATCTGCAAAATATACGGGGGCATTCAGTGCTGCTGTTACCTGTTCATGATAAGCAAACTCTTTGCCATTGTCCGCAGTGATGGTGTGTACGGCCTCTTTATACGGCTTTAGCAATGCGATGGTCGCTGCCGTCACGGTCTTAGCTGATTTGTCATGGATTCGTTTTGAAACGGTAAAACTGGTTTCTCGTTCGACAATCGTCACTAAAGCACCGCTATGCCCCTTGCCAATGACCAGGTCAATCTCCCAGTCGCCTAAACGACCTCTCTCATCCACAATAGCGGGACGCTCATCAATGCTGATACGGTTTTTTATGTGTCCACGCCCCGCCATGCTTTTGCCTCGAGGGTGATAGGCCTTGCCTTGACGGCGCAGATGACAATACAATTCCCCGCCTACTGCTTTGTCTGACCAGATATGCTGATAGAGGGTTTCGTGGCTAAGCAGCACCGCTTGTTCTTCCAGTAGCCAACCAGATATCTGTTCTGGACTCCACTTCTTACGCAGCTTTGACTCGATAAAGTGGATCATATCCGGCGTCATTTTGATTGCCTTAGCTGCCCCTGCACGGCGCTCATCACTCATGGATTGAGCTTGCTGATAGCGATAACCACGTTTACCGCTGTTGCGTTTGAATTCACGGCTGATGGCTGCTTGACTAACCCCAATCGCATCTGCAATGGCTTGTTGTGTCAGGTCTCTTTTCTTTAGTACGTAAATCTGGCATCGTTGCTCATAGGTCAGTTGTTTGTAGGGTTTCATCGTCACATCTCTTGTCGGAGAAAAAACGATCAGCCTACAGATGACTGACCGTTTTTTCTACTTACTTCAAGTTATGCACTTATTAGTTGAATCCAAGTAAAGAAAAATGATCAGATTTTATCTAAAGCAAATAGACCTTCAATAAAAAGCGAAAAGCCTTGGTTCGATGTTGAACATATTAGGGATAGTCTTAGATTTCGAACAAGTATCAAAGAGTTCAATGACGTTAGAGATATTTTTTATCTTATTAAACAATCTAATATTCAATATATAAAGATAGATCTTTCAAAAATGTTTAAGCCTAAGTCTTTTGGATGGCGGTGTTCCGTATTTGATTTTTCCTTGGGCGGGCAAATTGTTGAGTACTACCATTCATTTTCTGAATTTTTTCTGATTAATGATAAATATGCGCACCGAATTTATGAAAAATGGAGAAATTGTGATGAAAATGAAACTGCTGCGAAATCCAAAGAACTCAGAAAGGATCTAGAAGAATCAACAAATGCTTTTGATGAAGAGTGGGAAAAGGTACTCTCTAGGTTAGATTTAACAGAAAATCAGGCGAAAAACAACTGGAGTATCATGGCTATGTCGATTTTACAAACAATCAAACGGGCACCTTCTCGCTAATGTAACCATCGTTGCAATTAGATGCAAGGCTTTTGATTAAATTTAGGAAAGCTACCGCCCTTGGTGGTACGACTTATTAAGGCTCTGCTGTTTAGGCGTACAATTATGGATACCATCGTATGCTGCGCGAGCAGCTTTTAAAAGAGCGTCCCGTTGTCTCTTATCACGAATCTGTACGTAATGTTCAAGGATTTCTGGGGCGGCATCGATGCTTTCTGTCCAAACTCCAGATGCATCGCGAGTCATTGGATTCTCAAGCCCTTCGTCATCGGCAAGCACTACGATTCTAGCATCCTTCTCATGTTCTAATATCATCATAACTCACTAACCATATGACTTTTTTGACTAAAAATCAAGGTATAATAGAGAAAATGCACTCGGATAGCCAAAAGCTGTACCGCTTATGTTTTACTACACATCTCTTGGCTGTTGAGTATTATTAGGTTTAATATAATTAAAACAAAAGCTTATTAGTCTTTTCCTCTGTTCATTCGTCTGCTATATATACATTTAATATATGGGCGTGCGAGGTATAGATTAAGAGTGAAGGTTTCAGTAGAGGAAAGCAAGGCGTAGTTATAATGACTGGCCCAAATAAAATTTGTATTACCATCCGATTAGATGGAGATATTGTTGAGCAATTTAAGGATCAAGTTTATCTGCGGGAGGAGGCAATTATCAAACTCTCATAGATGAAGCATTACATGATTGTATTCGTGTGTATAAAAAATGGCTAGAAGATACATTGCGAAAAATTATACGTGAAGAGTTGAAGCAGGTCGGGTAGGTATAACAAAAACATTAACTCGGACATTTTAAAGAAGTGCTCATTTGTCGTCACTCGCTGTGCTCGATTATACGACAAATGAGCACTTCTTTAAAATACCGGTTATGTTGACGTTATGTCTTATAAAATCAAGTAGTTATCTTTTTACGCCTTGCTTGAAGTCCTGTTTGCAGGTGTTATAATAAGTACTATTAACAGCACCTATTGGAGTGAATACACATGGCGATCAAATTTTCCGAAGATATTGTCTCCCTGTCAGATTTGAAGGTTAATCCTGGAAAAGTAGTAAATCATGCGCAAGATACGCATCGACCAATATTGTTAACAAGTAGAGGTCGTGGAGTAGCAGTAGTACAAAGCTTAGAGGAGTACGAAAATCTTGAGGAAGAGCGGGCATTTATGAAGGCTGTCACTCAGGGTTTAGTGGAAATTAAAGAAGGTAAAGAGCTAAGTCTTGCGGATGTTAAAAAGAAATTGAGAATGAAGGCTTGAAGATTTTAATATCAGATTCTGCCTATACTGATTTAGAAGCAATAAAAGAATATTACACAGAGGAAGGTGTTCCACATATAGGGGAGCAGTTCATTGTTAGTATAATTGAGCATATAGAAACGTTACCTGCAAATCCTGATATTGGTAGAAAAGTACCTGAATTCAATACAGATAAGATTCGCGAATTGATACATGGACCATTTAGGGTGGTCTACCTAAGAGAAGAACAATCAATTCACGTAGTTAGAATATGGCGAAGTGA
Source organism: Ectothiorhodospiraceae bacterium (assembly GCA_002401775.2). Classification (GTDB taxonomy): domain Bacteria; phylum Pseudomonadota; class Gammaproteobacteria; order SZUA-152; family SZUA-152; genus SZUA-152. Next base: position 3,528 of record NVUB02000036.1, read on the forward strand.
AAGGCTGCTCAAATTAGAAAATACACCAGCAGAAAACGAAACCTAGTTTTAAATTAGCACCGCAACATAACAAAAAAATTAACACGGACATATTTTTCTTTGGTTCTTTTTGTGCAAAGTCGCACAAAAAGAACCAAAGAAAAATACGCCGGTTATTTCAACGTTAGGCCTTGCTAGAATTATTCTTCTTTCTGAGTAAAGCGCTTTAAACTTTGGATTATAAAAAATATTAAATTAAGCAATGGTGCGACCAGAATGCGAAGAAGTGCTACGAAAACCATGACACCATGAAAGAAGTGAGACATAATCACATCGGCACCCAGCCAACCTAAGGTAGCCGACCCACTTTTTGCAAGCGCTACTATAATGAGTAATAAGATAGTTTCGCGAAAACAGCGAATTACGAAACGACAACCCCCAATACCAAGTAGAGCCGATGCCCAGCCATGCAGAGAAAACTTAAACTTAACGTACTGATTATGAGGGGGTTTTGATTTGAAGGACATGATGCGTTAGATCCGATCGAGTCCAATATGAGCCTCCTAAAAACTTTAGAAGCTTCAACCACTTTAAAAGTGGTTACTCAAATGAACTCGACGGTCAACGCGCGGCGTTATTAACGCTAACGGTCGAAATAACGGATCACTCTCCTTTAGCTAGACAAGGCCGCATTCTGGCTTAATAATAGTGCAGCAATATTCTTATGTCAAGGTTTCTCTTGTCGTCATTAAACAAATAGTATAGTAGCCTAACCAGGTGAATTCAGCGGATTGCCAAAAGCGGCACTTGTTTTGCGTTCGCAAAAACGCGCCGCTTTTGGCAATCCGCTGATTCACGACGTTAGGCCTTAAAAAAAATCAAAGCTGCTTTAATAAACATTTGAAAAATAGTTTGATATTTTCTGAAAAAAGGTGTCTGATGGCGCTGAGTTAAAACAAAAAGAGGAATATGTTGGTCAGCAATGGAATATTGATTTAATTAAGCGCTACCCCTGAGTGTTGAAGCACCCAGAGGCAGCTAACCACAACCGATAGAGTAAGGTATCAATTATGGCTAAGCACAATGATAAGCTAGAGACCCGCTCGACTAAAGCAAAATCGAGCAAAAAAATCAGAAAGTTCCCCCACAGCCGCAAGCTCAAAGTCCGCGAGAGCGTCTATTTTTACCAATACGATCAGTGTTTTCGGTCCAGAAACCCGTGTTGTCCCCCTGTGCCCGTCCCC
>NVUB02000037.1 GCA_002401775.2 Ectothiorhodospiraceae bacterium
CTTGTGATGGCTGTTCAGTTCTAAACGCACCAATACATCTTTGAAGGCGGAGAGTAGTTCACGCATGTCCAGTTCAGGCTCAGGTTTGACCAATTTAAGATTGGGCGCTTTTGCAGAAACCTGAAATACTTCCCGGTTCATACGCGGCAGCTCATCAATATCTTCAGCAGCCTGCTTAAAACGTTCGTATTCTTGCAGGCGACGCACCAGTTCCGCGCGCGGGTCATCCTCGTTTTCTTCCTCAACCGGGCGCGGAAGCAACATTCGAGATTTAATCTCGGCCAGCATCGCCGCCATCACCAGATAATCCGCCGCCAACTCCAAGTTCAGCGACTTCATCATCTCTACATATACCATGTACTGGCGCGTAATCTCAGCGATAGGAATATTCAGCACGTCCAGATTCTGACGACGGATCAAATACAGCAACAAATCCAGCGGCCCCTCAAAAGCCTCCAAAATAACTTCCAAGGCCTCCGGCGGAATATACAAATCCTTTGGCAACGTAGTAACAGCCTCACCCTGCACCACCGCAAAGGGCATTTCGTCTTGGGTAGGAGATTGTTGTTGAGGAGTGTCTGTCATGGTTTTACTTCAAATTGATGGAGAATCGTAAGGTATAAGTTAAGTATCGAGGGACAAGAGCCCAGTGTCTAGTCATTAAAGTAACGAGTGGAAAGTAACGAGGACCTATGGGCTGTGCCAGGTTTCCTCAATCTTCAATTCTCAGTCATGAGTGTTGCGTTCTAAGCTTGAAACATGCGCCAAAACTCACCGTAGAAGCGGCTCTAGCCGCGATCAGAATTACACGATACCCTGATCGCGGCTAAAGCCTCTCCTACAATAAAACACACATTATGACCTACTAACCTGACCCTGGATCCCAGCCTACGCCGGGGAGACGAAGAAACCATTATATCGGGTTTCCTCAGCACTCCGCACTTAGCACTTTCTTTATCTCAACGATAATCCAACCCCATCGCTGCTCGCACTTCTTCCAAGGTGTCCCGCGCGACATCACGCGCGGCTTCGTTACCTTCGGCAATGATATTGCGCACTAATTTAGGATCTTCGGTAAATTCCTTGGCCCGCTCGCGAATAGGCGCCAGTTCTTTGAGTACCGCATCAATAACGGGTTGTTTGCACTCCAGGCAGCCAATACCGGCCGAACGACAGCCTTCTTGCACCCATTTCCGTACTTCGTCATTAGAATAGACCTCGTGTAACGGCCACACTGGGCACTTACCGTGATCACCAGGATCCGTCAGACGCACCCGTGCGGGGTCTGTTGGCATAGTACGCAGGGATTTTTCCACCATTGCCGGCTCTTCACGTAAAGGAATCGTATTGCCATAGGATTTGGACATTTTCTGCCCATCCAGCCCTGGCATTTTCGACGCCTGAGTCAGTAGTGCTTGGGGTTCAGGTAAAATAATTTTACCGCCACCCTCGAGGAAACCAAATAAACGCTCGCGGTCACCGAGGGTAATATTCCCCTGAGTTTCCAATAAAGCTTGAGCCGTTGCCAAGGCGTCGTGGTCGCCTTTCTCCTGAAATTTCCGCCTTAAAGTATTGTAAAGTTTGGCATTTTTCTTACCCATTTTTTTAATGGCGGCTTCGGCCTTAGCCTCAAAGTCCCGCTCACGGCCATAAAGATGGTTGAACCGGCGCGCCACTTCACGCGTTAATTCTACGTGTGCCACCTGGTCTTCGCCCACCGGCACTTGTCCGGCCTTGTAAATCAGAATATCCGCGCTTTGCAGCAGCGGATAACCCAGAAAACCGTAAGTGGCCAGGTCTTTTTCCCTTAAGGCTTCTTGTTGATCCTTGTAGGTTGGTACGCGTTCCAGCCAGGAAATCGGCGTCATCATCGACAACAGCAAATGCAGTTCAGCATGTTCCGGCACTTGAGATTGGATAAACAACTTGGCCGAACCTGGGTTCACCCCCGCCGCCAACCAATCGATAACCATATCCCACACGCTTTCACGAATGATCGAAGGGTCTTCATAATGCGTGGTCAACGCATGCCAGTCGGCTACAAAAAAGAAGCACTCAAACTCATGCTGCAACCGCACCCAGTTTTGCAATACACCGTGGTAATGCCCTAAATGCAGGCTTCCCGTAGGACGCATACCCGATAACACTCGCTGATACTGACTTGAAACCGAATTCAAACTCATTTCCTCTTAAAATTTCATGCTAATAAATATTAAAGCTTTCAACGCAAAGGCGCTGAGGAGCAAAGAATGCTAAGAAACATACAAAAACTTAGCCTAAAACATAAAAAGCCTTCAACGCAAAGGCGCCGAGAGGCAGAGATCGCAAAGAAAACACCTAATCACTTCATACAGGGTGGGCAGTGCCGACCTTACTCAGTTCACTAAAACCTTCTCGTCTTTGCGTTCTTCGCACCTCAGCGCCTTTACGTTGGGTTTTAGTTATTCATTGGCACGCACACTACCTCACCAACTACCCCAAGCCCACTAGGTTATACAACATCACCTCAAACATATGCATCGCTGGACCCAGAATTTTGCCCAATATTCCCGTCACCAACAAGACCACCATAATCATCAAGCCATAAGGCTCTATACGGCTGAGTTTCCAGGCCCAGGGCCCCGGTAATAAGCCCGCCAGCACCCGACTCCCATCCAGCGGTGGAACCGGCAATAAATTGAGTAGCATGAGCACAGCATTGATGGCGATACCCGCCCCACCCATATAGATTAAAGGCAAAGCTAGCCATCTATAATCACCACCCAACATAGTCCCCAGCTTCATGATCAGCGCCCACAAAATCGCCATCAGCAAATTCGACAAGGGCCCGGCAATGGCCACCAGGGCCATATCCCGCTTGGGTTTTCTTAGATTTTCCCAGGTCACTGGCACCGGTTTGGCCCAGCCAAAAATAAAACCGCCCATCAGCACTAAGGCAATTGGCACCACCACCGTACCAAAAGGGTCAATATGTTTAATGGGGTTGAGCGTCAAACGGCCCATCATCATGGCCGTAGGGTCTCCCAGCTTCTTTGCCACCCAGCCATGCGCCACTTCGTGGACGGTAATCGCAAACAGCACCGGCAAGGCCCACACCGCCACGCGCTGAATTGTGGTTAATTCTTCCATCGGGGGATTATATCTGGTTTAGGCGATGAATTATCTACTCTGATGGATACACGATGAAAAATTGCTGACAGAGCGCTTTTTGAGACAAAAACTGCCGCATTCCTAACCATCCACCATTCACCTTGCTTTTTTGCGTCCCCAAAAAAGCCCCGCTACCGTTGTAGCAGGGCTTTGCACTCATTTTCAATAGCGAACCTAGTAGTAATAAACTCCGCTAAAGGTCACCTGAGAAATGTCGCCGGAATCAATACCGTCTTCAAGACCGTTTAACATTTGGTATTCGGCACGAAAGTGAAATTTATCAGAGACAGCAATTTCAATCCCAGCACCTAAGGCCAAGCCAATACCATTATCACCCTCGTAGCTCGTACCAATAAAATCTACTGTTGTTGTCCAAGCGTTGAGTCCAACTTTTCCATACAAATCAACAATATCCGTCAAAGGATGGTATGCAACGCCTGAAATTATCAGGCTTGCGGCATTATGGGTTGCAAACCCATTTGACCCTTTCCAGTCGTGCTCAGATAGAGATACTTCAAAATCCACACCAAAGTCACCCTTTCGATTCCCGGCAAAAACCTTTATGGCTGTTCCATCTTCTAAATCAAATGCACCACCCAGGGGCTGTAAATCAAACGATGCATTTCCAAGACCTGCACCCCAATAATTACCTGCCATAACATGGTCTGACATCGCGTCCACAGCGCCATAAAAAACGGGCATTTTTTTATGGGGCTGTGCATCAACGGCTCCTTTCTATAATCACACAAAGAACCTCTAAAACATGCCACTGACTATTGGTAATCCTTGGCTATACTCAAAATAATTATTGAAAACACAAGGAGATACAACCATGAGCAAGTTTCGGCATTCCTCTAACAGTGCAGTGTTTGTGGTTTTATTGGTAAGCACGGCTTTTCTTGCGTCAGGCTCAGTAATGGCAGGAGGTTCGTCTCCCGTGCACCAAATGGCGGAGATTTTACATGGGCTTATGCACTATCCCGATTCAGCGGATAAAGCCAGGTTGCAACAGATGCTGAATAATCCAAAAACTTCAGCAACTGAAGGTACACTGGCGCGTGCTATCCTGAATGTCATGCATCACGCCAATGCCCAGGACATTGATAAACTTCAATCACTTGTGGCCAATAAATCAGCCAGTAACAACGAAAAAATGCTGGCTGAGATAGTATTGAAACTGGATCATGGCCCAAACAAGCAGGATAAGGCCCGGTTACAGGCGCTGATGCATTAAACCGGAATGCACTCGCTATTTTCCACTTTAATGGCTTGCAAGCCATTAAAGTGGGTGTCGGTGCGGGCGCAACGCCTGGATGTTGGGCTATTCAGAAAAACCTTCGGCTGAGCCCAGCCCTTGTCGCACCACGACGGGGGCATCGTCCGTTAGCTCTACCACGGTGGTTGGCTCAATGCCGCAATAGCCACCGTCAATGATCAAATCTAACGAATGCTCAAGGGTATCGCGGATATCGTAAGGATCGGTCATGGGCATGTCGTCGCCCGGTAAAGTGAGGGTAGAACTCATCAGTGGTTCACCCAAAGTCCCTAGTAAGGCTTGCGCTATCGGGTTGTCGGGTACGCGCAGGCCAATGGTTTTGCGTTTAGGGTTTTGCAGGCGTTTGGGCACTTCTTTGGTAGCCTTGAGGATAAAGGTATAGGGCCCCGGTGTGTGATTTTTGATGAGTCGGTAGGCGCTGTTTGCTACCTTGGCGTAGCTGGCAATTTCTGAGAGGTCTCTGCATACCAGGGTAAAGTTATGTTTCGCGTCCACTTGTCGAATGGTGCGAATACGTTCCATAGCCGCTTTGTCGCCGATGTGGCAGCCCAGGGCATAACTGGAATCGGTAGGGTAAACGATAACCCCACCGCCGTTGATAATGTCCACCGCCTTGTCGATAAGGCGCTGTTGAGGGTTTTCAGGGTGAATTTGAAAAAACTGGCTCATCCGTCAGTTGCCTTCTCTTGCGGCACTTGTTGCACTTGTTGCCTTTCTTCCAAACCCCAATCTTGCCAAACGGGAACGCAACCTTCTGGTAACGGCATGGGCCGTCCCAGCTCTTGCCAGGATTGCTCGGGGCCATGATAATCTGAGCCACAAGAAGCTAATAATTCGTATCGTTTGGCATATTGCGCCATACCTGCCGCTTCGCCTGCCGAATGGCTACCAGAGACCACTTCAATACTGGCGCCTCCACACTCTTTAAAGGCTTCGATAAACTGCCGCAAGCGCGTAGCACTGAGACGATAACGAGCAGGATGGGCGATGACGGCTTGTCCACCAGCGGCGGTGATCCAGCCCACCGCTTCTTCCAGCGTCGCCCATTCCCCTGCGACGTAGCCCGGGCGGTTATGGACCAAAAACTTCTTAAAGACCTTGCGCATGTCTTTTGCGTGACCCGCGTCCACTAAAAAACGGGCAAAATGAGTGCGGCTGAGGATTGGCCCGGCGGCGAAGGCTTGCGCTCCCGCTAATGCGCCTTCAATGCCATGTTTTTCCAAACGACGGGCGATCTCTTCACCACGCGCCGTCCGGATGGCGCGTAAATTGGCCAATCCCGCTTGCAAACCCGCGTGTTCAATATCGATATTCAGGCCAACAATGTGAAAGGTAACGCCGCTCCACGTCACGGAAATTTCTACCCCTGGTACCAACCGCAAGCCCAGCTCCTGCGCCGTGGCCGACGCTTCTGCCAAGCCGTCAGTGACGTCATGGTCGGTCAATGCCAGCACATCCACGCCCTGGGCATGGGCACGGCGCACCAAAGCCTCCGGGGTCAAGGTGCCGTCAGACAGGGTGCTGTGGCTGTGGAGGTCGTAGTGAAGGTCATGACGCAGAGCGGGTTGAGGGTTATTCTGTGAGTCGGAATTAGACTCCGGATTAGCCCCCGAATTAGCCCCAGAAGAATCATTATTGTGTGTGTTAGCGATAGACGACATGAGTTGAACTGACCTGAAAATGCACATTCTAACAGAGCTTAGCGGAAACTGACTCGCACACCGGTATTAAATGAAGGGTAAACCTGTGTTAAATTAGCGCCAATGAACGCAATACTTGAATTTTTCCCCCTATTGGTCTTTGTTGGCGCGTATTATTTTGCCGATATTTTCACCGCAACGGCTGTCGCCATTGTGGCTAGCGTCGTGCAGGTTGCCATTTTTTGGTTCAGGGATCGCACGGTGAAGAAAAGCCACCTGATCACCCTGGCGGTCATCGTGGTGTTTGGCGGCCTGACACTGTTCTTACAAGACGAAACCTTTATCAAGTGGAAATTCACCGTAGTGAGTTGGCTATTTGCACTCGCCATTTTTGGCAGTCACTTTATCGGCAATAAAACCATGGTCGAACGTATGATGGGCGCCACCCTGGAGCTGCCCACGTTTGTCTGGGCTCGCGCCAATGCCGCCATGGGCAGCCTCATGCTAGTAGAAGGTGTTGTCAATATTTATGTGCTGTACAACTTCGATACCGACACGTGGTTTAACATTAAACTCTATGGCATGACTGCCGTCACCATGTTGTTTATGCTGGCTCTGGGATTTTATTTGGCCAAACATGTCAAAGATGAAACGGACATAACCACAGCAACAGCCACTCTCCCCATAGAAAAACAAGACGAGGAAAAATAATGCTCTACGCCATCATCAGCCAGGACGTGGAGGACAGCCTGGACAAACGCCTGCAAGCGCGGCCTGCCCACATCGAGCGTCTCAGCACCTTACAAAATGACGGCCGTTTAGTGCTGGCTGGCCCGCACCCTGCCATTGACAGTGAAGACCCCGGCGCTAACGGTTTTACCGGCAGCCTGGTGGTTGCCGAGTTCACCTCACTGGAAGCTGCAAAGTCCTGGGCCGATGCTGACCCTTATATCACCGCCGGGGTGTACGCGCAGGTGACGGTAAAACCGTTTAAGCAGGTTTTCCCACAATAATATGCACAAATAAACTGCACCGATTTACGCTATCCAAATTCTACGCCCTCATACTTACGCAAATAGGACGCGAATAGTGACACTCACTATTTATTAACAAACTTTACTGATGAATCAAGGACATTCCATGAGCGAACGCATCGACATGATTCGTAAAAAGCTGACTGCCGCTTTTTCCCCCGAACAATTAGACATTATCGACGAAAGTCACCTCCATGCCGGCCACCCCGGTGCCCGCAGCGGTGGTGGACATTTTGTGGCGACCATTGTTTCTGACTCCTTTGAAGGCAAGAACATGCTGTCTCGCCATCGCATGGTTTATGACGCACTGGGCGATGCCATGCAAACCGATATTCATGCCCTGAGTATCAAGGCACTCACGCCACAAGAACACAAAAAATAAAGACTTACGAGAGACCCGTACATGAAAAGTCCGATCAAAACCCAGATTAGAACCATAATCTTTACTGCCCTACTCGCCACACAAGCAAGCAGCCCTGTATTTGCGGCCGACGCACTTGCTGGCTTGGACAAAACCCTGGCCACAGTCAATGGCACGGTAATCACAGAATGGACCCTTACCCGCTACGCCAGCCAGCGCGGCCTGCCTCCGGAAATGCCTGCGGGTAAGCAACGGGAGGCATTAATCTTAGAACTGATCAACCGGGAACTGATTTATCAGAATGCGGTTGAAATTGGCGTCGATAAAACACCCGCCATTCAGGCAGAAGTGCAGCACCAGACCATCAACATCATCGCCAGCACTATGCTTAACCGCTCATCAGACCGTTTTTCCGTGAGCGATGAAGACCTGTTAAAAGAATATAAAGCCCGCGCAGGTGAATTAGGTGGTAAAGAATTCAAGGCACGCCATATATTGTTAGAAACCGAAGACATTGCCAAAGCAGTGATTGCTGAACTGGACAAAGGTGCTGACTTCGCCGAACTTGCCGGTAAAAAATCGACGGGTCCGAGTGCAACCAGCGGTGGGGATTTGGGTTGGTTTTCACCCTCCCAAATGGTTTTGCCTTTTTCCGAAGCAACGGCAACCCTAAAAAAGGGAAGCTATACAACAGCGGCGGTGAAAACCCAGTTTGGCTGGCACGTCATCCTGCTGGAAGACACCCGCGTGGTGAACCCACCCAAGTTCGACTCGATCAAAGAACAAATTCGTGTTGGACTGCAAGGCAAGCTCATAGAAGCCTATATTGCACGCCTGCGTAAAACTGCAAAAATCGAGCAGCCATAACAGTAAAACCAAAGCTGCCGCAGGTTGGCGGTGGCCGGGGCCGGAATGACGGCCTTTAGAACATCTGAAGTTACTAATAATCAGTAGAGAAGGATACCCTGTATTTAGAGACGTCAGCTAGAAATGTCAGTTAGAAGCGTTAGCCGCATGAATGCGGCTGCCGAGCCTACAGGGATGTATTTACGGCGTCTTCTGAATGCAGGGTATCCTTCTCTTGTGCACCGGTAGTAACGCCCAACGCAGAGACGCGAAAAACGTAACTTTTTTGCTTTTCACGAAAATAAACAGACTCTCGCAAAGCCGCCAAGCACGCAAAGAAAAGAATATTATTCAACAAGGTGAATCTGTACGCGCCTGTTCTTAACGACGAAGGGCGCATTTCCCTTTGCGATCTTTGCGCCTTTGCGAGAGTACCTACATGGTGATACTGATCACCAAAATCACTTTCCGTGGCTACACCCTATACAGAAAACCACGCACCTGAATATTTCTCACAATCGAGCGTTCAGCACGAATTTTCTGAACAGGCATTACTATAACTATAGATAATAGTAATAAATCAACCTAAATCAGTAACGTCCACCAGATTTATTAATGTAGTTTGACAGCTCTTGCGTTTCGACATTCATTCGCATCAAGTTCATGTGCGTCAAACGAAACAGGCCGCGCATAATTTTATAAACGATACGGGGATGAGAATCTAACAGACTCTCAAAATTTTCAGGTTCTAATGTATAAACCGTGGAATCACCTTCAGCGGTCAAAGTTGCTTTACGGGGTGCCAAGTCCACAAATGCACGAGTGCCTGCACATTCGCCCACTTTCATGGCGTATACCGCAACTTCTTTCCCTTCAACTTTACTGCTGACGATGAGTTTTCCCTGGGTAAGAATAAACAAGGTGTTCTCCGCATCTCCCTCTTTCACCAACACTTCGCCATCGTTAAGGGATCGCGTTCCCATTACCGTGGTTAATATCTGGCATTCATCCTTTTCCAACTCCTGACCTAACGAAGAATCGACAATGGATTCACATTCAGCTTCTTGTTCACCGTCAATTTGCTGGCTATTGGGTTGTTGACTCATGATGCGGTTCCCCCTGTTATTGTTTATTTAAAGAGTTTTAATCATTAACTTCAGTAATAACTTCAATGGGTTTTCAATATGTAACAGTAGTGTTATCTCGTTAGCTTATTATCCTCTTGTCGGGCCTGACCCGCTATCCAGAATGTCGTTGATACTACTGGATTCCGGGTCAAGCCCGAAATGACAAAAAAAGGGGCCATTTCAGGTGTCTAATCGCATCCATCCTGTTACATGCCATATTAACCTGAAGATTACGGGGTGCGAAATATTACTCACGGTACTATTTACGGTACTACTTACGGTACTACACTAATTGCATCCCCTAAAAATACACGTCCTTAAGTAATCTGTACATCTCATTGTTTCAACTTTTTATTACCGCTTTTATTGCAGCAATGTTATTAACTCAGACTCATCTAAAATTGTAATACCCAGTTTTTCGGCTTTTTCCCGCTTGGAGCCCGCTGCTTCACCGGCGATAACCATGTCGGTTTTTTTCGACACGCTACCAGAAACCTTGGCACCCAGTTTTTGCAGCTGCTCTTTTGCCTCGCTACGCCCCATATTGGTGAAGGTTCCCGTCAACACCACGGTTTTACCAGCCAAGGGCAAAGTACCAAGGTCTACGGCCTCAATTTTTGGCCAATACACACCGCGTGTATCTTCTGGGCCACCTGCACCTGAGTCACCTACACCTGAGTCACCTACACCTGAGTCACCTGCACCTGAGTCACCTGCACCTTTTTCGCCACCATCATGCCCTCCGATACTGTTACCATTACCACCCGCAATCAGTTGGTCAACAACGTCCTGGTTGTGGTCTTGCTTGAAGAAGGCGACGACATTGGCAGCCACAATAGGGCCGACATCAGGCACCGCGAGCAAGCTTTCTTCATCGGCTTCCCGAATGGCATCGAGTTCACAATAATGGGTCGCAAGATTCTGCGCCGTGGTTTCACCCACCTCGCGAATTCCCAAAGCAAACAAAAAACGCCCGAGAGTGGTGGACTTACTTTTTTGCAAAGCGGCTAAAAGATTTTGGGCCGATTTCTCCGCCATGCGATCCAGCCCGGAAAGCGTCTCTAATTTCAGTTGGAATAAATCGGCCGGGTTCTGCACCAACTCCGCATCCACCAACTGCTCCACCAGTTTGTCACCCAGGCCTTCGATGTCCATAGCGCGCCGCGAGGCAAAATGTTTTATCGCCTCTTTACGCTGTGCCGGGCAAAACAAACCACCGGTACAGCGCAAAATGGCCTCACCCTCGGCACGCACCACATCGGAACCGCACTCTGGGCATTGCGCTGGCATATAAAAACGCTGTGTATTGTCAGGGCGTTGAGACAACACCACGCTCGCCACTTTGGGTATCACATCACCGGCGCGATAAACCACCACCGTGTCATTCACCCGAATATCCATGCGCTCGATTTCGTCCTGATTGTGCAAAGTGGCATTGGTGACCGTAACACCTCCCACTTCCACGGGACGCAGTCGAGCCACCGGCGTCAATGCGCCCGTACGCCCCACTTGTACATCAATACCCAGCAATGTGGTAATGGCCTCCTCAGCGGGAAACTTATGGGCAATCGCCCAGCGCGGCGCACGCGACACAAAACCCAATATTTGCTGTTGAGCCAGCTTATCGACTTTGTAAACCACGCCGTCAATATCATAGGGCAGCTCACTGCGCTGCTGCGCAATGCCTTGGTAAAACGACAAGCAAGCAGCAACACCCTGCACCGTTTTTGATTCCGGGCATATGCGCAGCCCCCAATCCTTCAAACGCTGCAAAATAGCACCGTGGCTATCGGGCAATTCACCGCCTTGTTTTTCGCCGACCACCTGGCCGACGCCGTAACAAAACATGGCCAGTGGCCGAGTGGCGGTAATCCGTGAATCCAGCTGTCGCAACGAGCCCGCCGCCGCATTGCGCGGATTAGCGAACGTCTTTTCTTCAGCTAACCGCTGGCGCTCATTCAATGCCTCAAACCCGGCCTTGGGCATGTAAATTTCGCCACGCACTTCCAGCAAATGCGGGTAATCATCGCCTAATAACTGCAAGGGAATCGACTTTATAGTGCGCACGTTTTGAGTAACGTCCTCCCCCGTCATGCCATCACCACGGGTGGCAGCGCGCACCAGCACTCCATCTTCATAAAGCAGGCTGATGGCCAGACCATCGAGTTTGGGCTCAGCGCTATACATCACCTCTACGCTGTCAATGCCTGTGTCAGTGTCAGTGTCAGTGTCAGCATTTACATCAGCGTCATTTTCTTTTTCAAGCCGTTCGCTCACACGCCGACCAAACGCCACGACTTCATCATCATCGAAGGCATTGCCCAGCGACAGCATAGGAACCACATGCTTAACTTCACTAAACCCACTCAGAGGCGTTGCGCCTACGCGCTGTGTCGGCGAATCCGGGCTCACCAAAGCAGGATGCGCTTCCTCCAGACTTTGTAACTCACGAAACAAACGGTCGTACTCGGCATCCGGTACATCGGGTTCGTCCAACACGTAATAACGGTAGTTATGGTGGTTTATTTGCTGACGCAGGTTGGTCGCTTGCTCAACAATTTCCGTATCTATGTCCGTATCTATGTCCGTAGCTATGTCCGTAGCTATGTCCGCAACTATGTTCACAGGCACGTTTATGTTTTCTTCATCCATTCAACAAGAACTCTCCACTTCCGGGTGCTGCTCAAACAGCTCCTCTTCATAACCAAACCGGGTCATGTCATCTATGCGTTGCGGATACAGAATCCCATCCAAATGGTCACATTCGTGTTGGACGACTCGCGCGTGAAAACCGTCCACCTCTCGTTCAATAACGTTTCCCTGTGGGTCGAAACCCCGATAGACAATGCGTTTGTATCGCGGTACCCAGCCGCGCATCCCCGGCACACTGAGGCAACCTTCCCAGTCCTCTTCAATGTCCGCATCAATGTCTTCGTCTCTGATTTTGCCAATGCCCTCTCCCAAGAACTGGATCTCAGGATTAACCAAGACCGTTAACGCAATGGGAGACCTGTCGGGGTATCGCGGGTTGTCTTCAAAGCCAAAAATCACCACCCTTTGCATCACGCCAATTTGGGTCGCCGCTAAGCCTGCTCCCTCGGCATCTTCCATGGTCTCAATCATATCCGCCACCAGCGCATCGAGTTCGGGCGTGTTAAACTCTGCGACAGCATCCGCCACCTGCAATAACAGCGGGTGGCCAATGCGTAATATAGTCCGTACAGGCATAATGTAATCTCAGCTTATAAAATCAAAAATAGGTAAATGAATCAGTAAAAAAAGGATACCCTGTGTGCAGAAGCATCTGCCGCATACAGGCCGAGCATTAATACTACCCAACTATGCTACACAACAATGCTACACAACAATCCTACACAGCAAACCATGCCCATCCATTATACCAAAAACTCAACTTAACAGGCGTACCGCATGGCCGTAAATGTAAACCCATTGCCCCGCGTATTAGCACCTATTACCAAAATAGTAGCGCTGTTTAGCCTTTGCGCAAGCCTTCTGATATCGACACACATACTGGCCGCCGAGGCATCAACTGACACCAACACCGTGGCCAGCAGCGCCGCAAAAAGCATCGACCTGGATGCCCGTTGGTTTCAGGTAGAACTTATCCTGTTTTCCCAACAAGTCGAGGCAGCCCTTGACGCCGAGCAATGGCCGGAAATCCAAGGCCTCAGCCTACCCGCTCCCCTTCTGGAAATGAGGCTAGCGCCCGATATTCCTGAAGATGCCAATCCGCAAATCGACATGGAATCCGGCACAGAACCGTCTGCCGGAAACCTCGCAGCAACCGAAGAAGCTTTAGAGCTCCCAATTCCCTACCAATTTTTATCAGCCGATACGCTGCAACTGACCGACATGGCAGAAAGAATCCGTCGATCATCCAAACGAGACCTGTTATTGCACATCAGTTGGCAACAACCTACCTACGACAGAAAAAAGGCCGTCCCCATCTACTTTGAGGCCGGTATGGACAAACCATTGCCCATTGAAGAAATCACGGAAGGAGAAACAAACGACGTAGTAGAGGGAGAAATTCTTGGCAACGCTGCCCTGGTTGACGAAACCAACAGCGAAACGAGCGTCGTTCTGACTGAATACATGACGGAAGTAGACACCAACATTGGCCCCCAAAACCCGCAATTTACCGGAACCGTCACACTCAGTGTAGAGCGATACCTGCATCTCGCCGCCAACCTCGTCTACCGAGCCCCCGTCACCCAGCACTCCCCCATCCCCATACCAGACTTGGAATTGTGGTACGACCGCCCCTACCCCACTCTGAAAGAACCACAAGGGCCCGCTTTCCAACAAATGGAATGGCAAGCCATACGCGGATTTCGCCTCAAGGAATCCCGCCGCATGAGATCAAAAGTCATGCATTATCTGGACCACCCCTTCATGGGATTAGTCGTCATCATAACGCCCATTGAACTACCAGAACCTGCGGAAGAAATTCAGCAGACCAGCCCACAAAACCTCATACTGACAAAACCACAAAAAAAATAGGCCAGCAGATTGCGGGCCTTTCACCGGTCTAGTTCTATTAATCTCGTAACTACTCAGCGTAATTTAGCGGCGAAAAAAATCTATTTGGAAAATTCAGGTAACTCATCATTGAAGAGTAATTCCATTGCATGAGCTGAACTGACGCCTTGCTTGCGACAAGTCAGCAAGTAGCCTCAGGTTCGACAAAACATTTCTGCTCCTTTCATGCTGCGAAAACAACCAGAAATTTTTTGATGTACTTTTGTCATACCCAAAGCACTTCGTGGGGCAGGCTCTACGGATATCACGCTCCCCTTGATTGTTCGTAAAGGGGACTAGCTTATTATCCATAAAGCGCAGCACATCTTCCTCAAAGTCGACAAGTCGCTCGAGAAGATTTCTGGCTTTACTTCGTTTTAGTCGACCCCGTTTTCCCCGCCTTTCACCCTGCAAGTTGGCCTGCGTTTATGCCATTGTTATATTTTTGATGTCCTATACTGTGCTAATGTTTTTTTGTCTATACTTAAAGCCATTTTTTTAAGAAATGATTTTACGATTAGTTTATGGAACGGCTTTATAATAGCGAGATACATTTTCCCTAACACGTTATTAAACTTAATGGCAGTTGTAAGATGTAATACCTCATTTTCATCTATTTGAAGCGACATACGAAAGTCTAAATGAAAATCATCTTCACCCAGTATCCCTTCGCTTTCATTTATTTCATAAAGATTGAACAATCCGAATTTATCTCCTTTTTGAAATGGCGGATTCATTTCACCTAAGTTAGCTAAATCGGCTTTTAAACCAAATAGTTTTACTACTTTGTTTCGTATCCTAAATAATATATTCGCCCATTTAGGTGAGCATTGAAAAAAAGCTACTATAGGTTCCCATGATTGAACGTCATTTCTTTCTAGTTGTATATTAAAAGTATCAACGTAGTCGAATGTCATCTCAATATTTTCTAGCAATGAGTTTTTTGGAATTGAATTATGATCCTTCAAATTTGTCTCCTAAGTGCTTCTAAAACATAACATCTAAGCATTTATACCCCGTGCGCAGTCCAGCATGGGGTATAAATGTCTGTTGGACTATGCTGCCTCTAATGAGGCTGCCGACTATGGGGATTGTATTGAAACCGGTGGGCTTTGTCTAAGTACTGTGCAGCGACAATAGTGACGATATTCGATAATAATGCGTATATTTTAAGTGTCTTCACATTTTTTACGGTGATTGTTCGCCCTGGTTGATTATAATTTAAGCATTTTCCAGACTCTAGGCATTACCGATCCCAGGCCAGGAACCCTCTTCTCACAACGCTTTTCTCAGGGTGAAGAGCTGAGTACGGCCCAGCAAAAGCTGCTGAATAAACACGTTGAAGAATGGCGCCTGCGCTTGATGAATATCAGCTGGTTCATGCGTATTTTGAATGAAACCATTGCCCGTAAAGCGAATAAAGAAGACGGCTGCACAGGTCGTTTCTGGGAAGGCCGCTTTAAATCCCAAGCGTTACTTGACGAGCCCGCCCTAGCCGCCTGTTTAGCCTATGTTGACCTTAATCCCGTTCGTGCAGGCATGGCAAAAACACCCGAAGGCTCGACTCATACCAGCATTCAAAAACGTCTAAGCAAAGCTCAGAAAGCGGCACAGCCTAACCACCCTCAACAACAAGAAAACCAACTACTTATTTTTTCCGGGAACCCTAAAGAAGACATGCCAAAAAGTTTGCCCTTTCGGTTAACTGACTATCTGGAACTGGTTGACTCGACGGGACGAATACTTCGGGATGATAAACGAGGTGCGATACCTGAAAACGCACCTCCTATTCTTGGTCGATTAAAAGCTTAAGGAGACACCGATCATAGGAGTGACACCTCGCTCCACAAAGGGCTAAACAATAACAGAATCTCAAGCCGGCTAAATATCATTACTGATGATTTGCATAGTCTGGGCACCCTGTTTACTTTAAAAGCTAAATTATTTGTAATAAAACTTCGTCGGGCTTACGTTCAACGATCAACGATCACTGATCCTGATTCAATACGGTAGGTTAGAAAGCACATCTGTCAAGGATTGGATAATGTTTGTGGGTTAAAAATGGCGTAAATTTCTCCCTCACAGCGTGCGGATTGACTAATGAGACTAGGATGACCTTCATAATGCATTCGCGTTCCAACCTGGTGGGTGTAGTCATAATTCTCTGAGTCAATAAGTGAGGGGAACGTAGTTAGTTTAGGAATAAAGTTTAACAACACAGAATCACAACGAACGTTATACACCTTTCGCTCACCAACGACCCCTTCGATATTATCCCATCCAGCATCTTTCAATAAGCCTTTACGCCAGTGATGTACCGTTTCATAGATGCCGGTTTCTAGTGTGTCCGTGCCATACCAAACACCAAATGACCCATTGGAATAGCGTGTGTCTGTCCAATGATCAAATGGATAATCTATGGCCTCATTATAGGCGGCTTCTTCAAAGGGCCGATCAATGATGGGTTGATTTGACACGTAGGTGTGAGACTTTGTCCCTGTTTCAAGGTTAATAGCTGATTGCCATCCTTCGGGGGAATCAGTTAAGTCATCGAACAGATTTTCAGATTCCCGTAATGACACAATATTGCGGTGCGTATCATCATGAAAATCCGTTGTCCTGATGCCGTCGAACAGTGCCTCCATTATTGGCCTCGGGCTTTGTCCAGGTATGCGCGCACCATAAATAAACCGCTGAACCCCCATTTCTTGATTGTTTCAGCAGGGGGCATTCCGTCGAACGCCTTATTGGGCTGGGTAATCCAGGCGTAGGCAAGATCCCGGTTGCGAGGAAACAGCAAGCGCAGTGATTTATGGATCCCCAGTAAAATACCGACCCGATCCAGTAGGTCACGGTTCTGAGCGAGTGGCGCACCTCTTCGGTATCGCGCTAAGGCGGCGCGATTGGTAGGTGACAGTCCTAATAATTCCAACTGATCTTCCGTGGAGAGCTTCCAATGGGCGAACAGGTTCATCATCATTTTAGCCAATTCTGACCGGTCAATTGTTCGCTCTCCAGACTGTTGAATGGCTAGCATGGCAGACTCCTCTACATAATGTTCTTGTAATAACTATAACAATAATCATTGCATTTGCAACGCCACATGGAGCCTGGGATTGATTATAAGTCAGAGTAAAGTTAACTCATTGAATATAATTGTAATATTTATACGCGCTTTTGAGTCGGTTTATGGTGAGGTTCTGAATTTTTGGACAATTTATGATTCCGAACTTCTGATAGTAGGGCCATAAATCAACTTAACGAGACACCAGCTTAACGAGACAGCTTAACAAGCTTAACGAAACACCCATCATTTGAGATGTCACCCCACCTCCCCATTTACTTCAATTAAATCAAAGGTTATCTTGACATTAACCGAAAGCATCAATAGGGTCAGACACAATGCCAGTAAGTTAAGCCCTAACCTGTTGATTACAGTGTATTTTTATATGCTGGAAAATGAATATTATTCTTGATATTTTTTAACCTCCTGGGGGCTGAGCGTCCCTCCCTGATAGCTTCGATTGTC
>NVUB02000038.1 GCA_002401775.2 Ectothiorhodospiraceae bacterium
CATTTTTTTCAAGGCCAAATTCCTTGCAAGCGTTGTTGTGGCTTAACGTAGCCCCTCGTTTTGTCCACATTGATTCCGTCATGCCTACTTCCTTACTAAATTATTTTTGCCTAACGCCACGCTTCACCTGACGCCGCGTTTTTTTGCGGCGGTCGGGTGCAAGCGCTTGTTAGCCACCGAAGTAAGGTTAGATAACCTTACCTGGCAGCAACACTGATTTTGGTTTTTGACCATTGTTGGTTTTTCACCGGACAATGAATAATGCACCTTTTTTATTTAAAAAGTGAACCCTGATTGAATTCACCACAGGGCTAAAAGTTTTCTCGAAACCGATTCACTTTGGTGCTAGCCCATTACTTTTTTAGACCCCCCATTCCTGCGCCATTGAATTTAACACTGTGTGTGTTTTTGAGTGGCTAACGCCTGCTTCACCGGCTGCCGTGAGTGGCGCGACTTTTGCAGTTTTTTTGCAAAAGGCGTGACGCTTACGGCAGTCCGCGTGTAAGCAATTGTTAGGCAATTTTAATGCACAAACTAAAATGCACTACTACTTCTTTTGCTCATGATCTTCTATAAGCTCTATTTTCTGTTTTTCTAATGATGAAAGCTTCCTTTTGAAGCTATTTATTTCTTTGTTAATTAACTTCAACTTGTGTATAAACTCTTGTTCTTGTTTTCCACTAGTTCCCCGAAATTCAAGAGCAAATTTCTCAACTTCATCTCTAAGTAGTTTATAATATGGATTTCCATGAGCAACACCTTGCCGATATTGCAATTCTCCATTTCTTATCGCTCTAATTATGTCATTTTTTTCAAGGCCAAATTCCTTGCAAGCGTTGTTGTGGCTTAACGTAGCCCCTCGTTTTGTCCACATTGATTCCGTCATGCCTACTTCCTTACTAAATTATTTTTGCCTAACGACCAAGTTGAGTTGCGTATTTATTTTTGGTTCTTTTTGTGCGATTTTGCACAAAAAGAACCAAAAATAAATTCGTCAACTCAAACGTTTTGTTATAATTGGCTCGCAATTTACGATTGATTACCAACAGGCAAACTCCCCTAGGTTTTTTATTGCGACACCACAACGCATTGAACTGTTTTTGTATTTCGTTTAGCTACCAACTAAATACCACACACGCTGAATCTTTGATGGCTATTGAGTATTTCGTATCTATCAGTATAGCTCAAGCTTTCAACTTTGAGATAACAAGCTGAACGAAGATAACTTTTGAACAAAGACGCAAAGAACAAAACCAAATAAGTGCCGTTACATTTGACTTGCTTTACTAGGCCACAACGTACTAGCCGATACCCCCTTCACTTTGAATTTGCCGATTCACTTTACAGAATAACAAACCATAAAATATAACTTCACTTTAATTTTCTTATTAAACCTACAAATTATTAGCTCTCTATAATCTCATAAAATTATAACAGGTATATTAGACAGACGACTGTCTTTTACCTTCTTAGACAGACGTCTGTCTAAATCGATTTGATGTAATCATAAAATTACCACATACTACTCATTGTGTTAAGTAGTTTTTCGCTGATTTATCGTGGTTTTTAACGTTCAGGTGACTTCGTGCTTAATGAAAATATTTCTCGATTCTGGGAGGATTTTACTGCTAAATCAATAGCATACGGTGTTAATCCTGATTCGGTTCGTTGGTTTGTTCGCTACGCGGAGCTGTATATTAAAGCCATGCCTGATCAACGATTAACCACACATTCTGCTCAAAATGTTGAGCAATACTTTCAGGGGAAAGGCAGAAATAAATTCCTCAAAGACTGGCAATATAAACAGCTAGTTACTTCATTGAAAATATTATTTGTTTACGTGATTGAATCGCCTTGGGCTTCCTCTTTCCCATGGCAACGTTGGATTGACAATCGAAGTGTCCAAAACACAACCACTGCACCTTCTACAGCCCTATACGATACCGAGTACCCTACTGGCTTTACGCGAAAGTCTCTGGATAATAATGGCACTGATACTATTCTCAATGCTCAGGGTGAGGCTCTGCCCGTTAATCAGCCGCTGACGTCTAACGATGGCTTGGGCCATCAACTTGCAAAGCGGTTTCCACATCATGTTACTCGGCTTGTGGCTGAAATTCGCTTACGGCATTATTCTATTCGTACGGAACAGGCATACCTGGGCTGGCTAGCTCGTTTTGTATTCTTTAATGATATGGCTGACCCGGAAAATCTTAACGATTCGACCATTAAAGCCTTTCTGGAATATTTGGTTATTAACCGCGGGGTTTCACGTAGCACTCAATCTCAAGCTTTAAATGCTTTAGTCTTTTTTTATAAACATATATTAAACCGGGAAAACATTGATTGTGGAAACTTTGCCCAATCAAAAAAACCACGTCGACTTCCGGTGGTGCTGACTCGTGATGAAACTAAAAATCTACTGATGTCCATTAATAATCCTACACAACAACTTATGGCGAATATGTTGTATGGCTGCGGCTTGCGTTTAATGGAGTGCGTGAGGCTGAGAGTGTTGGATATTGATTTTGGATACCAACAAATAGTGGTGCGAAATGCTAAAGGCAAAAAAGACCGTATTGTGCCGTTACCACATTCACTGAATGATTCTTTAAGCAACCAGGTAAGCCATGCAAAAATGTGCCACGACGCCGATTTGAAAAATGGTTTTGGAGCGGTTTATTTGCCAGATGCGCTCTCTATAAAGTACCCCGCGGCTGCAAAGGAGTTTAAATGGCAATATCTATTCCCTTCTTCCAGAATTTCTACTGATCCTCGTTCTGGCGCGGTACGTCGTCACCATATTCATGAAAATGGACTGCAAAAGGCCATTAAACGCGCATCACATAATCTTATGATCTACAAAAAAGTTAATTGCCATGCGTTACGGCATTCATTTGCGACGCATCTGTTGGAGTCTGGTTATGACATTCGAACTATCCAGGAATTGTTGGGCCATGCGGATGTGTCAACCACGATGATTTACACCCATGTGTTGAATCGAGGTGGTCGTGGGGTTGTCAGTCCCTTGGATAATTTGAAGTAACTGAATTAACCGATAACGGACGGAAAGCAACCCGAAGTTGTACTTCGGGTCAGTAATGAGGGCTAGAAGTACAACTTCGGGTTACTTTTTTTGCCCTTGCACCTTGTATGCCTTTGATGTCAGTTATGATGTCTGGCGGCTCTTTCTGCGCGATTTGCTGGTCGCGGCTGAAGCCGCTCCTACGTCTGCCATTGGAGAATTGCTTAAGCTGTTTTAGGATGCCCCATGCGTTTCGCGGGGCAGGGTCTGACGGGGTGTTTTATTAAGGGGTATCGTTACAACGCTTGAATTTCTACTTTTGTAAGCTGGGTATACTTTTGTATTTCTTCTACCGATTTTTTATCTTTTTTCATGGCTTTTGCCATTTCTATGGCTTTATTTTTTTCGCCCTCTTCCCTACCAACTTCTTTTCCCTTTTCCAGCCCTCTTTCTTCCCCGATCCCAATTCCTACTTCTTCGCCTTTTTTGTAGCCCTTCTTTTCTCCTCGCTCTTCCCCAATGCTAATTCCTTCTTTTTTGCCTTTCCTTAAACCCCGCTCTTCTCCAATCTCAGCTCCTTCCTTTTCACCTTTCCTTAAACCCCGCCTTTCTCCCTTCACTTCCGCCACCTGAACCGCTTCTTTGCGTATTTTCTTTTCTTCTTCTCTAATATTTTCGATGATTTCATAAGCGGGCATCCATTTCATGCTGGCTTCCAGCATGCCGAACAG
>NVUB02000039.1 GCA_002401775.2 Ectothiorhodospiraceae bacterium
GGAAAGTATGCGGCTTATCCTGAATATAAAGATTCAGGTGTTGAATGGCTTGGAGATACGCCTACACATTGGGGAGCAAAGCCGCTCAAATTTTTATGCACGTACAACGATGAAGTTCTTGCTGATTCTGTTAGTGATGACTATGAAATTGAGTATGTAGATATTGGTAGTGTATCTGCAACGGAAGGCGTTACTAAAACTGAAAGTATGGTTTTTGGAAAGGCTCCTTCTCGCGCGCGTAGAATTGTACGAGATGGTGATGTAATCATTTCGACCGTTAGAACTTATTTAGAGGCAATAGCGCCAATAGATAATCCGCCTGAAAACTTAGTCGTATCAACAGGATTTGCGGTAATTCGACCAAATAGGCTTCTGCATAAAGGTTATGCTGCTTATTGTTTAAGGGCTAGTGGATTCATAAAGGAAGTAGTTGCTCAATCAGTGGGTATTAGTTATCCAGCAATTAATGCTTCAGATTTGGTTAACATCAAAGCTCCTGAACCGATGTTTGATGAACAAGAAAAAATAGCCAAATTCCTCGACCACGAAACCGCCAAAATCGACACCCTGATCGAAAAACAACAACAGCTCATCAAGCTGCTAAAAGAAAAACGCCAAGCAGTGATTAGCCATGCCGTCACCAAAGGCCTGAATCCCAACGCCCCCCTGCGCGACTCCGGTGTCGAGTGGTTGGGTGAGGTGCCGGAGCATTGGACTCCATTGCAGATTCGCCGGGTTTTGCCAGTGATGGAACAAGGGAAAAGTCCAGATTGTGAAAATAAAGTGGCAGAGGTACATGAATGGGGTGTTCTAAAAACTAGCTGTGTAAATAATGGGGTTTATAACAGCGATGCTAATAAAACACTGCCAAATGAAATCGCCCCTTTTCCGCAGTATGAAGTTAAAAATGGCGACATCCTTATGTCACGCGCAAGCGGTTCAATCAATTTAATAGGGTCAGTTGCCTACGTGTATGAGACAAGGCCAAAGATCCTTTTGTCAGATAAAGTTTTTAGGCTGCATTTATCATCTCAGGTGAATAGGCTATTTTTTAGTTATGTCATGCGTTCATCCTTTATGAGATCTAATATCGGGCGAGCTATAAGTGGTGCAGAAGGAATGGCAAACAATATTACGAAGGGCGCTGTGATTGGATTTAGGTTCGCATTGCCCCCATTAAAAGAGCAAGAGGCTATAACAGGTTTTATTTCTGAAAAAGTTAATAAATTAGACGAACTTGTTCTGAAGTCGAAATTTGCAATTGAATTAATCAAAGAACGCCGCACCGCCCTAATCTCCGCCGCCGTCACCGGCAAGATTGATGTGCGAGGCTGGGTCGCTCCTGTACCTCCATCGGCCCGCGATGCGGCGCAAAACAACCAGCAAGCTGCCACATGAGTATTCAGCATGCGGCACTAATGTCTGATACCACCGGCCAGGGAGTGGGTGATGGAAAACAACGATAAACAATTTCTGATCTTTGAATCTGACAGCGGTGCCATTGAGGTGCAGCTTGAGGGGGATACGCTGTGGCTGAGCCAGCGTGAAATCTCTCTGGTTTTTGGTACGGAAGTTCCGGCCATCAGCAAGCATGTCAGTAATATATTGACTGAAGAGGAATTAGACGCTGAGGCAACTGTATTCCAAAATGGAAAGCGTTCAATCAGAGTGGCAGGGGTGGGGTATCCGGGGTATGGATTAACATGCTTCCCTAGCTCTAAAGGTTAAGTGCCGTGACGGAGTTAATTTCTACGGTACTAAAAAAGCGAAAGGCCCCGGTGATCGCACCGAAGCCCAGACGCCGATCGGGAACCCCCAATCCATTTACGCGGAGCGTAGACTATTTGAGATATATTTGGCAAACACATACCCCAAACCTCCACAGTGGATTGCGTCGTTCTCACGCTGGAGGGTGGGAACGAAATAGTCCACTAGATATATGCCAATTTGGGCTTGGTTTTATTTCATTTCAACTTGAGTTTTAATGAAGGTATTATTGTAACTGATTGATGATTAATGATTAATGATTTTCTTATTTCATCGTAACCGGAAGGTAAGGGAATGCGTGGTCAAACAATACGCATGGCACGGGAGGCGAGATGTTCAATAAAGCTGGGGGCTAGCACCGTTATTTGGTTGGTGTTTGATGCTGGCGGCTGAATTTTGTTTGAAGTTTGGCCGTATCCGGTTGATAGTTACTGGTAACACGCCCGCCAATCCTCTCTTTGAAGCTCAAATCGGTGGGTTTTTTTTGTCTGCTGCTTATGTAAGGTAGGCAGTTCTGATGTCATTTAATAAATCCGCTGTGTAGATAGCTATACAGTAAGAATAGTAGGCAAGGCGTGGGTAAGGGCAATGTGCGAAGTGAGGTATGGGTTCCCACGCAGGAGCGTGGGAACGAGATTAGGTTTAATTGCTGAGCAACAAATTAAGTTGCTAGATGAGCGCTGTACAGCCCTAATCTCTGCAACCGTTTCCGGAATTGATGTGAGGGATTGGTTCGCTCCTGCGCATTCATGCGCCCACGACAGAGCCTGCCCCGCGAACGAAGAGAGTGTTATGGCTATTAGTGCAATCTGCACGTCACAAGCACCACCACAAAAACAACAAGGAAGATGCCGCATGAGGTTGCTGAAGTGTAGCGAGTTTAGTCTGAATCGGGATGGAGAAGCTTATCTACCGAGGAAGTTTGTTGCGTTGAGCCATTGTTTATTCACAGCGGCGTACTATGTACTAATCAGGAGGAAAGTTATCAATGGCTAATGATCTGCCCAGTTCTTTCATTGATCGGCAAAATGTCCTTAATAACCGGTATGCGCTTGAAAAAATTCAGGAGCATTTGGCCTTTGGTGGTGGCTTGGAGTTTGACGGTGATATCCTGTTTACCAAACAGCAGGTTATGGAGTTGTTTGATATTAGTGATAGCACTATAGAAAAGTACCTTGCCAGCCACAGTGATGAGCTAAAGACTAATGGGTATGTACTCTTTAAGGGAAAAAAGCTCAAAGACTTCAAGGGGTTATCTGGTGGTACCGTAACAGATTACGGTACCAAAACCTCGGTCCTTGGGGTGTTCAATTTTCGAGCAATGTTGAATGTAGCGATGCTATTAACCGAAAGTGAGCGAGCCAAGGCGGTGCGTTCACGTATTTTAGATATCGTTATCGATGTGGTTGCCGAACGTGCCGGGGGGCATACCAAATTTATCAACCAACGAGATGCAGACTATCTGCCCTCGGCATATCGAGAATACAGTTACCGAAAGGTGTTTACGGATGCTCTGGATCGTTATTTGGATATGGGTAAATTCAAATATGGTGCCTACACCAATAAGATTTATCAGTTGGTTTTTAAAGAAAATGCCAAAGAATATAAGCAAATTTTGAAGCTGGCGAAAAGTGATAGTGTGCGCGACACCTTTTATTCCGAAGTGCTGAAGGCCATCGCCAGTGTAGAGAATGGGTTAGCTAAGGATATGAAGGTTAAATCGACTGAGTTGGGAAGAAAGCTACTTCCTTCTGAGTTAGACGGGATATTGCAAGGATTAGACGAGAACGAATATCTCAAGCCTGTTATTGATGATGCTAGGACGAAAATGGCAAGCAGAGATATGAGCTTTCGTGATGCTTTGCATACCAAACTGGAATCTTATTTGCAGACAGTTCCTGAAGGTGATGTAGAGAAGTTTTTAGGGAAGGCTAGCAGGTCTTTAGAAGAGCAGTTGTCAGATCCCGAAACGCTTGAAGTATTTAAGCGATTGAAGAATCGATAGGTTATGGAAGATCAATTTCTATATTTTGATGTTGAACACGCTGTAAGCGTTCATGATTGGATAATCGAGAACTCTGGTGGTAAGGCGGGTAACAGTGATTTAAGTCTGTTACATAGCCCTTTGGATCATATACGGAATGATGATTATTACCCTAGCCTGGAAGAAAAGCTGACGCACTTAGTGTTCTCAATCAATAAGCATCATGCCTTTGTCGATGGAAATAAACGATCAAGTATTGCCCTGGGTGCTTATTTCCTGGAATTGAACGGTTATGAATACTGTATCCAGTATTTTGTGCAAGAGATGGAAAATATATCCGTTTGGATTGCGGACAATGTGATCGATAAAAAGTTATTACACCACATCATTGTCACATTGGTTTATGAAGATGAATATCCGGAATGGTTGAAGCTAAGTATTATGCATGCAATTAGTCAGCAAAATAATTTGTAAAATGGTCTGTTAAAAGGGCTCGAAGGAAATTTATTAGTATGGGTAAGGCAAACGAACATACCTTTCAAAATGATTTGATCCGGCAGCTAGTCGCCAATGGTTGGTTGCTGGGCAAGCCCGAAAACTACAACCGCGAGCTGGCGATTTATGAAGAGGATCTGCTGGGTTTTGTGAAAGAGACGCAGGACGCTCAGTGGCAGAAATTCTGTAAGCTCTACCCTAATGCCCCTGAAAAGAAATTCGTGGAACGTGTTGCCAGCCAGCTCAATAAAGCCGACCCGAATGCGGCTGATAAAGAGCTGCGCACCTTTGGCACCCTGGGCGTATTACGCCACGAGCTGCGAGATCGCGGCACTCGCTTTAGTCTCTGCCAGTTCAAACCCGAGCATGGTCTGAACCCCGATACGCTGGCGCGGTATGCGAAGAACCGCCTGCGGGTAGTGCCGGAGTTGGTTTATTCGCCGTGGACTTCTCGCACGTCACAATCTATCCCCTCAGCCCAATTTTCCCCCTCACCCCGGCCCTCTCCCCAGGGTGGTGATGGAGTTGCTGACCTTCGGCCAACTCTCAACGATTTATGATCGCATGGCGAATGCTGCCGACCAAAAGGCGATTGCCCGCCAGTTTGGTACGCAGGTGGAGTTATTGCGCTCGTGGCTGCAAACGCTTTCTTACTGTGCGTAATGTTTGTGCGCATCATTCACGCTTATGGAATCGTGAACTGGGCAATGCGCCTAAAGCGCCAAAAAAGAAACCGGAGAATTGGGTTGCCATGCCGATTGTGGTGGCTGACACAAATATCAGGCCGCACCTAAGACTTTAATTTAGTATTAGTCATCATTGAGTTTTTATTACTTGGTTTGGGTGTCCGGATAAAGACCGGGAAAAGCTCGACGATTACCATCGTCGTACGGGTATCCAGTAATTCTGATATTGATTTAATTTTTTAGACTGTCCTTTAATCAAAGCTATCCGCAATATTGCGGATAGCTTTTTATTATTAGTCGGTGCATTAAGTACTGGCACTACCCGCCAAAAACTTTATTGATTTCGTAGTAGGGGTGGGGCGCAAACGGGTGTCAAATGGAGCAAAGTGATCTGCTGTAGCATTGTAGCAATTGTCGTTTAAATAACTATCGTATGGTATATTGAAGAACGACTTTTACACGAATGGCACTTAAATAAGGTTTTTCACGTCATTCCGCAGTATTTTAGCCGGAGTCCATGCGCTCTAAGGCTTGGATTCCGGCTAAAAAAATACCGGAATGACGAAAAATTTATCCATTTTACAGTACTTGCTGCTTATTTAAGTGCCATTCGACTTTTACACCATTTTGATTGTTCCATCCCAAATCTCATGGAGTGAGTATGCGGCGTTTTATTACCTTTTCTTTTTTTGGACTACTGGCAGTTTCCAGTATTGCCTATGCTGTCATTTCCTCTATCGACTCTTCTGCTAAAACCTTTGTGACTTGGGATAGCCTGGAACCGGATAAATGGTCCTCTATCTGGCTAATCAAGCACCATATTGACCCAGCAGCCGTTGTCGAAGTCTACCCAACCGGTGATCCGCTGGATAGTGGCATTGCTTTTGGTGTTCCCGAGGCTGTGTACAAACGCTCCGGGAGACAATCTACCTTTGAAAGTTTGCTTCTCGGGTTCAATCAGCAAGACCCTGTTCTTAAAAAATTAGGCAGCATTATTACCGCAATAGAAACGACCTCATGGAATTCAGCTAATGACCCACTGACGCATACGGTTGAGCAAAATTTCCGTCGATTGCAGGATCGTTATGGGCGAGCGTATGTCCCCATTAGCTGCTACGGGAATTTTTTTGATGTACTTTACACGGGCTTATCGGTCTCTTCTGGATACAGCGAGTTAAATCAATCCCTAAGTTTGGCGGTCAGTCATCAAGCCTGTACTGAAGGCCCCAACATGGCAGAGCGTAAACAGGCCAATCGGGTCGCAGAAATTTCTATTGATCAATTGTTATCCGAAATCGCCCTTGATAAAAACGTGGTCTTTGTCGATACCCGTGAACCGGCAGAGTTTGCTAAATCACATATTCCCGGCGCGATTAATATCCCGATGCGTGATTTGAATGCATCGGTTTACGATCAATTAAAACAAGCAGATCGCGTGATCAGCTATTGCGTGAAAGATTTTCGTGGTTATGAAGTTGCGCGAAAAATGCTCGACAATGGTGTGAGTAACGTGGCGGTGATGAAACCTCACGGTTTATCCGGCTGGCAGTCTTCAGGGTTACCGATGACATCTGCTGCACTACCGGAAGCCTCTGCCCAGAACCAATTAGCCCGCTGTGCCAAGGTTCAGCAATTATGCAAAGCCTTGTAAAAATATTCTAGCCTTCGCTATCACTTTCATCTAAGTCTGTGACCGCAATGCTATGGCCAGTGATCTTTATTCTGCCCTTTACTTTGTGGCATTTTACCTCGGATGTCGTTAGTTATTTTCGCTATGGTGCCCCCGCAGGGCAACTTTGGTATGTGTTCTCTAAATTATTTGCACTCTATGCGGTATTACTGCTTTGGTACCAAGGGCTTTCTACCTTATTAAAAGACACGCATTACTCCACGCTATTTTCTACGTGGGGCTTCTTACGACATCGCATAATTGGGTGTCTAACGCTTCTTCTTATTGTGTCTCATATTGTTTGCTTTGTAACAGCCGTTTCTCTACGTAAGGAAACGTTTGCTTGGGGATTATTACTGCCGGACTTTCAGGATTTTTACCATATGGCCATTAGCATTGGATTGTTTGGTTTTTTTACTTTATTGATTGCGATCAGTGCAGCCTTGTTGCGAGAACGCTTTCCAAGCGTTTGGAAAATGACTCACCGCAGCATGATCCTTGTGGTGGGTTTAGGTTTAGTCCACGGCTATTTAATTGGTACGGAAACACGCTATGGTCTTTATGAAATTTTTTATTGTGCTTTAATAGTGACGTTGTTAATAGCACTGCTGTTGCGTTGGCAAGTTATCAAGAGCAAAAGCATATGATGCGATTACCTGTTCTCCTGCTTTTTTCTGTTTTGCTTGCCTCACCGACAAGTGCCAATCAAGCTGACTGTGATCAATGGCCGAAAGGCTTGGTTTTTGTTGGGCTGACTGATGAGGCTTGGCAAACCTATGTGGTCAAAAAAACAGGACAACAACCTAAAAAACTGGCAATCAACACCGAAGTGAGAACGCCAGTACTGTCTTCTAAAGACAATACACTATTTTATATTGATGATGCCGCACAAGTCAGCGCTTTTTCACTAAAAGAGAAAAAAACAAACGTATTACTGCCTCCCTCAAAAGAGGCTAGCTACGCACAACCGGAAATAGATGAAAAGAATAATGCGCTTTATGTGGTGCAGCTAAAACAAGGTAAAAGTGTTGATACCGATATTTTACGACTAGATCTTGCTAATCAAACCACAACACCATTGATTATCCAACGCTCTGCACAATTTGAACCCAAGCTATCAGCCCCTTGGCTGTATTACAGCAATGTCCACTGTGTGTTAGGCTGTGGCAAAATCATTCAGGAAATCTGGCGTTATCACATAGCGAGCGGAAATGCTGAACAAATCACCTTACTTAATACCATCAGTCGTCAGCCTGCCGTCGATACCAATAATCAATGGCTTTATTTCAGTAGCAATGCAGCGGGTAACTACCATATTTATCGTCAATCTCTGGCACAGAAAAATTCGCCCGTAGAACAACTGACGGATGGCGCTGTAACCGATATGTCGCCAGCCATTGTTGATGAGCGACTTTATTTTATTCGCCAACAGGCGAAAAACGCGGCGCTAATGTGCCGCACTAAAAACGGTGAATTACACACCTTGCCTTTACCTGAAGGCGTCACACAATTACGAGACTTGGAGATTTAGCGCGTGAAGGATTGCAGTGCCATAATAGTGACTACGATAGTTGGATTATTCACAAGCTTATCGGTCAACGCTGCTGTGAGTATTCAACCCTATAATGCACAGGAATTTAACCCGGCCGCCGGTAAAACCATTGAAATACCCATTAAAATTGATCAGCCTGGAAAGTTAAGTGTTTCAATTTACACAGCCGATGGTGATTTAGCCCGTACATTATCGACGAGTAAAAAAGAAAAAGTAGGCATCCATAAAATAAAATGGGACGGTAAAGACAATAATAAAACCATTGTGCCTAACGAAGCTTATATTCCGGTTGTGACGTTGACAACGGATAAAACAAGCCACACCTATGATCCTCGACAAATCAGTGGCGGCGAAGAAATTAAAATCAATCCGCAGCTCAATACGGAAGGACAGATTGTTTTTCAATTGGGTAAACCGGCTCGTGTGCTTGCGCGAGCGGGCGTGAAGTCTGGCCCCCTGATGAAAACCATCCTCAACTGGGAAGTCAGAGGAAAAGGCCGCAATGTGGTGTTTTGGAACGGCTATGATCACGATAACCTGATGAAACTCACCGGCAGTGATCACCTCGCTTTATTAGTGACAGGCTTTGAACTACCCAGACATACTATTTTAACCGTGGGCAATAAAAAACTGACATATAACAGGTGGCGCGAAAACAATCAGTGGGCTTCCAGTATGCCTGATTTAAGCAAAGTGGCCTTTGAGCGCGAGGGACGCCGCTTATCTCGCCACTACTATTTGCCTCGTTCCGTAGACATAGCACCCCGTATTACCTTAGAAATTGTCGATAAGTTACCTAAGAATAAAGAGGGGCTGCCTATTGTCTCTGGCCCCATTGCCTTAAAAGTGGGTATGCACGACGAAGACCGTTGGGCCATGCAACAAAGTCTCTATGAGGTCGCGTTCTTTGCCAATAATGAGTTTTTATCGGAAGAAGAGCAGGGTTATGTACCGCTCACTTGGCGATGGAATCCGGTGGGACTCAAGCCCGGCATCCATTTAGTGACCGTGAATGTCTCCGGGTTTAATGGCCAGGTGGGCGTAAAAAGTTTACAGATTGAAATACCAAACTAAGTCGGCATAGAGATGCTTATATTTTCAGTTTCTCGCGTTTGTGCCATCGAAACACGATATATAAAATAGACAAGGGTGAATCCAATGAATGGAACCAACGGGCGTTTTGAGGGCCAACCTTATCAACTCCGTTTATTATGGCTCGTGCTAGTGATGGGATTGTTATTCACAGCCACATCGGCGCACGCCTCCTGGTGGAACCCTCGGTTCGATGTCACCATTGAAACCGCGACCAATGGTATGGATGCGGACTCCCCCACGGGGCCTGAAATTTTACTCGGTGCTCCCATTATCTGGACCTACACTATCACCAATACGGGTAGAAAAACGTTACACAAAGTTGATGTATTTGATCGAATGCCCAACCCTGATGGTGGTTGGTTTCGCCAACATACCGAAGTCTGTACGATCAGAAACCTCAAAAAAGGTGAAAGCCAAAGTTGTACTTTAGAAGGTACCGCAAAACAAGGTCAATTTAAAAATACTGGCATTGCCCTGGCCTACGGCAAACGCTGGTGGCAGTTTGATCGCGACACCGACAATAGCCATTACCTTGGAACCTTGGGCAATCCTGCGATTGATCTGGAAAAAACCACACAAGGCCAGGACGCAGATGCAGCGCCGGGGCCAGAACTGAATGTTGGCGAAGCGGTTAACTGGGTGTTGACGGTGACCAATACCGGTGATGTCGATTTATCCAATATCGTTGTTACTGATGAACAAGTCCTGCCCGTGACAACAGCAGCAACGATCGTTTGTGAAATCGTTACCTTATCAGTAGGACAATCTCAAACCTGTAATGCCTCAGGTATAGCCATTGAAGGCCAATATCAAAACCTCGGTAAAGCCAGTGCACAGGGCCTGGGCGATAGTGTGGTGAGTGATCAAGATGCCAGCCATTATACTGGCATGGTCGGCAATGCTTTATCTTCACTGCCAACCGCCGTACCGACGCGCGGTGATGCTCCGCTCACTGTCACCTTTACGCCCAATGCCTCGACCAATAACGCGATTAGTCGTTATGAGTGGGATTTTGAAGGTGATGGCACTTATGATCGCAGTGAAACAGTCGGCCGTGATCAACGCTTTACTTACAACACACCAGGAAACTATAACGCAACACTCAGAGTCACCGATAGCGAGGGCGAGCAAGCCACCGGTATTGTCGTGATTAGCGTGAATAACGAATCACCGCAAGTCTCAGTGACACTCAACCCATCTAATGGTCAGATTCCACTCACCGTTAACTTTGCTGCCACGGCGACTGATAGTGATGGCATTGCTCAGTTTGAATGGGATTACGATGGTGATGGCACCTTTGATGAAACCACTACGACGGGTACTGCCGCCAATACCTACAGCACCGAAGGCGCTTTCCAGGCGCGTGTGCGTGTGACCGATAACTTAGGTGTGGAAACGACCTTGACTATCCCCACCCTAGAAGTGAACGCACTGGCTGTCGGTAGTCCGACGGTGGCCTTATCGGCATCACCGGTCCAAGGTAATTCGCCACTTGCGGTCACTTTGTCAGCCACCGCAACCGATCCCGATGGTGGCACCATTGAGCAATATGAGTGGGATACCGATGGTGACGGCACCTATGACCAAACCACCACCACAGCCACACTGCAAACCACCTATAACGGGATTGGCACTTTTTACCCTCGCGTCAGAGTCACGGATTCAGATAGTCAGCAAGCCGAAGATGTGGCGCAAGTCTTTGTTGAGCCACAGCTAAACCTGAGCGTTAGCATCGACACTATTGATCCTTCCAATAGTGAAACGGCGATGGTTTCCACCACACTCGGTGGTGATACTGAGGTCAGTGTGGTGATCGAAGATCGTAACGCCCAGCAAGTCCGTACTTTGGTGCCCTTCGGCACAAGAACGGCGGGCAGCTACGACGATACCTGGGATGGCACTAATGACGCCGGTGAGATTGTTTCCGAAGGGGATTACCGTGTCATTCTGCTCTATCGCCTCGATGGCGTGGTTGAACGCTTGGATTTGGCCTTAACCACCGGCGGCGTTCAGCGCAATCCGCCGCGCAGTAGAATCCCCTCCAGTTTCTCACCGCTGGCGGGCGACCCCCTGGATATTACCTTTACCCTTAATCGTGCCTCAGAAGTCACCGCCTTTATGGGTTTATTTAATGTCAATACGCGACTAATTACCTTTATGCAACGGCAACCTTTAGGGCGTGGCGCTCATATCGTGACCTGGAACGGCGAAAACTCAGAAGGTCAATTAATCGATGCCGGTAATGATCGCTTCCTTTTCGGTATCTTTGCTTACACCTTGCCGGATAATGCAATCTATGTGCGCAGTGGAGTGCATGTGAGTAGCGTTATCGCAACCCCCTCGATTTTCCAGCCGACACAGCTAACACCCGATGGTTCGCCCAGTGTCAGCAACATCAATGTTGAACTGAATCGCGCGGGCGATGTAAAACTCACGATTAACGATACCGAAAGCGGGGCCACCGTTGCCGAGTTTGACTACACCGGCCAGGCCGAAGGTACTAATACCATCACCTGGGATGGCCGT
The DNA here is from genome assembly GCA_002401775.2 of Ectothiorhodospiraceae bacterium. GTDB lineage: Bacteria > Pseudomonadota > Gammaproteobacteria > SZUA-152 > SZUA-152 > SZUA-152. The sequence continues at coordinate 11,775 of NVUB02000039.1, forward strand.
GATAATGACGGCAATTACGTTGCCGCAGGCACCTACCGTTTGGGCATTTCGGGTGTCGATAGCACTGGCTACCAGTCCTTAACCGTTTATGCGCTACAGCGCGTCTTTTACTAGGGAGACGAACATGTTAATCAAAAAACACCTATTCAACACCGTAAAAGTCGCTGCGGTGATGACCTTATTATTCACCGCTTCATCGAGCTTCGCACAAGAGATGACGGCAGAACACTATATCTCAATGGATTTACAAGCCCGGCAGTTAACACTAGAAGGCGTTAAAGACCGGTTATCGTTGTTGCAGTTCAATGCAGGGTTGGGTAGGCAGTTAGATCAAGATGCGGAGACTCAACAAGATGTTGGAGCGGTTTATCAACAGCACAACATGACGGCCTCCCGCGCGATAGCCTGGGCAACACAACATACGCAAGCCATTATCCAGTGGCTCAAAGAACATCCCGACCAGCAGGCCGAGTATGATCGTATTAGCCGTGAACTCGATGCCGTATCCACCCAAATTCAAGCACTGTCCAACCAGTAACAGGGAGATAGACCATGCAAACCGCTATCAATGTTAATAAACAGATGGGCATCCGGTTACTGATAAGCAGTGTGACGGCATTATTTCTATTGTTTTGCTTGAGTAGCATCCAGCCCGCTCAAGCATTTCATTTTCCGTGGGATCAAGGGCATGACACGACGGAACCTGAAGACCCCGAGGACCCCGGTCCGTGTGAGGGGGCTGAATGTGAGAATGATCCTTGTAACGGTGGTAGCCAAGGGTCGCCCGTTTACCTGGCAACCGGTCACTTCATCTGGAGTGAAACCGATATTGATCTTAAAGGTCGCCCGCGCCTGGCGGTTGATCGCACCTTCAATTCTCATGACCCGCGTATCGGGCTAGTGGGCAATGGTTGGAGCATGAGTTGTGATAAGGGTTTACTGTATACCGTCCGTTATGACATCGAAAATAATGTGACGACGAAAATCCGTGAATATGTGCGCCGTTTACCTAACGGTAAGCGTTATATTTATGCCGAACAAGCGAATAGCACTTTTATGGCGCCAGGGCTATTTGATGTCGTTACCCGTCAAGCGGACAATACAAGTCGTCTTCAGCGCCGCGATGGTAGCTACACTATTTATAGCGAATTGGGCCGACTGCAATCCGAGGTGGATCGAAATAGCAATGCAGTGAATTTCACCTATGATGCGCAAGGCCGTTTAACCCAAAAAGCGGATACCAACGGCCGCTCATTAACGTATGAATACAACAGTAATGGACTGGTATCCATTATTCGTGATCACACAGGAAGAGAATGGCAGTATTCATATGATACTGATGCCAATTTAGTGTCGGTCACTGATCCACTCAATGGTATTCGTCAATATCAATATGCGCCATATCAGCCAGCAGGTGATGGTAATACCTACAGCCATTTAACGCGTATTACGGACGAAACAGGTGTGGTGGAAACCGAAGTAGCCTATAACGGTATTCGAGTATCTTCTTATACAAAGTTTGAAAATACTTATACCTATCAATATGACACTGTCAATCGCCGCGTCACCAAAACCGACAGCCAAAATAGTCGCTGGATTTTTACTTATAACGCGACAGGTCAATTCACACAGGTCGAAGCGCCCCTCAACCGTACCACCGTTTATGATCGCGATGCCGATAGTTTATTAACCCGCCTAGTGGATCCCTCAGGAACAGAATATTCCTACACCTATGATCAATTTAGTAATCGTTTAACCCAAAGCGATGCTCGTGGAACGATGACGACCACTTACGATAATGAAAAACCCTGGCCACTGATGGTGACCTCTCGATCCGGCCGCATCACCACACTCACTTATGACTCTAGAGGCAACCCATTAACAGTCACTGATCCATCAGGTGCCATCACCACCATGGGTTGGTCTGCTCAAGGTGATTTACAACAAATGACCAATGCCTTAAGCAATCAAACCGTCATCGTATATAGTGTTCAAGGTACCCCGCTGAGTGTATCTGACCCTCTGGGTCGAGTGACCCAATACGCATACGATAGCGTTAATAATGTGACACAAATGACCAACCCCGAAAGCGAGGTCATGCAGGTTCAATATGATGCTTTAGACCGTGTGACCGCTTACACCGATGGTAATGGCGACATGACGACGATTGCTTATGATGCAGCGGATCGCATTACGCAAGTGACCGCGCCGAATGGTCAAACCGTTCAGTATGCTTATGACATTTTTGGTCGCTTAAGTCAGCGTACCTTTTATGATGGCACGACCTATTCTACGCAATACCGTAATGACAATCTGGCCATACAAGTCACCCGACCAGATAACGTCATCATCAGCCTGACTTACGATTTGGCTAAGCGTTTAACACAGCGAACGGTAGGTAACGACGATATTTATCAATACTCATACAATTTACGCGATCAGCTTATGACCGCCAGCAATAATACAGGTACCGTGACTTTAGCTTATGACGTTTTCAGGCGTAAGATAAGTGAAACTGTCAACGGTGAAGCCTCCAACTATCAATACAATATAGAAAACGAAACCACTCAAATGGTGACTTTAGGCATCACCCAAACTCAGCAATTCGATATTCGAGGGTTATTAAACCAAGTAGATGTTAATGGCTCAACGTATCAATATACCTATGACGCGCTAGCAAGGTTGAGCAATTTAAATAGAAGTGCAGCCACTAATACCATTTTTCAATACGATGTAGCAAACCAGTTAACTCAGATTAATCATGGTGCAGGTCAACGCAATCACCAATATCAATACGATCTCGCTAGCCGTATTAGTCAGTGGCAAGGTGTGGCTGGAGAGACGCGTGACTATGCTTATGATGATACGAGTCGCTTGACTACTGCGCTGTCAGGAACAAACCCTGAAACGTTTAGTTACGATTCCATGGGCAATCGCCAAAACAGTAATGCTCAGTTTGATGCAGCCAATCGCATTACTGAAGACGATAATGACACGTACCGTTACGATGTGAATGGCAATCGTATTCAAAAAACCGATAAAGGGACGGGTGAAACTGAACGTTACGTCTACAATGGCCTGGATCAGTTGGTGGGTTATCAAGCGTATCCTGATAGCGAACTGGCGACGGCAGCAACAACCGACTACCGCTATGCGTATGGCCCGATGGGTCGGCGCTGGTTAAAGCAGGATAATCTTGGCAACAACGTCACCCAATTTTATTGGTCTGGATCGAATTTAGTGGGTGAGAATAATAATGGACTGATTCGGCGGTATATCTTTGAGGGACTTACTCCCGTTGCTTTTGTCGAAAATAATGAAGTTTACAGTTACCTTAAAGATCATTTAGGAACAGCGCATCAGATTGTAGATAATAATAGTAATATTGTGTGGCAAGGTGACTATAATAGTTTTGGTGGTGTGACAGAGACAGTTTCATCGATTGAAAATAACTTGCGCTTCGCGGGTCAGTACTATGATGAAGAGACACAGCTTCATTACAACTACTTCCGGTACTATGATCCTGCCACTGGTCGTTATATCACCAGTGACCCGATAGGACTCCGGGGTGGCCTGAATACTTATGGTTATGTGGGTGGGAATCCTAATCGCTACATAGATCCATATGGATTAGCTGGAGCGTTGCCAGTAGCGGGTGGCGGCATCATTGTTTTTTGCTCACGCTTCCCCGCTGCCTGTGTAGGTGGGGCTATTGCTATATGCCGATTTTTTGGGGGATGTGATATTCCTGACGGTGTGAGGAATGAGTCTGCTGAAGATGATGGGGCGAACTGTCCACCTAATCCTCCAAATATAGATGATTTTGACGACTCGGATAACCTGCCGGATGGGTGGGACTGGCGAGGTGGCGGTGAGCCTGGTAGTCGTGAAGGCGCATATCATAATCCGAATACAGGTGAATCATTGCATGATGATCGAACTCATCCACCTGGTCGGGATCCACACATCACATATACCGATCCAAGTGGAACAAGGTGGGATAATTTTGGTGACGGTTGGATGCCACAATAATAAAGAGACTAAAAGTGATTCGTAATATTCCGCAAAATGATGCTTGGATATCTCATCTATCTGGTCGTATGAACGAAGCAAAAGAGCTTGGTTTATTAGCAGGTAATGATGAATTGACCTTGCCGAGCGCTGTCGTGTTTTGCCCTTCTGGTATAGGAGACGTATTAAATAGTGAGGTGAAACCAAACTGTCCTATTCGTGAAATACAAGGGATAGAAAAAAGCCCAGGATGGGTTAAAAGGGATGATTTATTTGGCGAGGCTGCATTGTGGATTTGTGAAAAATATTGCTCCTCGAAACAGGTGGAACTGTTCTGTGAAGCCGGATATTCAGAGGTCGGAGATAAGGTTCTTGAGAGTCGCCAACATATCATCATTGGTGAAAAGCCATTTTTAAACCAAAAAATATCGAAAGCAAGTAGTGAGATAATTTCCCAAACTCTTCGTTGGGGGCGATCCTGGCGGTTATTGGGTGTTGTTGCCGATATATCAAGCAATCAGGCTTCTGAGGGTGTTAACGAACGTCACCTTTTGTTTATTTGTGACGCCTTTGATGGAGATTCAATCATCGTTACCGAGATTGGTAGTTAAGAATATTTGGGGCTAGTCAGCTAGGGCGGACACGTTATTTATGCCCTCGCGTTTCCGTCAGATGTGGGTACATTTTACTGTAATCTAATGCGTCGATTATCCCTAACCTGAGGTTGTGTTTCATGCGCCCCGAAGTACAACTTCGGGGCGCACAAAAAGGGAAAGAAAGGATTAATTACGTTTCAGCAGTAATCACCAAACAGCCTTCCATCACCCGCACCTTCACCGGGGTGTTGATCTCAAACCCCGCCTGTTGTAGCCAGTGGCCCTTCAACTGAATCTGTTAATAGGACACCCAGCTTAGAAAAGTGTTAATAGGACACCCAGCTTAGAAAGTTGCATAAACTATAAGTTAATCAAGTGTTTAGAGTCTAAGTTGTCGGACTTGTTGTTGCTTAGTTTGGGTGTCTGGATTAGAGCCATTTCTGTATAGCATAAATTGCCTGGTAATATCACCCACCTTTCAGCCTTCGATTTTCAGTCCGTTTTTGAGATAATCTCACACCTCATCGGGCGGAGTGCCGACAAACACCTACATCGCAGGCGGGCTACAGGCGCTTTAACCCCTTGTTTATTTAAGTGGTTTATATCCTTCCTAAAATTTACCAACGGTTTTGTTTTGGAGAGATGTTTTCATAGCGCGGGGATATTTTTTATACCAAACCAAAGGGTTTTTACCTATAGCGTATGTTTAAAGCAATGGATTATCCGAGCCTGAAATGAAATAACCGAATAATAAATAGGCAAATTCTGACTATTTAACTGCTATATTCAAAACCAACATTAAAGAGAGGGAGAACATGAGCAAAGTTAAAGATGGAAAAGTAGTGGATAAAATAGTTGATGTAAAAACCTACGCATCTATTGAGCATGGAAATATCAACAACATCACCTCAATTGTATTGCACAGAACTGATTCATCTAATGCAAATAGTACAATTCAAGCATATGCCAAGGGCAAAAAATCTGGCGCACATTTCTTAATTGACAAAGCCGGAAAAATCTACCAAACAGCAGATATGAAAAAACTATGTTGGCATATTGGGATTTTACTACCTAGGTGTCAGATTGAAAAGAATTGCGACCCAAAGGAACTAAAAATAATAACTGCATTAATACATGAAAAAGGGTTATCATTTGGTCGACGCGCAAGAAACTTATCACGCTATGAAACAGGAAAAATATCCACTTAGGTATCCTTCAAATAGCGACTCCATAGGGATAGAAGTTGTTGGGAAGTTTTGGGCATCTAAAAAGTCCTTTGACAAACCAACACAGCAACAATTTAAGTCATTAAAGTGGCTAGTAGAAATAATTGCAAAAGAATATAAGCTCAATATAAAAACTAATGTTTATGCTCATGGTGCAATAGCCAGAAAAGAAGTGTCTGAGGGAGCCCAGATACTTCAATACTTATTGTTGGGGGCGGCGCCATGATAAAAAATATTTTTATTTTATTGTTGTCTATGGGATCAATTTTGATTTTTCAATCTTGTGCATTGCAAGGTAAGAATGGAAATATGAGGGTAGTATCAATAAAAAAGGTAGTGAATGAAAATACTCCGGGTTACGAAATATGCAGCTCATTCACTTTAGAAAAAAAAGACATAGTTAAGTATTTTACTCTAGCTGAACAAGTTGATGGGCGTGAGTTCCATAGTGAAGCGATAATCCTTCCTTGTAAATATCAAGGTTCAATCAATATTAATGGAAGTCTCCTTCAATGGGAGGTGGTCGCTGGAGGAGCAGGGTATTTATATAATGATAAAAAAATAAATAAACAATATTTATGTAAAAAAAATTGCTGCAAAATATTCCAAAATCTGTGTTAACAAGGTTGCCTTACTAGAAAAACTGTAGCTGAGTTTCTGTCGATTTTTCCTGAAATCTTTACCAGCCTGGCACAGAAAATCTCAGCAAGTGACGATGAAGTTGAAGGCAAAAAAGGCCAAGGTCAAACTGAACCAATGGGTATGCCTGCATGATTACAACATTGCCCAAAAAGTACAGGTGTCCATAATGTTTTTATTAACAGCAGAACGATACTTCAAAAGCCGGTCAAGAAATAATGGATTAAAATATCAAATCACTACACATCTCTTATAATAAATAACGTATTTTTGAAGTGTCCGCGTGTAATATTCAGCACTCAGTATCTGCCTAGGAGGCCACATAGATGTTCATGCTCTTTCGCGTCATCATTGTTTTTTTATTAATCGTGCTATTGGTAGCCTGCGGAGAACAAGCCACACCGGATGCTGAAGAACGAGAAGAACTAGTCGTATTGACACGTAATGCGCCGACTACATTGTATGAAGGGCGGGATGGCGAGACCGGCCCTGAATACGAGCTGATAACCGCCTTCGCAAACTCGGTAGGGTTGCCTGTGCGCTTTGAGGTTCGCGATAGCGTCGATGAGATATTGGCTGCCATTAAATTGGGGCAGGGCGATATAGCCGCTGCCGGTTTAACGCAAACGGCCGGGCGATTACGTGATGGATTGGTCTTTGGCCCAACTTACCAACATGTTGAACAACAGGTAGTGTGCCGTCGTAATAATGGTTCTATTCCAAAAAACACGGATGATCTGGTCGGAAAGAAAGTCGTTGTCATCGATAACAGCAGTTATTTAGAGACTTTAAATACTCTCAAAAAAACTAATCAGCAATTGGAATGGGAAGTAGCGCTTAAGGGTAGTACGGAGCAGTTGTTAGAGATGGTTTGGAAAAAGGTGATTGATTGTACGGTGGCGGATTCCACTATAGTGAATATCAACCGGCGCTACTATCCTGAATTGGTCGTTGCCTTCTCGCTGGATGAGCCGCAACCGATTTCATGGGCGCTGTCCGCGAATGCGCTTGACCTCAAACAAACCCTTGTCAGTTGGTTTGAAACATTTTCACAGAGCGGTGAGCTTGCCGTTTGGCAGGAGCGGTATTACGGCCATGTGGAGATATTTGATTATGTCGATACGCGCAAATATATCCGGCGAATTAAAGAGCGTTTACCTCCTTATCAAGAATATTTTGAGACGGCAGGAAAAGAACATGATTTACCGTGGACATTGCTTGCTGCGCAGTCGTATCAAGAATCGCATTGGCGCGCTAAGGCAAAGAGCCCGACTGGGGTGCGAGGTATGATGATGTTAACCCTTAATACCGCGAAGTCGTTAGGGGTAAAGAATAGACTTGATCCCAAGGAAAGCATCTTTGGTGGTGCGAAATATTTCCGTAAGATGTTAAAAAGGATACCTGATACTGTTGTTGGTGATGATCGATATTGGTATGCCCTAGCAGCCTACAATGTGGGCTTTGGACATTTAAGAGATGCGCGTAAACTCGCTACTCGATTAAATAAAGATCCTGACCGTTGGGTCGATCTCAAAGCAGTATTGCCACTGTTGTCTCAAAAGCAGTATTACAAAACGCTGCGTTATGGTTATGCACGGGGAACCGAACCCGTGCGGTATGTACAGCGAATACGAGATTATTGGCAAGTTTTAGAAAATAATATTTAATATAAGAAATCGTAACTGAAATAACGACCATGTTAATAGGGCACCCTGGACACCCAGCTAATACTTCTTAACGAGACACCCATTACTTCTTAACGAGACACCCATCATTAGATTCAGCACCGTGTTAAGGCCCTGTTAAGAGTAGTGTTAATGGGGCGCCCAGTGTTGTTAATAGGACACCCAGCTTAGAAAGTTACATTACTTAACGAGACTGCTTAACGAGATAGCCATCATTAGATTCGCCTCTAATGGCACGAAGATAAGCCGAATACTGCCGTCTTCCCGGCGAAGGCCGGGATCCAGAGCCCACCATTATCGGCATTCCTCTGGATTCCGGCCTTCGCCGGAATGACGGATAGAGAGTTAATAGCAGGAGTTAATAGGGAGTTAATAGGACTCCCAGAAGTTAATTAAGTTAATAGAATAGAAGTTAATAGCAGTTAATAGGACACCCAGCTTAGAAAATTACATAAATTATAAGTTAATCAAATGCTTGGAATCTAACTTGTTGGATTTGTTTTTATTACTTGGTTTGGGTGTCTGGATTAGAGCCCCCATTTTAGCGATGAGTATTGCCTTATCTCGCTTTACCAAACTTTCTAGGCGGCCTCGCTGGCTGTGCGTTCATCTTGTTCTTCAACAGCACCCAGATTAGGAGCGGGAGCTGCCGTCGTTATTTATGATCTCAATCAAAGGGTTAGCCCTATCACCTTACATTGAATTCTGGGTTCAAAAACTTTTAAGGCTAATTGACCCGGGATGACCGTCGAAACTCATTGGATACTTTTTCGTCACACCGTATAATGCACGGTTCTTTTCTGTGACCGGTTATTTGTGATTGCCTATGTTCTTCCAAGATTCTTTTGATGTGATTGTTGTCGGTGGTGGCCATGCGGGCACCGAGGCGGCGCTGGCGGCGGCGCGTTCTGGTGCGCGCACGGTATTGCTGACTCACAATCTCGATACTTTGGGACAAATGTCCTGCAATCCGGCCATCGGTGGTATCGGTAAGGGCCATCTGGTGAAAGAAGTGGATGCGCTGGGTGGCTTGATGGCCAAAGCTGCCGACAAAGCCGGTATTCAGTTTCGCCGTCTTAATGCCCGCAAAGGCCCTGCGGTTCGGGCGACTCGGGCACAGGCAGATCGGGTGTTGTATCGGCAGGCAGTGCGGGGTGTGCTGGAAAATCAGCCGAATTTAACGTTGTTTCAACAGGCTGTGGACGATCTGTTGGTAGAAGGTGGGCGTGTCACGGGTGTGCTGACGCAAATGGGCCTCAAATTTCAGGCGACCACCGTAGTGTTGACCGTGGGCACCTTTCTGGGGGGGCGCATTCATATCGGATTAGAGAGCCATCAGGGCGGGCGCGCGGGTGATCCACCCGCCAATGCGTTGTCTGAGCGTCTGCGCGAACTACCCTTTCGGGTTGCTCGGCTGAAAACGGGCACGCCGCCACGTATTGACGGCAACACTATCGATTATTCCCAGCTCGAAGCACAGCCGGGCGACGACCCTAGGCCGGTGTTTTCTTTCATGGGGTCGGTTGCTGACCATCCGCGCCAGTTGTCTTGCCATATCACCCACACTAATGCGCAGACCCACGATATTATTCGTGCAGGGCTAGATCGCTCGCCCATGTACAGCGGCGAGATTGAGGGCGTTGGGCCGCGATACTGCCCATCCATTGAAGACAAAATTGTGCGTTTTGCCGACAAGGACTCCCATCAGATCTTTGTCGAGCCGGAAGGGCTGACGACCAATGAGGTTTATCCCAACGGTATTTCCACCAGTTTGTCCTTTGATGTGCAATATGAACTGGTGCGTTCCATGAAAGGATTTGAAAACGCCCATATTACGAGAGCGGGTTACGCCATTGAATATGACTTTTTTGATCCCCGCGATCTGAAGCCTTCCCTGGAAACCAAGCATATGCCGGGCTTATTTTTTGCCGGGCAAATTAACGGTACTACAGGTTACGAAGAAGCGGCGGCGCAGGGCTTGCTGGCCGGCATTAATGCGGCGCGGCAATCACGTGAAGAAGAAAGCTGGTGTCCTCGACGTGATCAGGCCTATCTCGGCGTATTGGTGGACGACCTTATTACCAGTGGCACCCAAGAGCCTTATCGGATGTTCACTTCCCGCGCGGAATATCGCTTGATGCTGCGGGAAGATAATGCGGATTTGCGGCTCACTACAGTGGGACGTGAAATGGGCCTGGTGGATGATGAACGATGGGCAGCATTCGAAGAAAAGCGGGAAGCCGTTGAACGTGAAAGCCAGCGTCTGAAAGAGACGTTGTTAAGGCCAAGTAATATAGAGGCTGCCGACGCCGAGCGAGTGCTGGGGCAACCGCTCACCAAAGAGGCGCATTTGGATGAGCTGCTGCGCCGCCCGGATGCAACCTACGCCGGGCTTATGACACTGCCGGGCGCCGGCCAGCCGGTCTCTGACCCCATTGTCGCGGAGCAAGTAGAAATACAGATCAAGTATTCCGGATATATTGTCCGCCAAAAAGAAGAAATTGCTCGACAACAACGTCAAGAAGGGATGCCCTTGCCGGATGATCTGGATTATAGTCGGGTGGGTGGTCTGTCCAATGAAGTGAGTCAGAAATTAACGTTGCAACGTCCCACAACCTTGGGGCAGGCATCGCGTATATCGGGAGTAACGCCCGCCGCAGTGTCTTTATTAATGGTGCATTTGAAAAAGCGGGATATGGCCAGGCGAGCGTAATTCCTATGCGGCGTTGTTGTGGTTGTTAATGTTGGTCATAGTGTTGTGGGCACTGTTGTTGGCACTACTGTTGTCGGTACTTAAAGAGAACGCTGCAAAAGCAATCCGTAACAAAAATATAATTCTGAAATGTGTTTAGCACATTCGCCGGGGGGGTATGAAAAAAATCATAGCAGGAGTTGCCATTATTAGCGTTGCATTATTTGGCGCAAGTCAGGTGCAGGCTGGGTCTGACCATCATTCCCATAAGAGTGAATCGCCTGTATATCCTAACCACGGTATGGCCACCCTAAAAAGCCCTCATAGCGTGACAAAAACGCTGGATCGTTTGGAAGTTGTATTAAAAAAGAAGGGCATTACCATTTTTGCGCGCGTGAATCACAGCGCGGGTGCTGAAAATGTGGGCATTCCCTTACGTCCGACCGAGCTTCTGATTTTTGGTAACCCAAAGCTGGCTTCTCCCTTGATGGTCAGCAATCAAACAATTGGTTTGGATTTGCCCTTGAAGGCGCTGGCCTGGAAAGACGAAAAAGGCCAAGTGTGGTTAACGTATAATGCGCCAGGCCATGTCGCCCGTCGGCATAAAGTGAAAGACCAGAAAAACATTGTCGAAAAGATGGCCACAGCATTGGATAAGCTCACAAAGGCGGCGACTAAGCCCTAGGTTTGTTGGATTAGGTTGTTGGATTAGGCTGTCAGAATAGTGTGTTGGGTTACTGTAATCGGTTTATTGGACGTTTTTGAGTGAAAGAATCTTCGTTGCAAGCAGTGTTGTCGTCTGGAATAAAGGCGCTTGATCTCGATTGTTCGCTTGATGTTCAGGCCCGCCTTTTGGAATATGTGCGGCTCCTTAATAAGTGGAATCGCGTCTACAACCTAACGGCGGTACGCGAACCGTTACAAATGGTGACGCGTCACTTGCTGGACAGTTTGACGGTGATGCCTTTTCTGGATGTGGTTGGTAAAGCCAGTGCAGAACAAATACTGGATGTAGGCACGGGGGCAGGCTTGCCGGGTATTCCGTTGGCGATATTAAGTGCTAAAACGCACCCATTACGCCGTTTTGTGTTACTGGATAGCAACAGTAAAAAAACCCGGTTTATGACACAGGCCATTGCGGAACTGGGGCTGGATAATGTGCAAGTAGTACAAGCGCGTACAGAAACTTTTGAGCCTGACGATGGGTTTGAAAAAGCGCTTGAAGACGGATTTGAAAAAGGCTTTGATGTTGTTTTATCGCGGGCTTTTGCGTCAGTGGATGATATGCTCACCGGTGCAGGACAGCACTGCGCGTCAACGGGCGTCATTCTTGCCATGAAGGGTGCGGACCCTAAGGCTGAGCTGGCGGACTTGAACAAAAATTTTGCAGTAGAACAGGTTCATCGTCTGGCAGTGCCAGGGCTGGACGAAGATAGACATTTGGTGAGTTTACGGCGGGTGAAATAAAGTATGGGCAAAATAATAGCGGTAACCAATCAGAAAGGTGGTGTGGGTAAAACCACGACCAGTGTTAATTTGGCGGCGTCACTGGTGGCGACGCAACGCAAAGTGTTGCTGGTGGATCTCGATCCTCAGGGTAATGCCACCATGGGTAGCGGCATCGATAAACACGCCGTTGAACTATCCAGCTACCACGTGCTGATGAAAAAGGCGACGGTCGCCGAGGCAGTGGTCGCCACTCCGGAAGCCGGTTACGATTTGCTGCCGTCCAATGCCGACCTTACCGCAGCCGAAGTGGAGTTGCTTCAGGAAACGCAGCGCGAGCGCCGGCTGCGTGATGCGCTGATAGACGTCATAGGGGATTATGATTACATCCTGATTGATTGTCCGCCATCGTTGAACATGTTGACGCTGAATGCGCTGGTCGCATCGCAATCGGTGATGATACCCATGCAATGTGAGTATTACGCCCTGGAGGGTCTGACGGCCCTGGTGAATACCATTGAGGAAGTGAAAGGCTCATTGAATCCGTTTTTGCAAATCGACGGATTGTTACGCACCATGTATGACCCGCGCAATCGTTTGTCGGGCGATGTGACCGAGCAGCTCAATAAACATTTTGGCGACAAGCTTTTCCGCACCGTCATTCCCCGCAATATTCGTTTGGCTGAAGCACCAAGCCATGGGTTGCCAGCGCTGATGTACGACAAAAGTTCTCGTGGTGCTCAAGCTTATCTTGCATTGGCCGGAGAAATGCTGCGTCGTGACAAAGCGATAAGTAGTGCCGCGAGCAGTCCAGCTGCTGTGTCGGAGGTTTAAACAAGTTACCCGTACTGTTAAAGCGGTACGTTTAAAGCAGTAACTTAACGCAGTAACTTAAAAACAGTACTTTTAAAATCGTAATTTAAAATCGTAATTTAAAATAAATAGAATTTTTTGGGATAGTTGAGAATGGCAGTGAAAAAGCGAGGGTTGGGGCGTGGTTTAGATGCGCTGTTGGGTGGCTCGATGGCGAAGATTGTTGACGACCCCAAGAGCACAAATTTTCGGGAAGTGCCGGTTGATTTGCTACAACCGGGCAAGTATCAACCGCGCACCGATATGCACCCTGAAAGCCTTGAAGAGTTGGCAAACTCCATCAAAGCCCAGGGCGTGGTGCAGCCCATCGTCATTCGCCCCATTGGTGGCGAACGCTATGAAATTATTGCCGGTGAGCGCCGCTGGCGCGCGGCACAAATTGCCGGCCTGCATGAAATACCGGCCGTGGTGCGCGATGTGCCCGATGAAGCCGCCATTGCCATGGCGCTCATTGAGAACATACAGCGTGAAGACCTCAATCCCATCGAAGAGGCCATAGCTTTGCAGCGTTTGATTGATGAGTTTGAAATGACGCATCAGCAAGCCGCAGGTGCCGTAGGCCGATCCCGCGCGGCAGTTAGCAATTTGCTACGTCTGCTAACGCTTAACGACGACGTGCGAAGAATGCTCGAGCACGGTGATCTTGAAATGGGCCATGCCCGCGCGCTGTTGGCGCTGCAAGGTCAAGTGCAAAGCGAAACAGCACGTAATGTAGCCGCAAAAGGCTATTCCGTGCGTGAAACCGAGCAATTGGTGCGACGCTTAAACGCCGAGCCCAAAGCATCCAACAAACCGAGCAAATCACTGGACCCTGACATTAAACGTTTGCAGGAAGAACTCACGCAAAAGTTATCGGCCAAGGTATTGTTTCAACATGCCGCCAAGGGCAATGGCAAGCTGGTTATTCATTACAACAGCCTGGACGAACTGGAAGGTATTCTGGAGCGTATTCAGTAAGCTTGTCATAAGGTTGTCCTGGCAAAGCGTCTGTAGACGTCCGTCAGAGGTCTGCATCCCCACCTCGAATGAATAAATGCATAGCCTGATGATTCAGGCCGATCAAATGTGGGCGGCTTTTGTATCTGACGAAAAAAGTGCCTGCCGAGAAAAAACACCTAAACCCCTTTTCATGATGTCTTGGCATTTTCCTCAATAGGTTTCATTGGGCAAATATCACCCTATTGAAATTGTGCCTAAAGCAGAATGCGGAGAAGTTTTTCGGAAACATGATAGGCCTCAGTACAAATACTTAATGAGAACTCCCTAAACTTCTAAATATCTCATCATAGTAGCTTGCCGAAGGCCGGGAGGCTGGTTATACTTCGGGCCCAAAATTAGGGTGCTCCAACACGGAGAGGCTCCATTAGTTTTTGGTGCTGAGCATGAATAAACCCAAGTCCAGAACAGAACGGAAAGGGCCAGGACTGTTGCTGATTAGCGTCGGCACAATGCTGAGTTCTACAGTAGTGGCTGGGTTTTTATTAGGCTACTGGGTAGATGGCTGGCTGGAAACACCGCCAATTTTTATGATTTTGTTTGGTGGCATGGGTCTGGTAGGCGGGTTTTTGAAAGTGTACAAATTAATGACCGACCCGAAGTTGCAGTGAGAGCCCTTGATATGACCGCAATAGATAAGGATCTCGCAGGAAAGTCACGCCGGGTTTTGATCGCTCAGTTGCTGATGTCTTTGGTGGTCGCCGCGGCATTCTTCGCCTTAAGTGCTGAAGAAAATGAGTGGAAAGCATTGTCGGCCTTCTATGGCGGCTTGGTTAGTGTAACGCTCGCCCTGGTATCAATTGGGGGCTTTAAGCGCGCGAATGCCATCGCGCTGAGCGATCCTAAACAAAGCATGATAATTTTATATATCGGTGCCGTGGTGAGATTTGCGGCAGTGATAGTGTTGCTAGGAATAGGGCTGGGTTTCTTGAGGCTCGATGCGATGGCCGTGTTTACTGGCTTCGCCCTGGCACAAGCCAGTTACTTGATGAGTGTGCGTGACCGGACTGCGGCGCGTAGCTCAGATTAAACGTTATAAGGGGATAGGATCTTGAGTCAAGCAGCAGAAGGTTCCAGCGGTGGCGGTACCGTTGAGTATATCCAACATCATTTAACGAACTTGCATGTCGGTGAAGGGTTTATGACCTGGAATATCGACTCCATCGTTATTTCGGTGTTACTCGGTATTTTATTTGTCACCGTCGGTGGGCGAGTTGCTAAAAACGCCACTGAAGGTGTGCCCGGTGGAATGCAGAACTTCGTAGAATCCATTCTCGAATTTGTGCAAACGCAGGTGAGAGATTCGTTTCCGGGTCATCACCCACTCATCGCACCAATGGCCTTAACCATCTTTGTATGGGTCTGGTTAATGAACTTCATGGATTTGATCCCGGTTGATTTGTTGCCGGTGATCGGCAGTTGGTTTGGAATTGATTACCTTAAAGTAGTGCCGACCACTGACCTGAGTGTGCCCATGGCTATGGCCTTGGTCGTGTTCGGGCTGTCCCTGTATTTCAATCTGAAGGTAAAGGGCCCTTTAGGTTACCTGAAGATGTTCCTGTTCCATCCCTTCGGTAAAATGGCTGTGCCAGCTAACATCGTCATGACGGCGATCGAAGAATTGGCTAAACCATTGAGCCTCGGTTTGCGTTTGTTCGGCAACATGTTTGCCGGTGAGCTGGTGTTCTTGTTGATTGCACTGTTAGCCGGTGCTGCAACATTGGGCGCAGGCATGCTGATCTGGTTCCCGCTGCAAGTCGTGTTGGATTTGGGCTGGTTGATATTCCATCTTTTGGTTATCACCCTGCAGGCCTTTATCTTCATGGTACTGACCATTGTGTATCTGGGTATGGCGCATACCGCTGACCACTAGCGCTAATCACTACTAAGTACTGCGTAGATGTTTAGCCACAAGTTTTTACGAGGCGCTTTACCGTAAGCGTCTCGAAAAAAGAGTTATTAGTTTTAGTAAAATGTTTTTTTAATCGTTTTTTAAATTTTGTTTTTAAACTTTAAGTTGAAGGAGAGTAACAATGACACCTGATATGATCGCGATGATTTATGCTTACACTGCAGTAGGTGTGGGCGTGATCCTGGCTGCTGCTGGTCTGGGTTCTGCCATCGGTTGGGGCCTTATCTGTGCCAAGACCTTGGAAGGCATTGCACGTCAGCCTGAAATGCGTCCTGTATTGATGACCAACATGTTCATCTTTGCTGGTCTGATGGAATCTTTCCCCTTCATCATCCTGGCTTTCGCAATGTGGTTCCTGTTTGCTAACCCCTTCATTGGTGCTACGGCCGCCGCTATCGGCGCGCTTTAATCCATTCTTGCGCTCTTTTTGTAAAGAGAAAGAACGGAATATAAAGGCCACTAACTTGGTGATGAGCTGAAGGCGTTTTCGCTAACAGTTAGAAACCGGGAGGAATGAAACAGTGAATATTACAGTAACCCTATTTGCGCAAATGATCGCGTTCGGTTTGTTGATTTGGTTTGTCAACAAAGTGATGTGGGGACCTCTGTCCGGGATCATGGAGGCACGCCAAAAGCGTATCGCCGACGGTCTTGCTGCCGCAGAGAAAGGCAAGCACGAAGAAGTGCTTGCTAAAAAGAAAGCGGTAGAGGTTCTTAAAGAAGCGAAAGATCAAGCGGCAGAAGTTGTCGCACAAGGCCAGAAGCGTGCTTCTGAAATTGTGGAAGAAGCTAAAGAAGCAGCGCGCACCGAAGGTGAACGTATTGTTACCGCAGCAAACGCCGAGATCGAGCGTGAGATCAACCAGGCAAAAGAAGTGTTGCGCGCCCAAGTGGCCAGCATTGCCATTGCCGGTGCCACAAAAGTGCTTAAGCGTGAAATTGATGCCAAATCTCACGATGCTTTGTTGAACGAACTGGCAGCAGAGATCTAAGGCCATGGCAGAGAAATCCACCGTCGCCCGACCTTATGCCGTAGCGGTTTTTCAAATGGCAAACGCCAGCAAGCAGTTAAAAGAATGGTCTGCAGTCTTGCAGACCGTTGCATTGATTGCTGAAGATGCCGATATTCAGACCATTATCAGTAACACCAGTGTTAAAAAAGAGCAGTTAGCTCAAGTTTTCATTGATGTTGCTGGCGAAGTAATGACTGAGCAAGGCAGTAACTTGATTAAGTTGCTTGCTGAAAATCGTCGTTTGAATGTTATCGCTGAGATCGCAGAGCAATTTGAAACACTGAAAGCTGAGGCGGAAAAAACCGTCGAAGCAGAAATAATTTCTGCGCAGGAAGTCAGTGCTGCTCAACAATCAATGATTACCGAAAAACTCAAAGCGCGTTTGGGATGTGAAGTCTCTCTCAAATGCAGCGTTGATGAATCCCTCATGGGGGGTGCCATCATTAAAGCGGGTGACATGGTGATTGATGGTTCTGTGATCGGTCAATTAAACAAGCTTTCCGTAGAGCTGGCAGGCTAAAGCGGACTGTTCTTAACAAAGAGAACGGTCGCAAGCCGCCAAAAGAGGAAATAGAAAATGCAATTAAATCCGTCTGAAATCAGTGAGCTGATTAAAAAACGAATCGAGAATTTTGACGTCTCCACCGAGGCGCGCAACGAAGGCACCGTAGTGGGTATCACTGACGGTATCGTGCGTATCCACGGACTGTCTGACGTTATGTTGGGCGAAATGATCGAGTTTCCTGGCAATATCTTTGGTATGGCTTTGAACCTCGAGCAAGACTCTGTTGGTGCCGTGGTATTAGGCGCTTACGAAGGCATCACCGAAGGCGATAAAGTGCAATGCACTAAGCGCATTCTTGAAGTGCCAGTTGGCCCAGGCCTGTTAGGTCGTGTCGTCAACTCTTTAGGTGTTGCTATTGATGGCAAAGGCGCCATTGAAGCCACTAGCCATGAGCCCATTGAGAAAGTCGCTCCTGGCGTTATCGAACGTAAGTCAGTTGATCAGCCTGTACAGACGGGTCTGAAAGCTATCGATGCCATGGTGCCAGTAGGTCGAGGTCAGCGTGAGTTGATCATCGGCGATCGCCAGACCGGTAAAACGGCTGTTGCTATCGATGCCATCATCAACCAAAAAGATACAGGCATTAAATGTATCTACGTTGCTATCGGCCAAAAGGCTTCTTCTATTGCGGCAGTGGTTCGTAAACTGGAAGAGCACGGCGCGTTGGCACATACCATTATCGTTGCCGCGTCTGCTGCTGATCCTGCTGCCATGCAGTACATCGCACCGTATGCCGGTTGCACCATGGGTGAATACTTCCGTGACCGTGGCGAAGACGCCATGATCATTTATGATGATTTGACCAAGCAAGCATGGGCATACCGCCAGGTATCTTTGTTGCTACGTCGTCCGCCAGGCCGTGAAGCCTATCCTGGTGATGTATTCTATCTCCATTCCCGTTTGCTGGAACGTGCTTCCCGCATCAATGCGAAGGAAGTAGAACGTCTCACCAAGGGTGAAGTGAAAGGTAAGACCGGTTCTTTAACCGCCTTCCCAATCATCGAAACCCAAGCGGGTGACGTGTCGGCCTTCGTGCCAACAAACGTGATTTCCATCACTGACGGTCAGATCTTCCTCGAAGCTGATTTGTTCAACGCCGGTATTCGTCCAGCGATTAACGCCGGTTTGTCGGTGTCTCGAGTGGGTGGTGCAGCACAAACCAAGATCATCAAGAAATTGGGTGGTGGTGTACGTCTTGATTTGGCTCAGTATCGTGAACTGGCGGCTTTCGCCCAGTTTGCTTCTGATCTGGATGAATCAACCCGTAAGCAGATCGAACGTGGACAACGTGTCACCGAGCTGATGAAACAGTTGCAGTATTCGCCACTGTCCGTCGCTGAAATGGCTTGTTCACTGTTTGCCGCCAACGAAGGTTTCCTTGATGACGTCGACGTGAAGAAAGTCGTGGACTTTGAAGCTGCACTACACGCCTATCTGCGTGCCAATGCTGCTGATCTGCTCGCGAAGATTGATTCAACGGGTGACTACAACAAAGACATCGCCGCTGAAATGACTGCTGCTATTGAGAAGTTCAAAGCATCGGGCACTTACTAAGCGCTTAAGCGCAAGGCTTAAGCTTAGGACTTTCCGTTAGGAGCTTTCCGTTTAGGAGAAAGGCATGGCAGTTGGCAAAGAGATACGCACCAAGGTCAAAAGCGTTCAAAATACGCAGAAGATCACGCGTGCCATGGAAATGGTCGCGGCAAGTAAAATGCGTAAGGCACAGGATCGTATGAGGGCTTCACGTCCTTATGCGAAAAAGATTCGCAACGTGATTCATCACTTGGCACAGTCGCATCCTGAATATAATCATTCCTACATGCAGGACCGCGAGGTCAAGCGTGTTGGTTTTATCGTGGTCTCCAGTGACCGTGGATTGTGTGGTGGTCTTAACGCCAACATGTTCCGCATGACCCTCAAAACATTGAAGGGCTGGGATGACAAGGGTGTCGGCATAGATATTTGTGCCATCGGTTCCAAGGGGACTGGTTTTTTCAGACGTTTGGGTAGCAACATTACCGCGGAAATATCCCAGCTCGGCGATGCACCACGCATCACCGATATGATAGGTACCATCAAAGTGATGTTGGATGCCTATGATAATGGTTCAATTGATCGCTTGTTTGTGGTGTACAACGAATTTGTCAGCACCATGACACAAGATCCGCAAATTGAGCAGTTGCTGCCAATTCAGGCTAAAGAAGAAAAAGAGTATGCCCATCACTGGGATTATCTCTACGAGCCAGAAGCCAAAGAAGTGATCACTGATCTGTTAACACGTTACGTTGAATCACTGGTCTACCAGGCCGTGGTAGAAAACGTAGCCAGCGAACAGTCGGCACGAATGGTCGCCATGAAGGCCGCATCGGATAACGCCGGTGACCTGATCGACGAATTGAATCTGGCCTATAACAAAGCTCGCCAAGCAGCGATCACTCAGGAAATTTCCGAGATCGTCAGCGGAGCATCGGCCGTATAAATATAACTCAGATACAAGAGAAAAGATGAAAGATGAAAGCGAACAATAGCGCGAGGCTCGAAGTTAATGCTCGTGTAAATACGCGCAATTCGCATTTGTCTTTTACTTGTATCTTTACACTTTTATCTTTTATCTGAAATTTTTAAAGAGGACTGAAACATGAGTTCAGGAAAAATCGTAAAAATCATCGGCGCCGTGGTCGACGTGCAGTTCCCGCGTGCAGATATGCCGAAGATCTATGACGCGATGAAGTTGGACGATGTCGATTTGACATTGGAAGTTCAGCAGCAGTTGGGTGACGGCGTGGTTCGTGCTATTGCCATGGGCAGCACCGATGGCTTGAAACGCGGCATGACCGTGGCAGGCACCGGCGCAGCCATTCAAGTGCCCGTCGGTCAGGGTACTTTGGGTCGCATCATGGACGTATTGGGTCGCCCCATTGACCATGCCGGAGAAGTTCCCGCTGACAAATACATGCCTATCCATCGTAAGCCACCTGCTTTTGATGAGCAGGCGTCAAGTCTCGATATTCTCGAAACCGGTATCAAGGTTATCGATCTGATCATGCCCATCTCCAAGGGCGGTAAAGTCGGCCTGTTCGGTGGTGCTGGTGTGGGCAAAACCGTTACGTTGATGGAATTGATTCGTAACATCGCTGTTGAACATAGCGGCTTCTCCGTATTCGCCGGTGTCGGTGAGCGTACTCGTGAAGGTAATGACTTCTACTACGAGATGCAAGAAGGCGGCGTGTTGGACAAAGTGGCGCTAGTTTACGGTCAGATGAATGAGCCTCCTGGTAACCGTTTGCGCGTTGCGCTGACTGGTTTGACCATGGCCGAGCATTTCCGTGATGAAGGTCGCGAAGTGTTGTTGTTCGTGGATAACATCTATCGTTACACATTGGCCGGTACTGAAGTTTCTGCACTGTTGGGCCGTATGCCTTCAGCTGTGGGTTATCAGCCTACATTGGCAGAAGAAATGGGTGCTCTGCAAGAGCGCATTACTTCAACCAAAACCGGTTCCATCACTTCATTCCAGGCCGTTTACGTGCCTGCCGATGATTTGACCGATCCATCTCCGGCCACCACCTTTGCTCACTTGGATGCAACCTTGGTGTTGTCTCGTCAAATTGCAGAGCTGGGTATCTACCCTGCTGTGGATCCTTTGGATTCCACTTCACGCCAGCTGGATCCATTGGTTATCGGTGACGAACATTACGCTGTAGCCCGTGCCGTGCAGGGTACTTTGCAGCGTTATAAAGAGCTGAAAGATATCATTGCCATTCTGGGTATGGACGAACTGTCTGAAGAAGACAAAATGTCCGTTAACCGTGCGCGTAAATTACAACGCTTCTTGTCTCAGCCTTTCTTCGTCGCTGAAGTGTTTACCGGAGCCCCTGGTAAATATGTCTCTCTGAAAGATACCATCTCTGGCTTTAAGGCCATTGTTGAAGGCGAGCATGACGGACTGCCTGAACAGGCTTTCTACATGGTTGGCGGCATCGAAGAAGCCGTTGAAAAAGCCAAAACTCTCTAATATAAGCAGGATGTAAGGAGTTAGGAAATGGCTATGACTATGCATGTAGACGTTGTTAGTGCCGAGGAAGAAATCTTCTCCGGCCCAGCCACAATGTTGTTTGCCCCAGGAGCGATGGGTGACTTGGGCATAATGCCTCGTCATGCACCGCTACTGACTCGCATCAAGCCCGGTGAAGTTCGTATCATCACCGAGCAGGGTGCGGAAGAAGTCGTGTTGTATGTGTCAGGTGGAATGTTAGAAATTCAACCTGAAGCCGTCACCATCTTAGCGGATACCGTGCAACGCGCGGGCGACATCGACGAAGCAGCCGCACTTGAAGCCAAAGAGCGCGCTGAAAAGCTATTGTCAGACCAGAAAGACGACGTCGATTACGCCGCAGCCTCCGCCGAATTGGCCGAAGCAATGGCACAACTGCAGGCCGTACAACGCTTGCGGAAGAAAATCGGACAGTAAAGCTCAATGCCAGAAGCTGGCAGACAGAAAACATATTGAAAAATGTGCGCAAAAGAATATAAAGAAGGGCGGCTAACTACCGCCCTTTTTTATTGGTGTTAGTATGAGTAAAACAAAGGGTGTAGGGAACCAGGAACGTCGGTTTTTGTAGGTCAGGTTACGCCGTTACCTGACAGCAAGCGAGAACAAAACAACCAGACCGTTACGAACTACACAACGTGAACTACGCTTATGGGTCTGAGTGTGTAGGGTGGGCAATAAACCATACCCGCCCCACGGAAGACTCCAATGCTAAGGACTTCGGATTGCTCATTAATGGTTGTGCATATTACTCTAGGAATGAATAAATAAGGATTTATCGACGCCATGACTGTTGAAGTGCCATTAAGTGTTGTTGTTCTGGCTGCAGGTCAGGGCACTCGCATGAAATCTGATCTACCCAAGGTATTGCACTGTATTGCAGGCCAGCCACTGGTAGAACATGTCATAAAAGATGCTTTAGCACTTAAAGCATCCGACATTCATGTCGTTTACGGCCATGGTGGCGAGCAAGTCCAAAATGCCTTGTCGGCTTACGACCTGATTTGGGCACAACAAACCGAAAGACTCGGCACCGGCCATGCTGTTGAGCAAGCGCTGCCAGCCATCCCGGATGACCATTTAATATTGTTGTTATACGGTGACGTGCCACTAATAACCGTCGCAACGCTAAAACGACTTATTACCGTTAGCGTGACAGAAGCAGGCAATGATGCGCTCGCATTATTAACCGCAAAGCTGAGTGACCCCACTGGCTATGGCCGAATCGTGCGTGATAACGATGGAAATATTCAAGCCATCGTTGAGCAAAAAGACGCCACTGAATCACAACTCACCATTACTGAAATAAATACTGGCATGCTGGCCGTTAAGGGCAAGCTATTAAAGAAGTGGATAAACAAGCTCGATAACAATAATGCCCAGGGTGAATTTTATCTCACCGACATTGTTGGTATGGCGGCAAAAGACGGTGTGCCAATCACCAGTGCCAATCCGACAGAAATCAGTGAAATAGAAGGCGTCAACAACAAACGTCAATTAGCGGGTCTTGAGCGGGCGTTTCAATTACGCCAGGCTCATCAGTTAATGGAAAGTGGGCTAACCTTACTAGACCCGGCCCGTTTTGACTTACGCGGAGAGCTGATCATAGGCCGTGATGTTTCAATTGATATTAATGCCGTACTAGAAGGGCAAATAGTTCTGGGTGACGGCGTCACCATCGGCCCTAATGCAGTGCTAAAAAATGTCAGCATCGGTAGCGGAACCCAGGTACACGCAAACTGTGTACTAGAAGACAGCGTAGTGGGAAGCGATTGTGATATTGGCCCTTACGCACGGTTACGGCCACAAACAACATTGGCTGATAAAGTCAAAGTCGGCAACTTTGTTGAAATAAAAAAATCCACTATTGCTGAAGCAAGCAAAGTAAACCACCTGAGTTATGTCGGCGACACCACCATGGGAAGCAACGTCAATATTGGCGCCGGTACCATCACCTGTAATTACGATGGTGCAAATAAACATCAAACGGTCATCGGTAATAACGTATTCGTAGGTTCCGGAACACAGCTAGTCGCACCCATAACAATAGCCGACGGCGCAACCATCGGAGCAGGCTCAACCATCACAAAAGATGCAGTAGCAAACAAACTGACGCTAACGCGGCCAAAACAACTCTCAGTGGATAACTGGCAACGTCCCATAAAAAAGTAACGAGATTCGAGGCACAAGTGTCGCAGCCAAATTACCAGAACAGTAAAGGCTCTCAATAACGTAACCCTAGACCCTAAATACCAGGTACTGATTTTATGTGTGGAATAGTAGGTGCAGTAGCAGACAGAGACGTAGTCCCCATTTTATTGGAAGGACTTCGCCGCCTAGAATACCGTGGCTATGATTCAGCCGGTATCGCCGTATTAGACGCCACCGGAAATCTGGACCGTGTGCGGTCCATGGGTAAGGTCGCCAAGTTAGCAGAATCCATGGAAGATAAGCTTAGCGGTAAAGTCGGCATTGCCCATACCCGTTGGGCAACGCACGGCGTTCCGAGCCAAAGCAATGCGCACCCCCACATCTGCCGAGGTACGGTTTCCGTTGTCCACAACGGCATCATTGAAAACCACGAACAGCTACGCGCCACACAAACCCAAAACGGACATAAATTTACCTCGGAAACAGACACCGAAGTCGTCGTTCATCAAATCTATGATTACCACACAGACCAAGGACAAGACTTATTAACCGCAGTGCAATCAGCCGTCGCTGATTTCGACGGCGCATATGCCTTAGGTGTCATCAGCTCAAAAGAACAAGGCCGAATGATCACCGCCCGCCGAGGCAGCCCGCTCGTCATCGGTGTCGGTATTGGCGAATATTTTATCGCCTCAGACGTTGCCGCACTACTGCCCGTCACCCAGCGCTTTATCTTTCTAGAAGAAGGCGATATCGCAGACATCCGTCGCACATCGTTGGACATCTATGATGCAAAAGGTAACAAAGTAAAACGGCCCATCAAAGAAAGCGAATTGTCAGCCGACGCCGTAGACCGTGGTGAATATCGTCACTTCATGCTCAAAGAAATCTTCGAACAGCCCCGCGCCATAGCCGACACCCTCGAAGGCCGCATTAGTGGCGGCAAAGTTTTAGAGCAGGCATTTGGCGCAGAAGCCCCAGCCATATTCGACAAAGTGCAAGGCGTACACATAATCGCCTGCGGCACCAGCTACCATGCAGGACTCATAGGCCGCTATTGGCTAGAGTCCATTGTCGGCATCCCGTGCAGCGTAGAAGTCGCCAGTGAATTCCGATACCGCAAACCCGTAGTGCGCCATAATTCATTAATCGTCACCCTATCGCAATCAGGCGAAACCGCCGACACCCTCGCCGGATTAAAAGAAGCCAAACGCCTTGGCTTTGGCCATTCCCTGTCAATCTGTAACGTGCCCGAAAGTTCACTCGTACGCGAATCAGACCTGGTACTGTTAACCCGTGCCGGGCCAGAAATAGGCGTCGCCTCCACCAAAGCATTCACCACACAGTTAGTCGCATTAATGCTACTCGTCATCGCATTAGGACGCCGTAACGGCCTATCGGAAAAAGACGAAATGCGCATGGTCGCCGAACTGGAAAAACTGCCGACAGAAATTGATCGCGTCCTAAAACTCGACAAACCCATCCAACAAATCGCCAAACAGTTTGCTGATAAAAACAATGCCCTGTTCCTAGGGCGAGGCGCACATTTCCCCGTCGCAATGGAAGGCGCACTCAAACTCAAAGAAATATCCTACATACACGCCGAAGCCTATCCCGCAGGAGAGTTAAAGCACGGCCCACTGGCATTGGTTGACGAAAACATGCCCATCATCGCCGTAGCCCCTAACAACGAATTGTTAGAAAAACTAAAATCAAACCTACAAGAAGTCCGAGCCCGAGGCGGAGAACTGCTGGTATTTGCCGACATGAATTCTGAACTGCAACAGGCAGAAGGCATCCAAGTATTAAACGTAGCCCCAGTGGATGACGCAATGTCGCCCATCGTCTACACCATCCCCCTGCAACTACTGTCGTACCATGTCGCAGTCCTAAAAGGCACCGACGTGGACCAGCCGCGCAATCTTGCCAAGTCGGTGACCGTGGAATAACGGTACCGAAATTTTTGTACTTATCAACGCCATCTGAAACTAACTCGTCGCCCACTATCCACGTCATGCGGCATAGACCGATCAGAGCGCTTTAAATTTTTGAAGCTGCGTGTTAATTAGTGCCTTTGGTAATCGGCTTCCGTCAGCGAGCATTAATTGGTAGGCTATTTCCGCCTGGCCAACATTGATGAGTGCAGCGTCTATCATTTCTCCAACTATCCAAAGCGTGCCAAAGACTTTTTGATTTTCAGAAATGCAGATATTTCTCAGGGTGCGCTCTCCTGTTAACAATGGCGCATTTTCCTGTTTGGCCAGCGCTAATGTTGATAAATCATTGTTACTCACACCCGTATTGTCATAGATTTTTTTTAGCGCCACTAATCTGCGAACGCTCTCACCCGTTAATGATAAAGTCCGCAGGCCATGGTCAATTAAATCTGGGTGTTGATCTTCTAACTCCTCTTTGAATAAAATGTCTGGAGTTACAAAGTCATAATCCATTTGGAACATCGGCCTTAATAACATTCCCGCATCCATATCAATCAAAATATTTGCGTCACTGATTAAGAGCTTCTTGCTCACAAGATACCTTATTCCTTATAGTACGAAAAGTAGACGTTGGCCATGCTAACAACTCAGCTGCTTTTGATTCGCTAATCAGTTGTTCTGCATATGCATGAAAGATTAATTGTTTAAAAAGTTTTGGGACTTCAGGAGAATACTGTCCGCCAGGTTCAACTTTTATCCAGTTGCGTTCTCGAAAGTAACGCCACATCTTTTGGGTTGCGGATTTGTTAAGTATTCCCAAGTCGCTTGCCCGATATATCCACGCACCCATGCTAAGGCCATAAGTTTGTTTGAGCAAATGAAGTTCTACAGGTTCTAACCAATTACGGTTACTGCCAAGTTCTTTTAATACCTCAGCCTTGGGAGCCAAAAATGCACCTGCGAAACGATTAGCGGCTTTTTCGTCATCTAAATGTGGAGGTAAGCGGCCTTTTAATATCAGATGCCCAAGTTCATGCGATAACGTAAACCGTTGACGATCACCAGGCCAATCACGTCCAACGACGATAACGTGAAACTCGTTTACTTCCGCAGTTAAGCCATCGAATTTGTCATTATGAAATGCCTTAGTCTGGAACACTCTGATGCCACGCTCTTCTAAGGTATCCATCAAATCAGGTATTGAATTACCGCCTAATTTCCATGCCTTTCTGACAATGTCGGCAATTGATTCAATATCATCATAATCCTCTATTTCAGAAGGCAGCTCTTTTGGTAATGTAAAATCCTCAATGGGTGAGTTTGGCAGGAATTTTTCTAAATCTATAAAACGCTCAATTTGCTCAATAACGTCACCTTCAATTTGAGCGAGCACCTTTTTAGGGAGTTTTGAATGTTTACGATATTCAATATCGTGCAGCTCAACCTTCGAAGTACGGAAGAAATACTCCACCTTCAAATCTAAAGCGCGGGCGAGACCTAACAGCACTCCTGAAGAAGGGGTGGACTTGTTATTTTCATATTTAGAAATTGCCATGGCAGTAATGCCGGCATTTTCAGCTAAAGCGCGCAACGACAAACCAGACGCTTTGCGAGCTTGTTTAATGCGATCCCCAATCATTTTTAATCCCAATAGTTTACAAATATTCTAATAATATAGTTTTTGTAAACTCATTGTAAAGGTCTTGAGAGTAAAGAACCTAGGTGTTCATGAAAATTTTATACAAAACAATGGCTTAGGCGTAAGGGTTTAATGAGAGACGTTTGATGGAGACTTGTGAGAACACCTGTTAACAGGACTGCCAGTCTTAAGAAATCACAAAATATGACCCGTTGTGAGGGCGAGTCCTATTATGCCTGGTTTGCTCTAGCTATTTGTCGGAGAAATTACGGTAGTTCATTGATTTAAACGAGGAAAAGTAAGGAGTGATAGACAAAATAGCATGTATTGAATAATTCAGGAAAATTGATAACTTTCAATAAGTTAGAAATGACAAAGGCTCCCGTAGGAGCCTTAACTCAGCCTCAGCAAGCTTGTCATCGCTTCGCCGGGCTGGCTGCACTGGGCGGACCTTTGTGCAGTCTCGAATGCCTGATGCTAAAGCAGAGCAGGAACACTTTCAATATACAACTTGTATCGAACTTTCTCAACAAAAGATTAGAGGTGCTGGGATAGAGACCCCAGGTTCAGGCCGTGTAGAACGCAGGCGTATATCTCTTTCATACGTTCTCTAGAAAGCCTGCTCTGATAGTAATGCCGCTTGCCTGTATTTGGATCTCGGGTGCCTAATCGTATTAAATTCAACCTGTGAAAGCCTACTGTATATATGAGGTCTGCTTTAACCCAACTGTCGTTATCCTGAAATCGCCCAATTTGCGGCATGCAGTTTTTGGGAAGCTTGTAGTGATAAGGCATAATGTCAGCCGGTTCCTTTGTGCTTAAAGGGACAACTGTTACCAGCCCGGTTCGGCCTTTATAGTCAGGTGTAAGGACAATAATAGGCCTATTGTTTTTGACCATCTCAGGCTCTTTAAAGCCAGTGGAGAAATCACATACTAATATTTGCCCTGGGCGTGGGTGAAAAGTAATGGCCATAAATGTGTGTTGACTACAAGGTGTAAGAGTGGAAGTAGTTGAAAATTCTAGCATAAACACCGCTAACGAAGTAAACGAACGGACAGGGCAAGTAACAAGAAAGCAAGTAAAAGGATGGCTACGGTTTACATTATCGACAAAAATTGAAACTACTTCCTGCGGCCTATGATTTCCGGCGATTTTTTGTTTGAATTGTCGAAATGTTGCGCATTAAGAAGCCACAAAGGCCAAAACGGTAATCAGGGACGGGTTTCAAACCCGCCCTTCCAACCGCTATCACCCATGCGGAAAAAACCCAAAAAGAATCGCCGCCCCACCTCCACCCCTCGTCATACCGGCGAAGGCCGGTATCCAGAAAGCCAGTAAAAACCCCCGGATCGTATTCCTTACCTTACAGACAGGCTTACTGACTAATACCGGCTGCCACAGAAAGTAGGGCACGTAACATAAATATGCTAATCTCCGTAGGTCACGAATGCCGCTTGACCAACAACAAACCACGGCGAATCGCCTGCAAACAAATACACCAAACAAACACCGAAACCCCCATGAACATCGAACTCACCGACCAACAAAAAATCAAAATTATAAACTCCGAAGATGTCTACGCCATCATGCAAAAAGTATTATTGCGCGAAGACATCATCGATCAGGAAAAAGAACACTTCTGGATCATCGGACTCACCACCCACAATAAAATCCTGTTTGTCGAACTGGTCAGCCTCGGCAGCGTCAACGCCACCACCGTAGAACCCATGAACGTATTTCGGGTCGCCATCTTAAAAAACGCCGTCAAAGTCATCCTCGT
The DNA here is from genome assembly GCA_002401775.2 of Ectothiorhodospiraceae bacterium. Classification (GTDB taxonomy): domain Bacteria; phylum Pseudomonadota; class Gammaproteobacteria; order SZUA-152; family SZUA-152; genus SZUA-152. Next base: position 40,990 of record NVUB02000039.1, read on the forward strand.
ACACAACCACC